>DATKNZ010000057.1:0-28324 GCA_035541055.1 Candidatus Acidiferrum sp. | reverse complement strand
CGCGGCATGGCACTCGAACACCTCTCCTGCGATGCGGCAGCCATCCATCGCCTGTTCACGCCCGAGGCGATGGAGGCCACGCGCCACTTCCTGCGTCAGGCTAAAGCCTTCGCGCCGGCCATTACCGACGCCGACCTCTTCCAGGCGTTGCGCAACGTCTGGGTCATGCATAGCGTCCAGTTGCTCCTGGGCGCCGAAATTGCGCTCACCCCGGCTGTCTTTGCCTACAGCATGCTCTATCCCTGGACGGACAACGTGCTGGATAACGTGCAGGTCGGGCATGAAGCCAAGATCGAGCTGGGCGATTGGCTGGCACTCCGGCTCGCCGGGCAGGCCGCGCCACCGCCCAACGCGCATTGCGCACAGATCAGCGCGCTTATCGGCATGATCGAGCGGCAGTATCCGCGACCGGAGTTCCCGGGAGTCTATTTCAGCCTGCAGGCCATACACACCGCGCAAATGAGAAGCCTTGCACAGCAGAACGCAGCCGCCGCGGACGACGAACATTGGCTGCTGCGCCTGAGCATTGCCAAGGGTGGAGCCTCAGTCCTCGCCGACGCGTGGCTGACGCGCGGGAGCCTCACCCACGAGGAAGCGGAGTTCATGTTCGCCTACGGCGTCGTGCTCCAGCTCATGGACGACCTGCAAGACCTGGCCGATGACCTCAAGCACCGGCATAACACCCTGTTCTCTCGCCAGGCCGGCCTGGGCGCACTCGATGCGCTCACAGGCAGGCTGTGGGCTTTCACGCAACGAGCGCTCAGGGTTCCCTGCGGGAGCGCCTCAGCCCCGTCGGACTCGGTCAGGCTGATGATTGGGGAGAACCTCCGGCTGATGCTGCTGCAAGGCGTTGCCCGGCACCGGGAGTGCTACACGCCGTCCTTCCTGCGCAGCGTGGAGGCAGCCTCACCGGTCAGCTTCGCTTACTTGGCCCGGCAGGAGGCCTCCTTGCGCGAGCGGTATTCCAAGGCCCTGCGGTCCGTCCAGCGGAAGCGCAAACTGGCGTCGGCGTTCGAATTGCTGGACTAGCCGAGCGTCTCAGCCATAGGCTTGCCAGCGGTGCGCCCTCGAAAGCGGCAGAGGGCTGCCGCCTTCGAGCACGCGCTCGATTCTGAATCAACAAACGAACGCCCATGCGCCACATCCGCCACTGCCTCACTGTCATCGCCTGCCTTGCCCTGGCCCTGTCCGCCGCCGCCTCTGATGCCGGCCGTTTCGAATCCCTCGGCATCCCGGTCAGGGTAGGCGGTCTCATGGGCTGCATCATCGGCCCGAACGGGCACGGCGGCGAAGCGCTTTACTTCAACCTCAACCAGACCGGCGGCAGGCTATTCCTGGTACAGGTGGACCCCGATACCGGCGAGGCGAAGCAATTCAACGCCCCCGAAGGCCCCGGCGCCTGGGCTTTCATCCTCGGCCCCGATGACCGTATCTACCTCGGCACGTGGGACGGCGGACTCATCCTGCGCTTCGACCCCAAGCAGCCGGACAAGGGCATCCAGGTCTTGGGCAAGCCCTCCCCCACCGAGAGCTATCTCTGGCAGTTCGACACCGGGAAAGACGGCAAGCTCTACGCGTGCACCTTCCCCGAAGCGAAGCTGGTGAGCTTCGACCCGAAGACTGGCGCCATGGAAGACCTGGGCCGCATGCACCCGACCGAGATGTATTCCCGCAGCCTCGCCGTGGGGGCAAACGGCAAAGTTTACGTGGGCATTGGCACGGCCGTAGGCGACCTGGTGGTGTTCGACCCCGCCACCCGGCAGCACCGCAGCATCCTGCCGCCCGGCCTGCGCGGCGCTCCCGGCTGGTCCACCGTGAGCGTGGCCCGCCTGGCTGATGACAACGTCTATGCCACCTTCGGCACCAACATCCTGCGCCTGGACGACGAGGCGCCCGTGCGCGTCGCGGTCCGGCCCGAGCCGCCCCCGCTCAAGCTCCGGGACGGCCGCATTGTTACGGAGTTCGATCGCGGGCGGTTCACCCTGCGCGACCCGCGCACCGGCAAGACCGTCGAGCGCACCTTCAAATACCAGGCCAACGGCGACAGCATCTTCCTGGTAGGAGCCGGCCCGTCCAACTGCGTCTATGGCAGCACCGTCATGCCGCTCGAGCTCTTCCGCTATGACCCAGCGGCCAATCGCAGCGAGCACCTCGGGGGCATACGCAGCGGCGAGGTCTATTCCATGCTCGAATGGAATCGCCAGCTCTACTTTTGCTACTATGTCGGCTCGGTCATGAACCTCTACGACCCGGCCAAGCCGTACTGGCGGTTCGGCACCACCAACGGTTGCAACCCCATCAGCTTCGGCGGCATTGGCGACGGCCACCTGCGCCCCCGCGCGATGATCGCCGGCCCGGACGGCCTGATCTACATCGGCAGCGCTCCGCCCTACGGCCAACTCGGCGGCGCGATGGGCGTTTGGGACCCGCGGCAAAACCGCACCATCGAGAACTACCGCAACCTCGTGACCAACCAGAGCATTGCCTCGCTGGCCTGGGAGCCCAAAACCGGGCTGATCTTCGGCGGCAGCGGCAACTACGGCGGCGGCGGCAGCCGACCCGTCGAGAAGGAAGCGAAATTCTTTGCCTTCGATCCCCGCAAGAAGCAGAAGGTATTTGAGGCCGCGCTCGTCCCCGGCGTCGGCGAATACCCGGCCACCTTCGCCATGAACGGGCAGGTGTTCACCACCGTCGGCTCCAAGCTCTTCATCTTCGATCCAGCCTCCCTCACGGTCACCGGGGCGGTCCAACTGCCCGGTCCCCAGGTCGAAATCTCACTCGGCAAACTGCCGGACGGGAAGCTCGTCGGCCTGACTGCCGGCGCTGTCTATATCCTCGACACTGTCCACGGCGTGCTCGCCCGTAGCGACCGCGCGCCCGTCCCGGTGAACTGCGGCTTCGCCGTGGTATCCAACGCCGTCTATTTCGGCTCCGGCCCCACCTTGTGGCGCTATAAACCTTAGCCACAAAGGCCTTCGGTGTCACCTCCCCACGCCAACTCCGCCCTCACCACACCGTGACTACACCGTATCCTCCTCGTGACCTCACCGTAGTACCTCTGATAGCCTATCAGAGGTACTACGGTGAGGTCACGGGGAGGATACGGTGTGGTCACGGACAGGTGACGGTATCATCACGGCGTCGCCCTCTCTGTTTGTGGCGTAAGCGCCCTCAGGCCGGAGACTTACGAATCTGGGGGCGGTTGATGGTCGTAGCCAAAGTCAAGGGGACGCGCAGCCGAGTAATGCCCGGAACTTGCCCGAGCTGAGTGCACGCTATTCGCTCTCAACGCGGTAGTACCGCGCGGCGGCTGTCCCGACCGGCGGGATGGGGAAACCGCCGCCCGTGCCGATATTGGTGGCGACGCGCGTCCAGCCGCTCAACGGCGTGGCGGCGTCCGCCGACTGGAGGAGGATGAAATGGTACACGGTGCCCGTGGAGCCGCCACTCGCGCTATAGCTGATGATGGAGCTGGCGGCGTCCCAGTAGCCGCTGCCGGTATTGATGGTCACGACGCTTCAAACCGGCAGCGTAGTAAAGCTCTGGTCACTTCCGTAGCCCGTTCCTGGGTCGGTTTCGGCTGCGCCACGGAAATGGTAAGTGGTTCCGGGGTTCAAGCCCATAATTGAGGAGGTGAGTGAATAGTCCTCCTCCTGTTCAAGCACCCACGTCGTGTTACTCCCATAGAGCGTTGTGGTGCCCCACTGACTAGTGGTGGACGGTCCCCAAATATGTGTGGTGCCCCCGGGGCATAAGTTCGCGAAGATTACGGTGCCTTGACCCCAGGCCTCCCGGCCAGGCGGCACGATCAGCGATAGCCAGACGAGCGCGCCGAGCGTGGCCGCAGTAATCAGGTGCGTTCCAGGTCGGCGCCGCGCCGGCGCGCACGCGGTAAGCTGGAAGCTTGCCGGGACGGGCGCAAGCCAGAGGCTTACGCTACTACTCGGCGGCAGTGATGAGATGCGCACCGACGGCAGGCAGGCCGGGGTCTTGAATGGCGCTTACATAAGCCGCAGAGCACCTCCTCCTCGTCCTCGATCTTGGCCTGCTTTTCGAGGACGAGGGCGAGAGCGAGGAGGAGGCGCTCTGCGGCTTATGTGAGCGCCATTCGTGCCGGTCCTCACCATTTACAATGGCCACGTTAGGCCAACGCCGGTGCGGTGTTGAGACCTAATTGGCTATCAGTCGATAGTACCTGCTGTCCCCGATTGCATTGGCTTCGGTTGAAGCCGCTCCAGGGAGGGATTAGCGGTCGGGGGCCCGGTAGGCGTGGTGAGGGAGCCATGCCTGGTGAGCCTGGGTGCTTGCCGGGACGGCGTGGTCCCGAAGGCTGAGGCCTTCGGCGGGCAGGGTTCGCTGGTGCGCCAGGAAATCCATGCGGGCGATCCGGGCGACGTCTTGGAGATAGCTGCGGATGCGGCACGGGTAGGCATTGGGCGGCGGCGGCCCGCCGAGGACAGTGACCAGGGCGCCGGGCCGTTCGCGACGGTACGGCAGCCACAGATCAATCCACCGAGTCAGTGTCAGCGGCAGTTCCCCAGTTGCGCGCACAGCCAGGACGAGGATGTCGGCTTCGGTGGCGGCCTCGGTTGCGCGCTGAAACGCGAGGGAATCGCGGAGGGCGCCGATGGTCCAGTGGTCGCTGCGGACGTGATGGGGGCCTAGGAGGTGGACTGCCCGCTCGGACACACGAGCAGTCCAGTCGGACGGCAGCGAGTCATCGCGAATCCCCACGACGTGCAGGAGGTATCCGTGCTCCGCACCGGCCCGGCGCACCGAGGCCACTTCTTCAATGATCTTCGCCGGCGGCCTATGGTTCAGGTCTCGCATCCTTTTAGAGCCGTCCGACGACCCGGACGTCAAACTGTGAATCATGCCCGAGCCTAAACGGAGGATTCGGCTTTGAGAATCGTGGCTGCCGCGATTTGGGTATCGCGGATTCCGCGATATGGAAGGGGAGATAAAGGCAGCAGGAAGGCGCGGTTCAGGAAGCCGCGGATTGGACCCAGGCCACGGCGCGCCGGATGAGTTCGGTGCCGCTTTCGAGCTCGAGCTTCTCCTTAATATGCGCGCGGTGGGTTTCGACCGTGCTGACGCTGACATGCAAGGCGGCGGCGATCCTGGCGGTGGAGGAGCCGCGGCCGATCAGTTCGAAGACTTCCAGCTCCCGGTCGCTGAGCTGGGCGAGTTCGGATTTCGGCGGCACGGCGAGGCTGCCGGCGACCTGGTGCAGGAGGCGGTTCCGCATTTGGTCGCTCAAGTAAACGCCGCCGCCAAGCACCTCGCGCACAGCGGCCAGCACCTTTTGGGTGGGTTCGTGTTTCATCACGTAGCCTTTGGCTCCGGCGCGCAAGACGCGTTCGGCGTAGAGCAGTTCGTCATGGGCCGAGAGGACGAGGATCGGCAGAGCGGCGTGATGGATGGCGAAATCCTTGATGAGTTCCAGCCCGTTGGCTGCGCCCAGGGAAATGTCCAGGACCACCAGGTCCGGCCTCAAGAACTGTGCGGCCCGCAGAGCTTCTTGCGGCGTGCCGGCCTGGCCGCACACCTCGAGGCCGGTCTGCTGGCTGAGCAATTGCGCCAATCCCTCGCGGGTGACGGGGTGGTCTTCGACCAGCAGGATCCGGTGCTTTCCCTTTGCCAGCGGTTGGGCTCTTGGATCCGGCATACGGCACTTGGGGGGAGTCAGGGTTCGGGGTTCTTGAGCGAGCAAGTGACCTCGGCGCCGCCGGACTTTCTGGCCCGGATTTGCAGGGAGGCGCCAATCATGCGAGCGCGCGCCTTCATGTTTTGAAGGCCCATGCCGCCTTTGCGGTCGGCATTGGGCGGGATCCCGATGCCATCGTCGCGGATGGCGAGGATCAGTTCGCCCGCGCGCTGGTTGAGGCTAAGGGCGACATGCCGCGCCTTACCGTGCTTGACGGCGTTGTGGGTGGCTTCCTGCGCGATGCGATAGAGATGGTTGGTCACCGTGGAGTCGGCGATGTTCACGGGCCGGCGGGATTGGCACAGGCAACTCACGTTGAACGCGGTGGCGACGCTGGCCGCAAGCTCCTTTAAGGCCAGCGCCAGGCCATGGCCGGACAGCTTCACGGGATTAAGGCCGCGCGCAAGGCCGTAGCCCTGGCGCATCGCCTCGTTCGCCAGTTCCTCAATGGCAGCGGTTTGGTCGGCCCCGGGCAGGCCCTGATCCTGCATCTGGGCCCGGAGCGAGGCGACCTTGAACTTGATGCCGGTCATAAGCTGGCATACGCCGTCGTGCAGATCCTGTCCGATGCGCTCCTGCTCGTGCTCGACGCTTTCCAGCACCTGCCGTTCGAGGCTTTGGCGCTCGGCCATCTCGTTGCGCAAACTTTCATTCACCCGCTCCAACTGCGCCGTTCGTTCCTGGACGATGCATTCCAATTCCTCGTGGCTGCGGGCGAGCGCTTCGCGCGCCTGCACGATTTCCGTGATATCCTGGTTCGTCCCTTCATAGTACAGCAAGTTGCCGCTGGCATCGCGCACCTCGTGTCCGTCAATGCTGATCCAGAAGACGGTGCCGTCTTTGCGGTAACGTTTGGCCTCAAATCGCTGGACCGAATGGTGCTTCGCCAGCAGCCGCTTCAGTTCCTGCCGCTGCTTCGGAATCACATAGGTCTGGCGACCAATGTCCGAAATGCTGGCCATCATCTCCCGGGGCGAATCATATCCAAACATGCGTGCCAACGCGGGGTTGGCGCTCAGGTACCGGCCGTCGGGCGTCGTTTGAAAAATCCCCTCGGTTGCATTCTCGAAGATCCCGCGGTAGTTGGCCTCCGCCTCGCGCAGCGCCTCGGTCGCCTTGATCCGTGCCAGGGCGTTGCCACATAAGTCAGCCAGCGCCTGCAGCAGCGTCAGGTCGCCGGAGGAATAGGCGCCTGACCTGTAGCTCTGAATCGAGACAATGCCCACGACGCCGCCGGCCGAGTGCACGGGCACAAACATGAGTGAGGCTGAGAGATGCTGCTTATCTCCAAAGGGCAACAGCTTCGGGGCCGGCGCGGCTTGCAGCCCGCGGAGGATTAAACACCCACCCTCCTGCATCACTCGGCGCATCATGGGGCTGGGCTCCGATGAGCGCATCGCAGGCGGAACGGGTATTCGCCGGCCCTCGATCGTATCCACCGCCAGGACGCGCATCACTTTGTCTGTGGCTGGGCTATATAGGTGGAAAAAGCCCGCATCCCATCCGAAGAGATCGGACGCGATCTCGAGAATGATATGGGCCGCCTGGTCAGTGGAAATGGCTACGCTCAGGCGGTGGCCCAATTGCGAAAACGCCTCCTGCTGCTTCTCCACCGTCTTTTCGCGCGTCACATCCACCATGACCCCCACCAGGTAGTTCGGCCTCCCCTTTTCATCCCGCACGAGTGACACGCTGGCCCGACCCCAGACGATCCTGCCATCGCGTCGAACATAACGCCGCTCGACCGTATAAGAAGGGATCTCACCGGCAACCAATCGCTGGAACAGCCTTGCGGTCAAGTCGAGATCTTCTGGGTGAACGATGTCCTGGATCCGAAGGCGGCACACCTCCCGCTCCGTAGCACCGATAAACTCGCAGGCAGCCCGGTTGGCCCGAAGGCACCGCCCTTCCAACGTGCCCAGCGCGATGCCGATCGTGGCTTGGTCGAATACAGCACGAAACTTCTGTTCGCTGTCCGTCATCCTTTCGGCGATGCTACGCCGCCGCGTACGCACCGCCGCATCTGACGCCGCGTGCGCAACCGCAGGTGCCGCCATCTGGTGCCGCTTGCGCCGCTTGACTCGATGCGGTCCTCTTACCGAGTTGCCCACAAATCCCGTCTCAAACCGAAGCCACAAACCATCGTCTTCAGTCTATTCCCGCCACCTGCAATCCGCAATTGGCCTGTCCCCGAGGAGTTTCCTTATTGACGATGCCTAAACCAGGGAGCCGTGGGTATGGGTCAAACCGTGGGTATGGGTCAGAACAACTTATTTCAAGCGAAGCAGCATCTGAGCTGCACCCGGGGTCCGGCTTCATTGACGCCTTGCGGGTGATTCATGCAGCATCCCTGAGCATGCGCTCTCTAGCCATCCTGCTCTGCGTGGCTGCCCAGATGGGCGGCTTCCCGGTCCCTGTCCATGCCTATGGGCCGGACGTGCGGGGATGGACGGCCGCGGTGTTTGCCGGAGCACCTCCGCCTCCGGTCCAGAGCGCAGCCACGCTGGAACTTCGCCAGCAGGACTTCGGCCAGTTGGGCATCAACCAATCCGTAGTTGGGACCAAGCCCCTGCGAATCGCTCAGGCGCACTTTGAACGCGGCCTGGGCACCCACGCCAACAGTGAGATTGTGGTCCACTTCCCCGCGGGCACCGCCAGGGCGTTCCAGGCCATGGTCGGTGTGGACAACAACTACGCCACTCGCGGCGCCTCGGGGTCCGTCCAGTTCCTGGTGGAGATAGGCGGCAAGAGCGTCTTCCACTCGCGCACTCTTCGCGGCGCGGATCAGCCATTGGCTGTCAAGGTGCCGATCCCGCCCGAGGCCACCCAACTCGTGCTGAAGGTGGATACAACACCCGATGGCCCAACGTGCGACCACGCAGATTGGGCCGCGGCGCAATTGGTCATGCAGGATGGCTCCCCGGTCTGGCTCGACGAACTGCCTTTGCAGCCTGACGGCGAGTTCTGGCCCGCGGTTCGGCCGCCCTTCTCCTTTATGTATCACGGCGAGTCGTCCGAGACACTCCTGTCTTCGTGGACCCGCGCCGCCTCCAGCCACGACTTGAGCGACCGGGCGGCCTATGAGACGCAGTGGACGGACTCGCAAACGGGGCTGTCGGTGACCGCCCACGCGACAGCCTTCAAGGACTTTGCGGCAGTGGAATGGTTTCTGAGCTTCCGAAATGCCGGGACCACGGACACGCCCATCCTGGAGAACATCCAGGCGCTGGACGTGACCCTGCGCACCGCCCCGGCGCACAAGCTGGTGCTGGATCAAATCAACGGCGATGACGCGAGCGAGCGCAGCTTCGTGCCGGTCGAGCGCGGCGTCGCGCCGGGACAGGCCGTCACGCTGGCCCCGGCTGGCGGGCGCCCCTCCAGCGGCACCTTCCCGATGTTCGACGTGCAGCAGGATGCCCGCGGGCTCTTTACCGCGATTGGCTGGACCGGCCAGTGGGCGGCGTCGGTGAAGCGGGATTCAGCCGGCGCCACCCGGCTGCAGGCCGGCATGGAGCTAACGCACTTGTTGCTGCATCCGGGCGAATCCATCCGCAGCCCGCGCATCCTGTTGCTGCCGTGGTCGGGCGATCGGACCGAGGCGCATAATCTCTTCCGCCGCTTGCTGCTGGCGCATTACCTGCCGAAGATCGGCGGCCAGGCGATGCCGTTCGCGTTTGCCGCCCAGAGTTTCAACGAAGGCCCGCCAGGCTGGGGCACGGAGGCCGGCCAGCTTGCCGCCGCCAGGATCAACCGCGATCTCGGCTGCGATACGCTGTGGATGGACGCGGGGTGGTTCGTGGGCGGCTTCCCCAACGGCACGGGCAATTGGATACCCCGGCCGGTGGAGTTCCCTCACGGCCTCAAACCCGTCGGCGAGGCCTGCCAGAAGCTGGGACTGAAGTTCCTGGTGTGGTATGAGCCCGAGCGGGTTTGCCAGGACACGGAGATTGCCCGGGAGCATCCGGAGTTCGTGCTGCCCGGGCACAAAGCGCCGGGCGCCGGCGGCCTTTTCAACCTCGGTGACCCCGCCGCGCGGCGGTGGCTGACTGACCTGCTGGCCCGCCAAATCACCGAGTTCCACATTCACACCTACCGCAATGACTTCAACATGGATCCGCTCCCTTTCTGGCGGCAGAACGACCCGCCGGAGCGGCAGGGCATAACCGAGATCCGCTACGTGGAGGGCTTGTATGCGATGTGGGACGAACTCCGGGCCCGCTTCCCGCAGATGGGCCTCGATAACTGCGCCTCCGGCGGACGGCGCATTGACCTGGAGATGATCACCCGCTCGGTCGTCCAGACCCGTAGCGATGCCGCCGTCGCCCCGGGGCGGTCCGACTGGGACCAGTCCCAGACCTACGGCCTGAACCTGTTCCTGCCGCTCCACGCCACCATTGGCTGGGAGGTAGGCGCCTACGAATGCCGCAGTTCCGCCACGGCGGGTTTCTGCGCCGAATGGAATATCCTGGCTCCCGACTTCCCCCTGCAGCGCGCCCGCACCTGCATCGCTGAGATGAAGGCCAATCGCAAATACTGGACTGGCGACTACTACCCGTTAACGCCCTGGACCATGGCGCCCGACGGCTGGATGGCCTGGCAACTGCACCGGGCTGACCTGAACGAAGGCATGGTCCTGGCCTTCCGCCACCAGGAAAGTCCATACTCCGCTCTGCAGGTCAGCTTGCAGGGAATCAAGCCCGATCAGCGCTACGTCGTGCATTTCATTGACGAGCAACAACGCGACGTCGTCAGAACGCTGCGCGGACGTGAACTAGCCGCTCTGGAATGTCGAATCCCGGCCCGGCATCAGAGCCTGCTTATCCGCTACGCTCCGCGCTAGTGGCGCATGAACCGGTCGCGGTAGGGACGCCTTGCCGAGGCGTCCGGGTGCGCCAGAAACGGATGTCTCGGCGAGGCGTCCCTACCCAGCCCAGGACGGTCGCAAGATGCGCCCCCCCGCGGGCCCTTCTCTCATCTTGAGTTCTCATTGACGTTCTCGCTCGCTATACTGCCGGCGATGGCGCTCGAACTTACTACGCACATGCAGAACGGACTAAAGCTCTTGCTCCCAATCGTGTGGGGTTTGACAGCGAGACCGGCTGAGGCCGTCTCATTTTACACGCAGCGGCTGGAGGACCCAAAGGCGGTCTATATCACCCCCTCCAGCGGCGATGACGATACAGCCGTCCTGCAACAAGGGGTAAATCGTGTCCATGAGACCGCCCGGCAAGGGGTGGTCTTTGTCGCGCCGGGCAGGTATCGGCTCAGCAGCACTGTCTATATCTGGCCAGGCATACGGGTGATCGGCTACGGCGCGGAGCGGCCGGTGTTCGTGCTACCGGCCCGCACGCCTGGTTTTGGGGATGCGGCGCACGAGAAGGTCATGATCTTCTTCGCCGGGGGCCGTCCCGGTTACGGCCGGGGCCGCTGGGGCAACCCGCAGCCCGCCAATGGGCCTGTCCCGGATGCCACGCCCGGCACGTTCTACTCGGCCCTGGCCAACGTGGATGTCGAGGTCGGGGAAGGCAACCCGGGAGCGGTCGCCGTGCGCGCCCGTTACGCCCAGCATTGCTTTCTCGCCCACATGGATTTTCGCCTCGGGCCTGCCTTGGCCGGTATTCACGAGGGCGGCAACGTGGTCGAGGACGTCCGGTTCTTCGGCGGCACCCATGCCGTTTGGACTTCGAAGCCCTCACCCGGCTGGCAGTTCACGCTCATTGACTGTTCGTTCGAAGGCCAGCGTGAGAGCGCCATCCTGGAGCACGAAGCCGGGCTGACGCTGATTCGTCCGCAGTTTCGGCACGTGCCCACGGCTGTCGAGATCGAGCCCGAGTGGGTGGATGAGCTTTGGGTCAAAGACGCCCGCCTGGCGGACATCTCTGGCCCGGCGTTTGTCTTCGGCGTCGAGAACAGCTCTCGGCAGGAGATCAATATGGAAGGGGTCACGTGCCGGGACGTGCCGGTCTTCGCCGCATTGCGCGACAGCGGCAAGCGTTACAAAGCACCGGCGCGCACGTATGCCGTGAAGATATTCTCTCACGGCTGGCACTATGCGGACAGCGGGGCCGTGCCCGAGACCAGGACCCTCCTTGATGCTACGGCGCTCGGCACGATGCCGCCGCCCGTGGCTTCCGATTTGGCTCGGCTGCCCGCGTGCGATACATGGGTGAACGCGCGCGACTTAGGCGCCAAGGGCGACGGCACCACGGATGACACAGAGGTGTTGCAGAAGGCAATCCTCGCCCACCGCGCCATTTACCTGCCCTCGGGCTTTTACGTCGTGCGGGACACGCTGACGCTGAGGCCGGATACGGCGCTGATCGGCCTGCACCCCGGGGCCACGCAGATCATCCTGCCCGATGGCACGCCCGCGTACGAGGGGACCGGCGGCCCCAAAGCCCTGATCGAAGCGCCCAGGGGCGGCAGCAACATCGTCTTTGGAATCGGGCTCTACACCAGTGGCAACAATCGCCGCGCCGTCGCCGCCCTTTGGAAGGCAGGCGCCAACTCCCTGATGAACGATGTCCGCTTCCTTGGCGGCCACGGCACGCCCCTGCCCGATGGTTCCCGCGCCAGGCCGTATAACGACACCCACACCGCGGACCCCGACCCAACCCGTCACTGGGACAGTCAATACCCCAGCCTCTGGGTCACCGATGGCGGTGGCGGCACCTTCCTCGACATTTGGACGCCCTCGACCTACGCCCAGGCGGGCATGCTCGTGTCCGACACGGACACCGAAGGCCGCGTTTACCAGGTGTCGAGCGAGCACCATGTTCACCACGAGGTCCAACTGCGCAACGCGGCCCACTGGCGCTTCTACGCCTTGCAGACAGAGGAGGAGCGTGGCGAAAGCGGCTTTGCGCTGCCGGTTGAAATTGATTCCTCGCGCGATATCACCTTCGCCAATTTCCACGCCTACCGCGTCATCAGTTCGTTCCAGCCCTTTGCCTGGGCGGTTAAGGTGTCCCGCTCGCAGGACATCCGTTTCCGCAACATGCATTGCGACAGCAACAGCAAGGTGAGTTTCGATTGCTCGCTTTACGACCAGAGCCATGAGGTTGAGGTGCGCCAGCGAGAGTTCGCCTGGTTGGACGTGTCGGGTCGGGCGCCGCGCCCCAGGCCCGCGGGGCGTTCGCCGGTGCTGGCGCGCGGCGCGAAGGTGGAGAAGCTTGCCGGCGGCTTTCTGAATGTCTCCGGGGGCGCCGCCGGCCCTAAGGGCGACTTCTATTTCGTGGACGCGCATGAGCAACGGATCTACCACTGGGACGCCGCTGCGCGGACACTCAGCGCGTTGAGGGATGTTCCGCCCGAGCCCATCAATCTCGCGGTAGATCAATCGGGCAACCTCATAGTGATTTCCGGCGCCGAGGACGGGGCCGTGTATGCCTTGAGCCCGAGCAACAGCGTTGTGCGGCTGAAGCCGGAGGCGGTGTGCGAGCGAAGCGGAAAGAGCCTGTATCTGCCGGTGAGCGATTGGCGGCTGAACCGCAGCTCTCTATCGAACCCTGTCGCTCATTTCGTTTCACCCGACGGGACTGCCATTGTGCCTGCCGGGGAGGATTTTCTGCGCGGGGCAACCAGTTGGGGAGTTAAGTCCAGCCCCCAAATCCGATCCTTTGGCTTGGGGCGGGCTGTGCCGGGTGAACCCTTCTATGTGGGCGACGAAGCCGCATTGCGGACGTGGGTGGCAGACGTGAAGCCAGACGGCAGCCTGGACCACTTCCGTCTTTTCGCGGAGCAAGGCGGCGAAGGCGTGACGGCGGATTCGCATCGCAACGTCTATCTCGCCGCCGGGCAGATCTATGCTTACGACCCCAGGGGCAAGCTCCTGGATACCATCCTTATTCCCGAGCGCCCAGTGCAGTTGATGTTCGGGGGCGCAGACCGCCAGACGCTTTTCATTTGTGCCCGGACCTCTCTTTACGCCGTGCGCACGAAGTATCCGGGGAGATGAACGAATTCCCGTTGCCGCGCAAGGCATCAAACGGCCATCAGGGCCGAATGGCGCTTAGATAAGGCGTAAATCGCACGGAGATAGGCACTTGCGGATTCCGCAACTGCCAGTCCCCACGGCATCTGTGCATCCCTCGCCTCTACACCCTCACCTCCCCGTCACCACACCGTATAATCCCCGTATACACACCGTATATTCAATTTGAATATACGGTGTGTATACGGGGATTATACGGCGTTATGACGGTGTGGCAACGGTCCGGGCCGGGGGCAAACGCCTGAGCCCAAGAGCCTTCCGGTTGATGGAAATCGGGCTAATCTGGTGCTGATCGGGTGCCGAAAGGTCGGATTTCGACGGCTGCCTCCGGTGGGCAGCCGCCCCTCCCCAGGTTACGAATGGTCGTAAAAGCAGGGCTTGGTTGAGCCTTATCTAAGCGCCATTCCCATCAGGGCCCGGTCAAGCGCACGATCGCCGCCGTGGCGGGTGGCAGGCGGAGCGTGAACAGGCCGGCGGACGATGGATCCAGCGCCGTCCACGTGCCGCTCCAGGTGCCGTCCGCTTTGATGTCCGCGCCTCCCAGGGTGACGCCGGTCTGGGCAGCTATATCGCCGTCCGGCGCCGCCAGGAAGATCACCTCCCCGCGCGCGCAGTCGGCGCCGGCATCGAGCCTCACGCTCGCGGCGGCCTCTCCCGGCCCGTGTTGCTTGTTGATCAGGGTCACGAAGACCGTGCGGTCGGGCGCCAGCACGGCGTAGGCGGAGAGGTTCAATCCCGGGTGAGCTGAAACGTTCAGCGGCAGCGAATGGCCTCGACTGCCCAGAGCAAAGGCCTTGATCCCATAACCCAGCGGGCGCACCACGAAGCCGTTGGTGCCCGTGAAGAAGGCGGTGTAGCGCGAGGGCCTCATCTGGCTGCCGGCGGCAACGCGGTCGCCGGTATGAAAATCCACGCCCGCCGCGCCGTGCGCCGCCCACCAGTGCATGAAGTCCAGTCCCCACAAGGCCGAGGCGAACGTGTTGCTGACATTGGTGGCGCCACCGTTGAAGTAGTTATTTACTTCCTCCAACCGGTAGGGCAGGGCGTTGGACTCTGCCATGGGCACGAAGCTGTCGTAGAGCTTCTGATACGCGTGGACGAAGTCGTTGGATAGCATCCGGGCGCGTCCGATCTCGGGCGAGGGCACCTTGCCGCCCGCGCCGCCGGGATAGAGGTGCTCGGTAATCAGTGTGACATGGTTGGAGCGCGCGAAATCGGTCATGAAACGCCGCGCCCAGGTGCCGTTGTTGTGCACGCTTGGCCCGCACAGCCTCACGTCCGGCACGGCCCCAATGATTTCGTTGGCAAAGCGCTTCCACTCGTCGCGGTAGTCTTCGTAGCGGAATTTCTCCACTGCCGCGCCCATCCGTTCGCCGGGCGCACGCGTCTCGACTTTCCCGACCGGGTAGGCGCTCGGCTCCTGGCCGATGGAAAAGCAGTCCACCTGCGCCGCGTAGTGATCCATGATGTGCTTCGCGGTCCGGGCGGCCTCCTGCGCATCACCATTGTGAAGGCGCAGGCAGTAGATGACCTTGACGCCGGCGGCTTGGGCGAAGGCGAAGAGCGAGTCGAGGTCCGCCTCGCTGGGGAGGCGCTTCGCATCGCGATCAGACGTGTTGCCTCCAATGCGCAGATGCGTGATGCCCAGCGTGTGGAACAGGGCCAGCAGCCGCGCGTTGTCCGGGCGGAAATAATGCACACCGTCCGGGCCGGGCGACACCAGGGCGACTTCAAAGCTCAGTCCGGAGAAATCCGGCGCAATCGCCGCGCCGGGGTGCTGGACATCCAGCCTGACCGTGACCGGCACCTCGGCTGCCACGCCGACGCAAGCCAGGCCGGTGACGACTACCACGCAGGCAACCAGGGGTGAAAGCAGCGCGCGCATTCTCGTCCTCGATCTGTTTTCAGGGGACGGTGGGCCGAGTTGCGGGCCCAGGCAAGTGGAATTACCGGCGTGGCTGCGGACAGGAATGTCCGCGCTCCGGGCTAAGCACATGATCCACCAGGCCACATCGCCGCAACCACCCTCAGGGGCTGGGAGTGTTCAGTCCACTGTCAGCCCAACCAGGAACGGGCAGGTCATGGTTTGCATCGAGACGTAGTCCACGCTGGAAACCTTGAGTTCCGGATGGGGGTTGTCGAATGTCGTCCGGTAGAGGATCACTGATAGCTCGGGCTGCCACTTTCTCAGGTATGGGTTGCTGCCCGTCCAGGCGCGTTCGGTGCCAGGTTCGAGATGGAGGAACTTCTCCGGCACGCCCGTCTTGAACAGCGGATACCACCAGTCAAAGGCGTTCTCCCCGGCCACCATGCTCATCTCGTTCGAAGTGCCATTATCATAGTGAACGACCATCTTCGCCACGGTCGTGCCCCAGTTGGTCGGGGTGATGAAGCTCTCGCCATGCAGCAGGTGGAAGCGGGCGCAGGTCCGGTCAACGGGTATGCCGTCGGCGCTGGCGGGGTACTGCTTGTTGTAATGCTTCAGCCAGCCGCCCATGAGCTGCACCGAGCCGGAGACATCGAAGGGCACGCCGGCAAAGACGTGCGTGCCTTTCGGAAGCTCAGAAAGGTTGTTGGCGTCGTTTCCCTTCCAGCAGAGCGGGGCATCCGTTAGTTGGGCGTTGATGAAGGCCCCGAGGTCAATCGTGGTCGCATTGGTCGTCTGGTTCACCTTGGCAAGGCGCTTGATCCTGTCGGCTTCCACCTTCCTTTCCTTGGCCCAGACCTTCTCTTTTGGGTTTGCCGGCCGGCCCGGCTGTGCCTGGAGTCTCGCCCCAGCGGCCTGCCACAGGATGAACGCGGCTCCCAGGGCGAGCAGGACAAAGATGCCGGCACCGATGACGACTACGGTCTTTGCTTTGGTTAACGCCATACTCTTTTGCTGACAAAAGCGACAGCCGTTCGTCACACGCAATTTGCAGGCCAACTGCTTGTCCTCCTAGACGGAGCAGGGGCAAGCCCGCACGGAATGCGGAGTCCGCAGTGCGGAATGGGAGGCGACCGTGGCCCTTTTAGCCAAGGACGCCGTTCGCGGCCCGCTCAGGGCGGGCAGCGCCTTGAGCAGGCACGAGGGCGGCTACTGCTTCGTCCACGGCTTCGCCGAGGACCGCCAGGCCTTCCCGCAAGGCCTCCTCGCCGATGGTCAGGGGGGGCGCGATTTTCACCGTTTGGCCCCAGGCGCCTACCGGCGAGAAAAACAGCAGGCCCTTGTGGAAGCACCGCTCGACGACGTCATGCGCCAAGTCGTGGTTGGGCTCCTTCTTTCCTGGCTTGGTCATCTGCAGCCCGCCGACCAGTCCCCGGCAACTGTAGTGGCCGATGACCTCCGGGTGCCGGGCCTGAATGTGCTTCAGGCCGGGTTCCAGGATGGCGCCCATGCGCGCCGCGTTGGCGGTCAGGTTCTCGGACACGATCTTCCTGATGCTGGCCAGGGCGGCGGCGCAGCAAACCGGGTTGCCGGTGTGGGTGCTGGTCATTGAGCCCGGGGGGAACTGGTCCATGATCTCGGCGCGGCCAAGCACCGCCGAGAGCGGCAACGAGCTGCTGATGCCTTTGCCGCAGCAGATCACGTCCGGCACGACGCCGTAGTGCTCGAAGGCCCAGAACCTGCCGCTGCGGCCAAAGCCGGCCTGCACCTCGTCAAAGATAAGCACCACCTGGTTGGCTTTGCACCACTGCGCCAAATGGCGGATGTATTCGACCGGGGCGAAGTCGGGCCCCACGCCTTGAAAGCTCTCGAAGATCACACCCGCCACGTGCTCCGGCCTCATGCCCTTGCGCTCGAGGGCGGCCAGGAACGCCTCGAACCCGGTGTCCTCGGTCCAGTAGCCGTCGGGGAAGGCAACCTGGACAATGGCCGGGTCCTCGTTCACGATCCAGCCCTTCTGCCCCGGGATGCCGCCCGCCTGTTGCGCGCCGAGGGTGCGGCCGTGAAAGCCGCGCTCGGCGCCGATGATGCCAATCTTCTTCGTGCCGCCTTTGCGAATGCCCTGGGCGCGGGCGAGCTTGATGGCGCACTCGGTCGCCTCGGAGCCGGTGGTCAGCAGGAAAGCCTTGTCCAGGCCCTTAGGCGCGAGCTGTACGAGCTGCTCGACCAGCGCCGCGCGTTCCTCGCTGGGAAAGACATAGTTATGCAGCAGCCCGCTGTTCACCTGCTCAATGATCGCTTTGCGGATCTCGGGCGCGCCGTGTCCGGCGTTGGTGACCACCACGCCGCTGCTCCAGTCCAGCCAGCGGTTGCCGTATTTGTCATAAACGAAAATGTCCTCTGCGCGGTCCCAAACCAGCGGCGGCTGGCCGCGCATGGACTGGGGCTCGAATTTGCGCAGCTTCTCCAGCGTGGGAAGGGAGTCCGGATGCGGGAGCGGGGTGACGATGCGGCGATACTTGGTTTCGACCCGCGGCACGGCGCGCGGCGCAATACTGAATTCTTTGCCCATAGATTTTGCACCGGGCAGTTAACCACAGCACCGCCCGACTGCAATCGAAATGGGGCGCTCCCAATGGCCTCCGGCGCGCGCCCGGCCTCGGGGGGGCAGCAACGCACGATTACCCGGGCGCCGTTGGCAGCATCGGATGTTGCTGCGCCCGAGGACCGGCGCGCGCCGCACGCGGAGCGCAAATACTGGCACCGATGGACCGCCGCTCCGCTGGCGCGGTCAAGGACTTTCAGCCCCCAGCCGCACGCACTTCGCCCGGGAATAACGTTAGCGTGAAGATTTAGCAAAATACTTCTTGAGCCCCCTATATGTGGTAGGTAAGGTGGAGACGTTCCCCTACTAATGGGGTTTTAAGAGGGCCTCGAGGAGAGGCCCAAATGCTTAATAGATAGGTGAATTTGAAGCAGGACTGCCGCATAAACGTTGAGACCGCGTTGACCTAAACGGGCGGCAGCTCCCCAGCGAAAAGGCAATACCATGATAGATGTCAGTGAAGCAGTTTCGACTTCCACACCTCCCCAAGCCCGGCGCCGGGCCTCGGCCGCTGGCGCAGGGCGCACTTCCAAGAGTGATGCCGGCTCCGGGAAAAAGGCGCTGAGCATCGAACGCATCTTCAGTGACCCGAAGACCTCGCCGTACGACCAGGCGGAATGGGAACGCCGGACGGCAGAGATCACCGACGATGCGGGCAAGGTGATCTTCCGCCAGGAAAATGTGGAAGTGCCCAAGGCGTGGTCGGTGCTGGCGACCAAAGTGGTCGTCTCCAAGTACTTCTACGGCGAGCAGGGCACGCCCGAGCGCGAGACCTCCGTGCGGCAGCTCGTTCAGCGGATCTGCCGCACCATTGGCGACTGGGGCGTCAAGGACGGCTATTTCAGCAAGGAAGCGGGCGAGGTGTTCTGCGATGAACTTACCTGGCTCTGCCTCAACCAGTACGGCGCCTTCAATTCGCCGGTCTGGTTCAACGTGGGGCTTTACCACCAATACGGCGTCGGAAACGTGTCCAGCCGCGGCAACTGGTATTATCACCGCAAGCACGGCCAGGCCGAGCGGGCCAAGACGCAATACGAATATCCCCAGTGCAGCGCCTGCTTCATCCAAGCGGTTGAGGATAACATGGAGTCCATCATGCACCTCGCGCACAGCGAGGCCATGCTGTTCAAGTTCGGCTCCGGCACCGGCACGGACCTCTCGCCCCTGCGCTCCGCCAGGGAGAAGCTCAGCGGCGGCGGACGCCCGAGCGGGCCGCTCTCTTTCCTGAAGGTCTATGACCAGGTAGCGAACGTGGTGAAGTCCGGCGGCAAAACCCGCCGCGCGGCCAAGATGAACACCCTGCGGGACTGGCACGGGGACATCGAGGAGTTCATCGAAGCCAAGATGAAGGAGGAGAAGAAGGCCTGGGCGCTGATCGAGCAGGGCTACGACGGCTCATATAACGGCGACGCGTACGGCAGCGTCATGTACCAGAACGAGAACCTGTCGGTGCGCGTGAGCGATGCGTTCATGGAGGCGGCTGTGCAAGGCAAGGAATGGTGGACGCGCGCGATCACGACCGGCCAACCGCTGCAAAAGAAAGATGCCGCCACCCTGCTGCACAAAGTCGCCGAGGGCACCTGGACATGCGGAGACCCCGGGCTGCAGTACGACGGGGCCATCCAGCACTGGCACACCTGCAAGGGCACCGAGCCGATCCACTCGACCAATCCCTGCTCGGAATACGTCTTCATCAACAACACCGCTTGCAACCTGGCCTCGCTGAACCTGATGAAGTTCAAGCGCGAGGACGGGACCTTCGACGTCGAGCGCTTCAAGGCCGCGGTGCGCGTCTTCATCACGGCGCAGGAGATCCTGGTGGACAACGCCAGCTATCCCACCAAGGAGATTGCCGAGAACTCGCACATCTTCCGCACGCTGGGCCTGGGCTACGCCAACCTGGGCTCGCTCATCATGAGCTACGGGCTGCCCTACGATTCCGACGCGGGCCGCGCGCTGGCGGGCGCCATCACCGCGATCATGACCGGCCACGCCTACGAGCAGTCGGCGGAAATCGCCGGGTCCATGGGCGCGTTCAAGGGCTATTACGACGCCCATTGCGCTCACGTCAGCAAGCCGCTGAGCCAGGACAACGTCGAGTCCATGCTCGGCGTCATCCAGCAGCATCGCGAGGCGGTGGAAGCGATTCAGCCCAGCGACGAGTTCAATTACCTGAAAGTCGAGGCGCGCAAGTGCTGGGACAGCGCCCTGGAGCGTGGCCGTTCCAGCGGCTACCGCAACGCGCAGGTGACCGTGCTCGCCCCCACCGGCACGATTGCCTTCCTCATGGACTGCGACACCACGGGCATCGAGCCGGATATCGCGCTGGTGAAATATAAGCTCCTGGCGGGCGGCGGCATGCTCAAGATCGTGAACCGCACGGTGCCGGAGGGCCTCCGTCGCCTGGGCTACAGCGCGCCGGAGATCGAACACATCGTGGCGCACATCGAGCGCTTCGACACGATCGAGGACGTGGAGGAGGGCGGCGCGAAGGTCTCCAGCGGGCTCAAACCGGAGCACCTGCCGGTCTTTGACTGCGCCTTCAAGCCATTCCGCGGCGAGCGCAGCATTCACTACCTCGCTCACCTCAGGATGATGGCTGCCGCGCAGCCGTTCATCAGCGGCGCCATTTCCAAGACGGTCAACATGCCCAACGCCAGCAGCGCCGATGATATCCGCGATGCCTACGTGCAGGCCTGGAAGATGGGCCTGAAGTGCGTCGCCATCTACCGCGACGGCTCGAAGCGCTCCCAGCCGCTGAACACCAAGCGCACCAACGAAGGCGGCGAAAAAGCGCCCGGCGCCGACCGGGCCGGCCTGGAAGCCCGGATCAGGCAACTGGAGTCCGAGGTCGCGGCGCTGACCGCCCAGGCCGGCAAGCCCTTGCGCCGCCGCCTGTCCGACACGCGCACCGCCATCACCCACAAGTTCGACATTGCCGGGCACGAAGGTTACCTGACCGTGGGCCTGTTCGAGAAGGGCCAGCCGGGCGAGCTGTTCATTACCATGGCCAAGGAAGGCTCGACCATCGGCGGCCTGATGGATGGCATCGGCACGCTGACCAGCATGGCGCTGCAGTACGGCGTGCCTCTGGAGGCGCTGGTCCGCAAGTTCGCGCATGTGCGATTCGAGCCCTCCGGCTTCACCAAGAACCCGGATATCCGCAGCGCCGCGTCCATAACCGATTACGTATTCCGCTGGATGGCGGTGCAGTTCATCCCCGGCTTCCGGGAGGCCAATGCTCCCAACCTAAGCCAGCCCGACCTGGCGATGCCCGGCTTGCAGGAAGCTGTGCAGAAGAAGGTCAACCGGCCCGTGCCGGATCTGCCGTTGTCCGAGGACACCGATCTGCTGGGCCTCAAATCCGACCATAACGGGAACGGCAAGACCCAGCCGCCGCCCGTGTCCGCAGCCGCTGCCAGCGCCATGAAGACTCTCAACGAGTCGGTGGCCCATTTCCAGCAGGACGCTCCGACCTGCCCCAACTGCGGCAGCGTCACCGTCCGCAACGGCGCGTGCTACAAGTGCCTGAACTGCGGCGAGAGCCTGGGCTGCTCGTAGCCCGCACTCCGCGCCCAGGCAGGGGTGCCTCACCGAGGCGGCATGCAGGCTAAACAGGTATCCGATGCGCCCGTGCGGTTTCGGCGGCGGATACCGGGACTACGCCCTAGCCCATCCCTATGCACACCGGTACCTCACCGTCGTACCTCTGCAAGGTTTGCAGAGGTACGTCGGTGAGGTACCGGTGTGCATAGGGCGAGGCTTTGGATGGGATCGGGCGCGGTGCCGCGGGGATGGAATTCGCAAGCTGCTCATTTGGAGGAACTTGGGAAGGAGAGGACCTGGCCGGCAGCGGCGATGGCCCGGCGGCGCCTGGCAGGCCGTGGCGAGAGCTGAGGGGTAGCCTTGTAAGCGAGGTTGGCTCAAGGGCTTAGTGCTGTTCCACCGCCTCCTTGCCGTTTGTAGGGGAACCCGGCAGCCAAGCCCGAAGGCCGAAATCCGAAGGCCGAAAGGAGGCCGAAGCCCGAAGCCCGAAGGACCTCACCCTTTCGCTCTTGGGGGAGCGGAGTGGTTGAAAGTGCCGGGTTCTGGCGCCTCTAGGCTAAGGGCACTCGCCGTACCGCTCAAGCACCTGCACCGTGGCCGGGCGGCTTCGGGTTTCGGATTTCGGCCTTCTTTCGAGCTTCGGATTTCGGGCTTCGGAATTCAGCCGCCACGCTCCTGCCTGCTGGAAACCCCAAAGAAGCTCTCCGCCTGGAGCGGGGTGGCGAAGTGCCGCTACTTAATAACCAGGTCGTCGGCGGTCCAGAGCTTCTTGTCGGGTCCGGCGGAACGAATCTCCATTTCCGTGCCTGAGAGCTGATGGAAAAAGAAGGGAGTGCCCCAGTAATCAACCAACTCTCCGCGTCCGTTGATTCGCAGGCCCAGGTCTTCGCTAATGAACTTCGCCTGCCTGGGGTTTTCGCCATTGAGGGCGCGAGTGATCTCAGGGTTTGTGCCTACTGGGTTGCCGCCGAACATCGAGCCGTAGTGGTTCACGGCGTTGCGCATGTTGCCCAGCACCGTTGCCGGGTCCATGGCAGGGGAAGTGTCGGCCGAGCCGAGCTGGAACGGGGACTCGGGCGGCGGTGGGCTGGCGACGGGAGTTTCGGAGCCGGGGGAGGCTGTCGTTTGGCCTGTGGCGGGGGCGGGCGTTGGCCCCGCAGCCAGGTCCGGTAACGGGGTAGGGGGCGGAGTGGCTGGCGGAGTGCCGATAGGCTCCACCGGCGGCGGCCCGGGCCGGAGGCTGCTGCTGGAGTGGGTTGCCAGATACCAGAGCGCGCCGCCAAGGGTGCACAGGAGAAGCAGAAGGACCAGCCGGCGCGTCAACGTCCCCATGGCACCCTAAATGAAGCCCAGGTTCGGAGCCGCGAAGCGCCCGAGGTTGGGGAAAACGGTGGTCAGCTTGCTGCTGTCCACGCCAAACCAGGTGGCCAGGGTGGCGAAGTATTGGTCGCAGGCGGTGGTCGGAATCCAGCGCCCGGTGCTGGTGTCGTCCGGGCCGCCAACCGTCAGGGTGGGGAAGGTCCCGTACGTTTTGTTGCCGCGCACCGCGCCGCCCAGGATCAGGTGATGGCTTCCCCAGCCATGATCGGTGCCCTGGCCGTTGGCGGGGAAGGTGCGCCCGAAGTCGCTGCACGTGAAGGCCGTGACGCGCTGGGCGAAGTTAGGGTCGCCGTGCAGGGTGCCGATTTGGTCCATGGCGCTCTGGAAGGCGATCAGGCATTGGCTCAGCTCGGCGAGCAGGTTGGCATGGGCGCCGTTGAGGACGGAGCCGCCGGTGGGCTGATCGGTTTGGCCGCTGTGCAGGTCATAGCCGCCGACCTGGCAGAAGAAGATCTGGCGCAGCATCCCGAAGCCGCCGCCGGAGGCCGCCCGGCTCCCGGCTTCGATGAGGCGGGCGATCATCTTGAGCTGCGGCCCCAGGGACGAGTTGAACTTGGCGCCGCTGGTGGGCGTGACCACCTGGAACGAGCCGGAGCCCGGGAAGGGAGTGGTCCAGAATTGCTTGGTGCCGGACGGGTCGACGGTATTGAGTATGGCCGAGTTGAGGAGCGCGCCCGTGTGGATGGCATGCTGGGCAACGCCTGCGTACGCGGAGGCCTGGAGGTTCGGATACGGCAGCCCCAGGATGTTGGTCAGCGCTTGCAGGCGCGCGCCGCTGACCCCTTGCAGGCTCACCGCGCCGCCGGTGGACACCGAATACTGCGATACCATGTTGCCAACCTCGAAGGTGTTCGCGCCGGCCAGCGTGACGGACAGGGAAATCGGCGCGGCGGGTTCGACCGAATTCAGGAGGTCGGCGCAGCGTCCGCCCCACCCGGTGAGGGCCGGCTGGTCGGGCACCGAGGTTTGCCACTGGGTCACCTGGTCGGCGTGGGAGAAGAGCTGCGGCGGCCGGGCGACGGAGCCGGACTGGTATTGCGCCCGGGTCATCGGATAAACCAGTGTGCCCGTGTTGAAGAGGATCGCCAGGCGTCCCTGGCCGAACAGGTTCTGGAGCTGTGGGCAGCAGGGGTGCAGGCCGTAGTCATGCCCGTCGAAGTTGGAGGGAGTAATGGGAAGCAGCGAACTTTGCGGCAGCGCGAGCACCGGCGTGCGCACGGCGGCATAGCTGTTGTACTCGGAGGTGATGGTCGGCACGACGAGGTTGTTGGAGTCGTTGCCGCCGGCCAGGAAGATGCAAACCAGCGCCTTGTAATCCGTGATGTTCGACTGCGCGACGGCGGCATTCATGAAGCGCAGGTCGCGAATCGCGCACGTCATCGCGGCGGTGCCGACGGCGGCGCAGGCGGCCTGGCGGATGAACTCGCGGCGGCTAAGGCTCGAGGCAGCAGTCTTGTCCATAAGCCTATTTCTGAATCGTGTAGTTGGGGGAATTGATGATGAGGTGGACGACGGCCCGGACACGGTCGCGCATCTGGGTCTGGGTCGGCGTGGTGTAGGGGAAGTTGGTGGTGTTGGCGACGTAGCTGACAATTTGCGCTTTGGCGGAGCCGCTGAGCTGGCCGCCACACAGCAGGGAGTTCAGCGAATCCACCAGCGCCGAAATGCCCGCGTTGGACGTGTTGGCGGGGGTCATCCACGGACCCAGGTCTATGACAATCGCGCCGCCCCCGGCGCTGAAGCTGCTGAGGCCATTGGTGTTGTTGCTGTTGCCAAGCACGCCGCCCTCCAGGAAATTCATCTGCCAGGACGCCGTGGTGTCCGACGTCAACTGGAACTCGGGCGTGGTAAGGCCGGCGGCGGCGAGCGGTCCGGGGAACTTGTAGCTGGGGAAGAAGAAGTTAAAGACGGTGGGCGAGTTCAACGGCGTCTGTTGCAGGCTGTAGGTGCTCCCGGTGTCGGTGGCATTGAGAACCCAGGTACCCCATTGGACCGTGACATTGCCCGAGCGGGGCAGGGGAGGAGCGACCAGCGGGAAGACGATGGCGTTTCTCTGGGTCTGGTTGCTCACGGAGGGCACGACGGTCGTGAAGTGCGTGGCGTCCGGCACGCTGAGCACCTGGTATTGGCCGTCGGCCGGGCTGCCCGCCGCGCTGAAGTTAATATAGACAGTGTCGCCGGGATTGAGCCCGTGCGGCATCGAGGTGCTGTAGGTGAGGTTCGTTTTGCTGGAAACGACAAAGCCGCCGCCCGTGAGCTTGGGCATGACGCAGGCGCCGCTGCGCGCCGCGGTGTCGGCGGTGAGCACGGCGAAGGTGTTGGCATTGGTGCTGGAGACCACTTGATAGACGTCACTGGCAGCGGCGCCGGTCACGAACTGCAGGTAAACGGGCTGGCCCACGATGGCCCCGTGGCCGCTGATGGTCACAAAGATGACGTTCGTGGTCACGAAGCTGGCGGTCAGCGCATTGGAAATCGTGGCATTCGGCACCTCGGTATAGGTCCCATTCAACAGGTTGGGCGCGGTGCAGGTAAAGGTGGTCGGCGACGTGGTTGTCACGCCGTAGCCTTTGGCCTGCGGCGCGGCCTTTCCCGAGGTGTCCGTGAACGAGAGGAAGACTGTGTCACCGGACGTGGCGAGCCGATGCGGGGCGGGCGTGGTGACCGTGATCACCTGGTTCGAGGTCTCGCTGTAGGTGCCGGCGAGCGGGGCCGGGGCGGGGAAGGCGCGCGCGGCGGCGGTGACGCGCAGGAGAGGCTCGCGCTGTTTGCCGTAGCTGGTGAGGGTGGGCGCCGCCGGGCTGCGCGCTTCGTAGTCCAGGAGAATGGCTTTGATGACGGCCTGGAGGTCGCCGCGAACGCCGGCGCCGTTGTTGTTGAAGGCCTGCACGACGCGGTAGAGGTAGCCAGGGCTGGGATTGCTGGTGACCAGCCGCTGGATGAGCTGGCGGCAGATAAACGGCCCAACGTTCTGATGATTGAAGATCGAATTGAGCGCCAGCTCCAGGTCCTGAGAACAGTAGGCGTCAAAGTTGGTGCTGGACGGGTCGGCCTGGCTGCCCCAGGCCTGCGGCAGGACCACGTTGTCCAGGAGCAGCTTCGTATTCAGATCGTGGTAGGTGGGCACGAGCACCATCGGGTTGGTGTAGTTCGGGCTGGGGTTGAACTTGGTGGGCAGGCGGCCATTGGCCTGGTTGGGCTGGTAATAGTTCCAGCCGGTGAAGACCGCGGCGAAGCCCATGATGACGTTCTGGTCGTAGGTCGGGACGAGGTTTCCCGTCGAGTCCATTACCAGCGAGCCGTCCGGCCAAAGGTGGTTGAGGCCGACCGAGAACAACTGCTGGACCTCGCGCGCGAAGTTCTCGTCCGCGTGCGCCCCGGTGATCAAGCTGCCCTTGGCGTTGCCCTGCATGTCCAGGTAGAGGCCCATGGCCGGGGCCAGCGTGACGGCTTCGAGCAGCGTGCGGAAGTTGCCGAACGCGTTGTCCAGCAGCGTGTCGTAGTAGGAGGTCAGCGCCCGGCCGTTGTCTTGGAGCACCCCCACGTCCGATACGACCATGATCTCGCTCAGGGCAAAGGCGATGCGCTGGCGCAGTTGGTCCGGCGCCGTGCACGAGATTTGCCACCAGTCGTTGAACACCGTGTTGCCTGGATACGGCAGGGTTGGGTCGGGGCTCTGGTTGGACAGGATGAGCGGCAGGTGGTGCGTGGCCGGCAGGCTGAACTGGTTCAGCAGCCAATTGGTGTAGCCAATGGACTGCACGGACGCCACGTCGCTGGGGCTGGGCCCGAACGTGGCCTGGATCAGGAAGCGTGACGCGGCGCTGGGGTTGGTGTGGTCGTCCGCCCAGGCCGGCGGCGGCGAGGGCGGCGTGAAGGAGGTCGAGCCCTGGACCGGCTCGAAGTGGCCAATGAGTTCGCCGTTAGGGTAGTTGTCGCTCAGGATGGTGATGTAGGCCAGGCCCTGGTTGAGGATCGCCAGCACATCGGATGGCGCCAGACCGCCCACGGAGCTGATGTTCCAAAGATAGCTGCCGTCGGGCTGCGGCGCCGTGGCGGAGATGTCGAACAGAATGAGGCTGGGGCTGCTGAGGTAAGGATCGTTGTCAATGTGCTCGCCGGTAACGGTGGAGGAAACGCCGCTGAAGGAGAAGTTGAGCGTGGCCTTGGAGTTGTCGGCGCTCAGCCGCAGCGTGGCGGAGCCGAACGGCAGGTTGGTGACCCCGGCACCGGGCAGCATGTCGGCGACGTAGAGCGTGCCCGGGGCGACCGACGGCGGCGGCGGGTAGTAGGGCGAAAGGACATAGCCCGGCACAATGCCGCTCGGGACCGTGTTGGTGCCGGTGGGGTCCTGGAGCCAGCCTACAGCCCAGTTGTCGCCTGCGCCGACGCCGGCCTTGTGCAGGATCTCCAGGTAGTAGCGCTGCCCGGCTACCAGCGAGAGCCAGCCTGATTTCTGGTTCGGTTGCAGGCTCCATTGGAGCGAGGCCGTGCCGTTCGTTGGCGGGGGCGAGGGGTTGGCCGTCGGCGAGACGTAGGCGCGGAGGGCTTTGTTGACCGGCTCGCTGTTATCCGAAATCCACAGCTCTGCCGAGTCGCTGGCCGCGATCCAGAAGTAGTAATTGCCGGTGGCAGGGGCCGTCAGGTAGCCGCGGATGCGCTCGCCGTAGTCGTCGCCAAAGTCGGTAAGGCCTTGCAGCGTGCCCAGGGCCGCCACGCTGCTGGCCGGCGTGGTGACCGGAATGTCGGCCACGTTGACCCCGGAGACGTTGGTCCAGACCTCGCGGACGACGGAAGTGCCGGTGTCGAAAATGGTGAGGTTCAGTGCCGCGGCGCCGAGGCCGATGGCGTTGCTGGCCGTGAGCATGACCTCGAAGGTGCCGGCCAGGGTTGGCGTGCCGCTCAGCAGGCCGGTGGCCGGGTTGAAGCTGAGCCCCGGCGGCAGCGGGGCCGCGGTGTATTGGCCGGCGGAGTTGGCGCCGACGACGCTGAAGCTGAACGGCTGATTGATGAACCCTACTGCCGTGAGCGGGCTGATGAGGGCGGTGGGCGACTGCGTGGCAGTGGTCGGGTAAAGCCGGCTCGTGGGGATTACTTGCCTGGGCTGGCTGGGGCTGTACCAGGAGAGGTGCGCCACGTCCGAGCCCGTCGCCTGGTAATACTCCATCTTGAGATCGTAGCGCACGCCGGCCTGCAGCGGAATCGTGCCGACCACGTCGGAAGCCG
>DATKNZ010000056.1:0-3186 GCA_035541055.1 Candidatus Acidiferrum sp. | reverse complement strand
CAGCCTGCTTCGGCAGCAGCACACCAAGCGCCAGGACTGGGGCGCGAATGGGGTTGCGATCCGCGCGAGCGCTGAACCATAATCTAAAGGCATGCTGAAGCTTGGGGTGAACATTGATCACGTCGCCACCCTCCGGGAAGCGCGCTACCGTGGCCGCGGCCACGGCGAGCCCGACCCGGTGGCGGCGGCCCTGGTCTGCGAAGCGGCGGGCGCCCACGGCATCACGGCCCACTTGCGCGAAGACCGCCGTCACATGCAGGACCGCGACGTCTGGAAACTGCGTGAGGTCATCCGCACGCGGCTCAACCTGGAGATGGCCAACGCCCCCGAGATCGTGGCCATCGCCCTAAAGCTCAAGCCCGACATCGTCTGCGTCGTCCCAGAGCGGCGGCAGGAGGTCACGACCGAAGGCGGGCTGGATGTCACCGCCAGCGTCCCCGCCCTCACCGAGACCCGAAAGCGGATGAACGACGCCGGCATCGAGGTCAGCCTGTTCATCGCGCCCGACCCCGCGCAGATCGAAGCCGCGGCGCGCACCGGCAGCCAGTTCATCGAACTGCACACCGGCGCCTTCGCCGAAGCCTACGAAATCGAGCCGCACCGCCAGGCCGAGCTGGACCGCCTGGTCGCCGGCGCCAAACAGGCCCACGCCCTTGGCCTGAAGGTCAACGCCGGCCACGGCTTGAATTACCAGAACCTGGCCACGCTCTACCGCGTGCCGCACCTGGTGGAGTTGAATATCGGCCACAGTATCATTAGCCGCGCCGTCACCGTCGGGCTGGAAGCTGCCGTCAAAGAAATGCTGCGGCTTATGGCGGACTACCGGGGCGGAGGCGAATCAGTCTCGGGTCCCGAGTCTAAAGTCTAAAGTCCATTCCGCCGTTGGCTCAGGGCCGCCGACTTTAGACTCCAGACACGAGACGCAAGACTCCAGACATGATTCTCGGCATTGGCATAGACATCATCGAGGTCGAGCGCATTAAGGCCTCGCACGAGCGCTTCGGCGAGCGCTTTCTCAATCGCATTCTCCACCCCAACGAGATCAGCTACTGCCTTTCCCACAAAGCGCCCGCGCCGTTCCTCGCTGTCCGTTTCGCCGCCAAGGAGGCCATCTCCAAAGCCTTCGGCACGGGCATCGGCGCCGAACTCGGCTGGCGCGACATGGAGATCGGCCGCAAGCCCACGGGCGAGCCGTTCGTGATCCTGCACGAGGCCGGACAGAAGCTGCTCCAGGCCCGCAGCGCCCGGGCGGTGCTCATCAGCCTCAGCCATACGCAAACGTACGCGACGGCAGTGGCCGTCCTGGACGGACCGTAATAAGGAAGGCCGAAATCCGAAGGCCGAAATCCGAAAGAAGGCCGAAGGCCGAAATCCGAAGACAGTGCGGCCTGGACCATCCACCTGGTCGCGGCACCCCGCCCTTCTCGGGTTTCGGCCCTCGGGCTTCTTTCGGATTTCGGCCTTCGGCCTTCGGATTTCTCTTCCCTTGGCGCAACTTGTGCTGCCTTAAGGTGTTTGGCTCAGCATTAGGAAACCAGCGAACAACGTTCGAGACACATGACCAGGCCGCCACGCATCTTTTTGTACTGCGGGGCGTTGCTGCTCATGTTACTGCTCCTGGCCTTCCTCGGCAGCGGCTCGCGCGTTCACGACTCGCTTCAAAGCTACAAGGCCGCCCTCCGCGCCAAGGGTGAGAAGCTCACCTTCGCGGAACTGGAACGCTGCCGCTCGACCAATCTCACGGATACGCTGACGGTCCTGAGCAACGCCGTGCCCGCGTTTCTGGGTGCCAGCTTCAACCCGGGTGACTTGGAGGTCATGAAGTATGTCGGCCCCGGACGGGTGCAGCTCGCGTGGAAGCGCCCATCCCCGAACTGGACCGGCGCGGCCAGTTCCAACTCCCCGCCGGGCTGGGAGGCTGTCGCCGAGGAAATCGCCAGCCATCAGGCTGCCCTGGCGGACATCCGGGCGGCCTTGCACGCACCGACCCCGAACTCGGGCCCCTGCACGAACTTGATGACCCGGTTTGGCCCGAACTTTGTTATGCTGCGCAGCGCGGCCCAGTGGCTGACGGCCTCGGCCTTCAACGAAATCCACCACGCCCACCTGGAACCAGCGCTGCAGGACGTGGAAGCCCTCGCTTCGATGGCGCAATTGGATCGCGAGGAATGCACGCTGGTGGCGCAAGCGACCCGGATCGCCGTGACGGACCTGGGCCTCGAAAACTCCTGGCAAATTCTGCAAGCTCCCGGCTGGACCGACTCGCAGCTCGCGCGGCTGCAAAAGGCCTGGGAGCCCGTCCGCCCCGTCGAGGCCATCGAGTTCGCTTTCGTTGGCGAGCGCATGTATGGCGGGGAGATCTTCGCCATGCTGCACAAATCCGGCTGGCGCAAAGCCTTCCCGTACATGGGCGTGACAGCGCCGACGAAGGGCAACTGGCAGGACTTCCTCTTCAACTACGTGTGGTTCCCTTCTTACCGCCTCACCAGCCTCGACGAGGACGAACTCTTCCGCCTCAAGATGTCGGAGGAAACCCTGACCGGCCTTCGCATGGTAGAGGCGCACCAGCCGTGGAAGGAGGCGAAGCAACACATAGACCAGCCGGGCGTTTGGATCCGGCAAGCGGACACTCCCGTCGGGCGGCTCCGGCATTTGGGCAGCTTGAGCAGCTTCCCCAATACGCAGCGCATCACCACCCGCACCGTGCGGGTCGAAACCGAACGCCAACTCGCCCTGGCCGCCATCGCCCTGAAACACTACCAACTGCGCCACGGCACTCTGCCGCCCAGCCTCGCCGCTCTCACGCCCGAGTTCGTGTCCGCAATGCCGTACGATCCCATGAGCGGCAAAGCTCTTTGCTATCGCCTTAAGCCTGATGGCCGCTTCCTGCTCTACTCGGTCGGCGAAGATGGCAAGGACGACGGCGGCGACGCGAAGCCGGTCTCCGGGAATACCTATGGCCTCTGGGAGGGGCGTGACTGGGTGTGGCCGGAAGCGTCGGATGCCAATAAATGATGGGGGCGCGCCTACGTGCCCGAGGCAAGCTAAAGCCACCATTTCATATCGCTTTGTCGCCTCGGAAGTGATATGAGCCTTGGCCAGTGAGCGCTTCGGTCCCATCGGACAGCAGCAGCCAAGTCAGCGACGCCTCGCACCGCCCGGTCTTCGTCACCACCCACTGGTCGA
>DATKNZ010000055.1:0-3019 GCA_035541055.1 Candidatus Acidiferrum sp. | reverse complement strand
GTGGGCTATGCCCACCTGGATACCGAGTGGCGCTGGGAGTATCCCCTGGTGATCGACGAGTACCTGCGCCACACCCTGCAGGACAACTTCCGCCTGATCGAGAAGTATCCCCACTACGTGTTCAACTTCAGCGGCGCCAATCGCTACCGGCTGATGAAGGAGTATTACCCGCAGGACTTTGAGCGGCTGAAGAATTACGTGCGCGAGGGACACTGGTTTCCCGCCGGCTCCTCGATGGAAGAGGGCGACGTCAACGCACCCAATGCCGAGGCCATCATCCGCCAGGTGCTCTATGGCAACGACTGGTTTCGGAAGGAACTGGGCAAGTCCAGCGCTGAGTTCATGCTGCCCGACTGCTTCGGATTTCCGGCGTCGCTCCCGTCCATCCTCGCGCATTCGGGCGTGAAAGGCTTCTCAACGCAGAAGCTGACGTGGGGTTCGTCCGCCAGCGGAGGCGGGCCGGAATCGCTCGAGAAGACTCCCGAAGGCACGCCCTTCAACGTGGGCGTTTGGGTGGGACCGGATGGCGAAAGCGTGGTGGCGGGCGTCAACCCCGGATCCTATGGCGGCGGAGTCACAAGCGACCTCAGCAAGCCGCTGCCGGCGCTGCCTCCGGACCCCGCGATTACCGCGCTGCACGACAAGCTGAAGAGCCTCGAGGAGAACTGGCGCAAGACCCATCCCAACGGAGAAATGCCGCCGCCCGATCAGATGGCTGCCTATGAGGCGATGCAGCAACAGTACGAGAACATGGTGGAGGCGCGCAAGCGCGCGGAGCTCGACCGGTTCCAGGACGACTGGGCAGCGCGTGTGCAGAACAACGGCAAGGTCACCGGGGTGTCGACCGACTACCACTACTACGGCACCGGCGATATCGGCGGCGCTCCGGACGAGGACTCCGTCAAGCGGCTGGAGGCCATCGTCACTCAGGGCGAGGCGACCCTGCCGCCCAATGGTGTGGTAGCGGGCTGGATGCCGCAGGGCACCCCCCATGCGAACTGGACTTCCGCGAAGGTAGGCGACGGACCGGTACGAGTGATCTCGGCCGCGGCCGACCAGATGTTTCGCGACATCACCCCGGAGCAGGCAGCCAGGCTGCCCCGCTACACGGGCGAGATGGAACTCACCAATCACTCCGCCGGCTCGCTCACCTCGCAGGCATACGTGAAGCGGTGGATCCGGACGAACGAAGTGCTCGCCGACGCCGCTGAGAAGGCGTCTGTAACTGCATCCTGGCTGGGCGCGCGGACCTATCCGCTCCAGCGGCTCAACGACGCCTGGACGCTGGCCATGGGCGCGCACTTCCACGACCTGGCGGCGGGCACGGCCACGCCGCGCTCCTATGAGTTTGCGTGGAACGACGACGTCATCGCGATGAACCAGTTCGCGGGCGTGCTCCAGAGCGCGACGGCGGGCGTGGCGCAGGCGTTGGACACCAAGGTCGAAGGTACGGCAGTCGTGGTGTACAACCCGCTGAACATTGCCCGCGAAGATGTGGTGGAAGCCGATCTGCACCTCGATGCTGCTAGGGGCGTGCGCGTGTTCGACCCCGCAGGCAGCGAAGTGCCCGCCCAGGTGGAGCAGGGCAAGGTGCTGTTCCTCGCGCATGTGCCGTCCGTTGGTTTTGCCGTGTATGACGTGCGCGCCGGAGATGCTGCCTCCTCAGACACGGGCCTCAAAGTGAGCGAGCGCTCCCTCGAGAACGCCTGGTATCGCGTCACCCTGAACGACGCGGGAGACGTGGCCAGCATCTGGGACAAGAAGCTGGACAAGGAATTGCTCGCCGAACCGGCGCGCCTCGCGCTCTCCTACGACAACCCGAAGGAGTGGCCGGCGTGGAACATGGACTGGGACCAGGAGCAGGCTCCGCCCCGCGAGTATGTCAGCGGACCGGCTCAGGGACCGGCCCAGATCCGCGTGGTGGAGCAGGGACCGGTGCGCGCAGCCATTGAGGTGACGCGTGAGACCGCGGGCTCGAAGTTTGTGCAGACCGTGCGGCTCTCGGCCGGCGACGCGGGCAAGCGCGTGGAGTGGGCCAACGCCATCGACTGGAAGACACGGGAGCGCAACCTCAAGGCTGTGTTCGCGTTGACCGCGACCAACGCAAAGGCGACCTACAACTGGGACATCGGCACCGTCGAGCGGCCTTCAGCCGAGCCGAAGAAGTTCGAGGTCCCCTCGCACCAGTGGATCGACCTGACTGACGTAACGGAGACGTTTGGCGGAACCGTGCTGACCGATTCCAAGAATGGTTCCGACAAGCCCAACGATCACACCCTGCGGCTGACGCTCATCCGCACCCCAGGCGTGCAGGGCGGATACCCCGACCAGGCAACCCAGGACCTCGGCCATCACGAGTTCGTGTACGGCTTTGCCGGACATGCGGACGGATGGCGCGACGCGCAGAGTGACTGGCAGGGCCAGAGACTGAACACGCCGCTGGTGGCATTTGAAACCGCAAAGCATGACGGCGCGCTAGGACGGTCGTTCTCGCTGCTCACGGTGAGCAACCCGCGTGTGCGCGTGCTGGCCGTAAAGAAAGCCGAGAACAGCGACGAGGTTGTGGTCCGCTTGGTCGAACTGGACGGCAAGCCGCAACAGGCCGTGAAGGTCCAGTTTGCCGCGCCCATCACCGCGGCGCGCGAAGTCAACGGACAGGAGGAGCCGATGGGTTCGGCCACGGTGGAAGACGGCGCCCTGGTCACCAACTTCAGCGCCTATCAGCCGCGTACGTTTGCCGTGCGCCTTGGCGCCGCGACGGCGAAGGCTGCCACAGTCGAGTCGGCGCCAGTGACCCTGCCCTATGACACCGCCACCGCCACCCGCGACGGCGAGGCCGCAAAGACCGGCTTCGACGGCAAGGGCAATGCGTTGCCGGCGGAGATGTTGCCCGGCGAGATCTCGTTCGGCGGCGTGAAGTTCCACCTTGCCGACGCGCACGGCGCCAACGCCGTGACCGCAAAAGGCCAGGCGCTGAAACTCCCGGCAGGGAACTACAACCGCGTGTACATTCTGGCCG
>DATKNZ010000054.1:0-13152 GCA_035541055.1 Candidatus Acidiferrum sp. | reverse complement strand
GCCGGGGCCAGCGGCTACATCCTCAAGCGCGCGTCGCCCGAGCGAATCTTGCAGGCCGTGCGGGAGGTGCACGCCGGCGGGGTCCCCATGTCCAGCGAGGTCGCCCGCAAGGTGCTCGGCGCCTTCCGCGAGCCCGCACCCGCCACCTCGGACGAACACAATCTTTCCCGCCGGGAACAGGAGATTCTGGAATTGCTGGCGCAAGGCTGCAGCAACAAGGAAATTGCCGACAAACTCTCCATCAGCGTCGAGACGGTGACCTGGCATTTGCGGCACATCTACGGCAAACTCCACGTCCGTTCCCGCACCCAGGCCGCCCTCAGGTTCCTGGGCATGCGCAAGGGGCCCTAGCCGGAAAACCCCCAGGTTTTTGGGGCTAGGCAGTTCGGCCCGTCAGGTTAGAATGAACTGCGATGATTCCATACCGAGAAAATCCTCGGCGAACCAGTTTCTACGCCGGCAGGAGCCGGCCCGGTTTCGTCCACCTCTACCCCCCAACCCCAGCCTTATCCAATATGAAAGCCTCCCGCAGCGGTCTGCTCGATCTCCGCACAACTCTCACCGCCATCGCCCTGGCTGCCGCCGGGTTGCTGGCCAATTCCGCCGCCGGGCAGCTTGTCGCCTACGATGACGCCGGGAACTACGTCGTCAGCGCCAACTGGACCAACGGCGCCAACCAGGGCTTCGGCTTCCTGCCCTGGGCGTTTGCGACCAACGGCCCCGGCTTTCACGGCTGGTACTGCAACAACGGCTACGCGATTCGCTCGGTCACGAACGTCGCCGGCACCGCCTACACCAACTGCTCGTGGGGCCTTTACGCCAACGGCACGGGGGGGAACAAGACCGTGGCATATCGCGCCTTCGCGCCGGCGAACTCCCTCTCGACCAGCACCGCCTTCAGGCTCCAATGGATGTCCGAGGGCATCGGCAACGCCAACACGAACCTGGCCGGCTTTGTCCTGCGGCACGGCGCCGCCACCAACGGCGTGGACGATTACACCAACGGCGCGCGCTTCCAGTATTACTACGCCGGGGGCGGCGCCAATGCCTACCTCATCACGGATGGCGACGGCGTCACGAACCTCGGCATCCCCTTCGCCTCGGGCGGCGGCCCGACCACCGGCATGAACTGCGAGTTCCTGCTCGAAACCGCGGACACCTACCGGTTCGTAGTGCGCAGCGTCACCAACGGGGCTGTGCTCGCCACTCTCGACCAGCGGCACCTTGCCGGCTCGGGCACCCTGGACAGCGCCGCCCTGTTCGATTTCCAGACCACGGGCGACAACAACTTCAATCGCATGCAGATCGTGCCCGCTTCCACGCTCGCCCCGCTCATCCTCAACGTGCTGCCGGCCAACAATGGCATCTACGTGAACCCGGCCACGACGCACGTCTCGTTCGAAGTGGATTCCCCCGCGTCGAGCCTCACCGGCAGCAACATCACCCTGACCCTCAACGGCCTTGCGCAGGCCCTTGCCTTCAACACCAACGGCCCCACGCAGCGGCTCTTGGCAACCAACGCCATGCCTTTGGCCACGAATGTGCAGTATGCCGCGACCATCATCGCCGTGGACGCCGACGGCAACGCCGCCACCAACTCCTTCGGGTTCAACACCGTCCAGACTAATGCGCTCTGGTACGACGTCCGCAGCTACGGCGCGGTGGGGAACGGCACCACGAAGGATACCGCCGCCATCCAATCCGCCATCAACGCCGCGCCGGCGGGCGGCGTGATCTGGCTGCATAACGGCACCTACCTCTCGGGCACGCTCACCCTGAAGGGAAATCTCACGTTCTACCTTGATCCCACCGCCGTCCTCCTGGGCAGCGGCTCGGCCTCGGATTACCCCGACCTCAGCCCGCCGCTCAGCAACAGCCAGACGAGCAACTGCAAGAAGGCCCTGCTCTATGCCCAAAGCGGCGCGAACGTGACAATTACCGGCGGCGGCACCATCTATGGCAATGGACGCACCAACTTCACCTCCGGCGTCGAGTCCACACGGCCCATCTCGCTCTGGACCGCTCTCTGCACCAACGTGTACATTCACGACATCAGCATCGTGGACGCCGCCATGTGGACGCTGGTGAACATGCAGTCGGACTTCCTGACCATCAGCAACGTCAGCATCAACGACGATGGCCTGAACGGGAACCGCGACGGCTGCGACGTGGTGGACTGCTGGCATGTGGTCGTGGCCAATTGCACCATTGATTCCGGGGACGACTCGATATGCCTTAAGAGCGGCAACGCCCGGGGCGTCAACGACGTGCTGGTCAGGAATTGCACGATCACCAGGTCGCAGTCCAACGGCCTCAAGTTCGGCACCGCCAGCACCGGGCCGTTCACCAACATCACGTTCCAGGACTGCACGGTCCTCAACACCTCCCATTCGGCGATGGCCGTGGAGTCCGTGGACGGCGGCGCGATCAGCGCGGTGACGTTCCAGCGCATCAACTTCAGCGGCTGCCAGAACGCCATCTTCGTCATCCTGGGCAGCCGCAACGGCGTGCCGGTGGGCAGCGTGGACGGCATTACCTACCGCGACATCACGGGCTCGGCCATGACCGACACGCGCGGCTGCCCCATCTCGGGCACTCTGACCAATGGCGTGACCTACCGCCTGAAGCACCTGCTCTTCGATAACGTGAACATCACGTTCGCCGGCGGCCTGAGTTCCGTCCCCGGCGCGCCGCCCGAATACGTGGGGCAATATCCGGAGAATACGATGTGGGGCAACCTGCCGGCCTATGGCTATTACGTCCGCCATGCGAGGGGCGTCACGTTCACCAACTGCTTCACCAGCGCCGCCGCGAGCGACGCGCGACCCTGGCTGGTCACCAGCGACGTCTCGGCCCTGGCCATCATCGGCCCGACGCTCCTAATCCAACCGGCCCCTGAGGCTGCCGTGTTGCTCTGGGACCAGTCCTATACTCTGCAATCCGCCCCGAGCGCGACGGGGCGCTATCAGGACGTAGCCGGTGCCACGAGCCCCTACACCAACCCGGTTGCCGGGGTGCCGCAACAGTTCTTCCGGCTAAGACAGTGACTTGCTCGCAGGGATGGGTTCGAGCGAGCACTGCGAGCCGGGGGACGGCTCGCGATCCGCCCTCAGTCGCGCCTGCTTCTGGCAGCGAGCACGCCGATCAACAGGCCGATGCCAAACGCGATGCCAATGGCCTGGTAGGGATGCTCGCGCACGCGCTCGTCGGCAGCTTTGGCGGCAGCCACGGTCCGTTCTTGCAGGTCGCCGTAAATCGATTTCGCCTTTGCGACGGCGCTCTCCAGCTTCTCCCGCATGGCCCGCCCTTTTTCGCCCACTACCCCGGCGGTTTCGCTGAGCATCTCCTGGCCTTCGCGAACGGCGTCTCCGAGGTCGTGCAAAGTCTTCTCGCTGTCTCCACGTCTAGTCGTTTCCATACGCATACTTCCTTTCGCTCTCAATGTCGCTTACTCCTCGATGGTTGGCAACACCGGAAGCGACGGTCCACCTGCCACGGGAACGCGTCCGTCCTCGGGCGCAGCAGCCTCCAATACTCGCGGCGCGTCCTGCTGCTCGGACGCTGCTGCGCCCGCCGACGGGCGCGTTCCAGGCACTCACTCAGTGCTGGATTCGCAAGCGGTAGAACGACTTCGCAGGATCAGTCGTGGTCCCGAGCAGGACGGGCGACCAGCTTTGCAGGTCGGCTGACTTCTCTACGCTGACTGCGTAGCTGCCGCTGGGCCCGGCCACCGCCCGCGCGTCCGGGAGGGTGAAGCCATTCTCGTCGAAAAAGTAAGAGATGAATTTGGCCGAGGGAGGCAGCACGCCGCTATTGAGGAACAGGGTGCCGGGCCCGGTGAACTCCGCCGGCTGATTCGGCTCCAGGGTGAAGCTCAAGCTGCCGCCGCCCGCGCTCGGCGGCTGTGTAAAGGTGGCGTTGACCGGGGCTGGAACGCCGAAGAGGTGCATCGTCGAGTTGGAGGCGACCGGGAGGCCGATGGGGTCATTGGCGATGCCTTGCGAGTAAATGGCGGAGTTGGTCAGCCGATAGAAGGTGAAGAGCACGGCGTTCGAGAATATCAGTTCTGCCGGGCCGGCCACGGCGTAAACCGTGCCGCTGTCCAGCGGCGCGAAGTAACTCTGGAGGAACGGCGCGCCGCTCCCGAGCTGGACCTGAGTGCTGTTGGTAAAATCGCCGAATGTGGCGGTAATAATGATCGCGGAATTAGTGGGCACCAGCAGGCGGTTCGTGGAGGTCGTGGGGCCGATAAAGGTCTCGCCATACGCGATCGTGGCCGCCAGCCCGAGGGTCACGGCAGTCGAGAGAATGGGTTTCATGAGTAACCCTTAACCCTCGCTCCAGCGGTGTCAATGGGCCATGCCGCTCCTGGCGGAGCTGGGGCCCGTGCGATGGCCGCTCAGCCGTTAAACTTCCGGGCGAGGATGGTAGCGTTGTGCCCGCCGAAACCAAACGAGTTGTTCAGAACAGCGCTGACCTTCATCTGACGAGCGGTGTTGGGCACGTAGTCCAAATCGCACTCAGGATCGGGCACCTGGTAGTTGATTGTAGGAGGCGCCGTGTCGGTCTCGATGGCCTTGCAGCAGATGATCATCTCGACGGCGCCCGCCGCGCCCAGCATATGGCCGGTGGCGCCCTTCGTGGAGCTGATGGCCAGCTTGCGCGCGTGCTCGCCAAATACGGTTTTGATGGCCTGGGTTTCGGCGACATCGCCCTGGGGCGTGGAGGTGCCGTGGGCATTGATGTAGGTGATGTCCTGCGGGTTGAGGCCGGCGTTGCGCAGGGCCATGCGCATGCACCGGGCCGCGCCTTCGCCGTCGGGCGCCGGGGCTGTGACGTGGTTGGCGTCAGCGGTGTTGCCGTAGCCGGCGATCTCGCAATAGATGCGGGCGCCGCGGTGTTTGGCGTGCTCCAACTCCTCCAGCACCAGCACTCCGGCGCCTTCGCCCATGACAAACCCATCCCGTTCCTTGTCAAAGGGGCGGGAGGCGTGGGCGGGATCATCATTGCGCGTGCTGAGCGCTCTCATGGCGCAGAAGCCGCCGATGCCGATGGGCACGATGGTCGCCTCCGCGCCGCCGGCGAAGATCACCTGGGCATCCCCCATCTTGATGGTGCGCCAGGCTTCGCCCAGGGCATGGTTGGAGGTCGCGCAGGCTGAGCACGTGGCGAAGTTGGGCCCGCGCAGCTTGTGATACATCGAGAACAGCCCGGACGCCATGTTCGATATGAGCATGGGGATCATGAACGCCGATAGCCGGTCCGGCCCGCGCTCCAGGAGAATCTGGCACTGTTCGGAAACGGTCTGCAAACCTCCAATGCCTGAGCCGATAAAGACGCCGATTTCATTCCTGTCTTCCTTGCTCAGGTCCAGCCCGGAATCACGCAAGGCGTCAAAGCCGGCTCGCGCCGAGAACTGTGAGAAGCGGTCCGTGCGGCGGATTTCCTTCGCCGAGGGCAGCCCCGGCGCGGGGTCAAAGTCCTTGACCTCGGCGGCAATTTGGGAGTCGTAGGCGGAAGGGTCGAAGCGGGTGATGCGAGTCACGCCGCATTTGCCGGCCACGAGATTGTCCCATAAGGCCGAGGCATTGTGGCCCAGGGGGGTGACGGCGCCGAGGCCGGTCACTACGACGCGGCGCTCTGTCCAGTTGCTCGCCATAAAATGAAACGGGGCAGCTTAAGCTGAAGACAGGCCAAGCTGCCCCGAAAGTGTTCGACTCACAGTTACTTCTGCTGCAGGTCTTCGATGTACTTGATCACGTCGCCGACGCTTTGAAGCTTCTCGGCTTGTTCGTCAGGAATCTCATGGCCGAATTCTTCTTCCAGCGCCATGACCAGTTCCACGGTGTCGAGCGAGTCCGCGCCCAGGTCTTCGATGAACTTGGCCTCAGGCGTCACCTGGTCCGCATTCACCCCCAACTGCTCGACGATGATGTCTTTGACTCGTTGTTCAATAGTCTTCTCAGCCATGATTTACTCCGGTTCTTCTTTTAGCAGTGTGTCTATGCCACGATTAGAAAGGCGTCAAGCCCCTAATCAAAAATAATTACATGGCCATGCCACCGTCCACGGCGAGCACCTGTCCGGTGATATAACGGGCGGCGGGACTGGCCAAAAACAGCACCGCGCCGGCCACGTCCTCGGGCTGTCCCAGGCTGCCCAGCGGGATTTGTTTCAGCAGGGCCTCGCGGGCTTCGGGGCTGATCTTGGCCGTCATGGCCGTCTCGATGAAACCGGGCGCAATGGCGTTGACGGTGATGCCGCGTGACGCCAGCTCCCGGGCGGCGGACTTGGTGAAACCGATCACCCCCGCCTTGCTTGCGCCGTAATTGCACTGGCCCGCGTTGCCGATAAGCCCAATGACCGAGGCGATGTTGACGATCCTGCCGGACTGCTGCTTGAGGAAGCTGCGAGAGAATGCCTTGGTGAACAGGAACGTGCCCTTCAGGTTGATGTCCAGCACGGCGTCCCAGTCGGCCTCGCTCATGCGCATCAGCAGGCCATCCTTGGTAATGCCGGCATTGTTAACGAGAATATCCACCTTTCCGGCGGCGGTGAGAATCTGCTCGGCGGCAGCGCTCACGCTGGCCGCGTCGGACACATTGGCGGCAAACGCCCAAGCCTTGCGGCCCAGCGCCTGCGCCTTCTGCACGGTCTCCACGCAGAACTCCAGGTTCAGATCCACGCAGGCGGCGTCGGCGCCGGCGCCGGCGAGCTTCAAGGCGATGGCCTGGCCGATCCCTCGTCCGGCACCGGTCACCACCGCCACCTGATTGGCTAGTTCGTTCATAAAGCGCGCACTGTTTGGGCTATCCGCCAAATCTTGTCAAGAAGCTAAGGATTTACCCACGGCAGGAGGCCTCGGGTGCGGCCAGGTCCTCAGCGCCCAGGAGTTGGGCTGCCTTCTCCAGGCTGGCGACGTCGGCTACATTGATCACCTGGGCGGCCTTATCTATGCGCTTCATGAACCCGCTGAGGGCGGTGCCCGGCCCCAGCTCGATGAAGCGGGTGAAGCCCTGCGCGAGCAGATGGCGCATCGAGGCCTCCCAGAGCACAGACGCAGTGACCTGCTCGACCAGCCGCGCACGGGTGGTCTCCCCGCCTTCGTGCGGGCGAGCCGTCACGTTAGAGATGACCGGAACAGCGGGGGCCTCCAGGGCGAGCCGGTCAAGCTCCGCCCGCAACTTCGGCTGAGCGCTAGCCATCAGCGGCGAGTGATACGCGCCGGCCACGGGAAGCGGCAAGGCGCGCCTGGCGCCTTTGGCCCGCGCCAGCTCGCAGGCCAACTCGATCTTCTCCAGCGCGCCGGAGATGACAAGCTGCCCGGGGCAGTTGAGGTTGGCCAGGACCACGCCAGCCTCCGCGCACACCTCGCGAGTGGGCGCCTCGTCCAGGCCGATGATAGCGGCCATGCCGCCCTGCGCAGCTTCGCAGGCCTCCTGCATAAAGCGCCCGCGCTGCCGCACGACGCGCAGACCGTCCTCGAAGCTCATGGCACCGGCGGCGGTCAGCGCGGTAAACTCGCCCAGCGACAGGCCCGCAGCCGCTTGAAAGCTCAGCCCGGGCCGGCGCTCCTTGAGCAGCTCAAAGGCGACCCAACTCACCAGGAATATCCCCGGCTGCGCGTGTTCGGTCTTGGTCAGCTCCGGCTCGGGCCCCTGGAAGCAGATCGAGGCCAGGTCGTAGCCCAGCGCTTCGTTCGCCCGCTGAAACCAGCCCTTGGCGGTGGCGGAGCTCTCAGCCAGGTCGCGGCCCATCCCGACCACCTGCGCGCCTTGCCCGGCAAATAATAGTGCGGTTTTGGTCATAAGCGGCGCCGACTAAACACCAAACCGCGCCGGGTGGAAAGCATAGACGACCTCGTTGAAAGTGGTTGAAATCCCCGGCCCCGGGCCGCAAGCTAGGCCTATGCAATCTGTGTTCAGCGGACCGGCCTACGTGGTGCAGGATAATATTGATACGGATCAGATTATCCCGGCGCAGTATCTGACGCTGGTGCCCACCATCCCGGCCGAGTACGAGAGGCTGGGGTCCTACGCCATGTCCGGGCTGCCGGAGTCGCTCTATCCCGGGCGCTTTGTGAAGGAAGGTAAAATGGACTCCGAGTACCCGATCATCGTGGCGGGGCGGAATTTCGGGTGCGGCAGTTCGCGCGAGCACGCGCCCATTGCGCTGGGCTCGGCCGGGTGCAGGGTGGTGCTGGCGGAGAGCTTCGCGCGCATTTTCTTCCGCAACGCCGTGGCCACCGGGGAGCTTTACCCGTGCGAAGCGATGGACCGGCTTTGCAAGGAGCTGAAGACCGGAGATGTCGTGACGGTGGACCTGGACGCGGGCACGGTGACTGCCAAAGCGACCGGCAAAATCTATAAGCTGAAGCCGCTGGGTGACGTGCGGCCCGTCGTGGATGCGGGCGGGCTGTTCAACTACGCGCGGAAGACGGGGATGATCGCAACGGCGTGATCGCCGGGGTGAGCCGCCTCCGGCTCGCCTCACCGGAGAAGAGCTGACCGGCCGTGCGAGCCTGGGGCGATTCGTGGCCCGGGCTTCGAAGGTAGCAGCACAGGAGATACATGACCCGGTTCCTTACCATTGTCCTGAGCATTTGGTCTGCTATGCACGTGTATGTGTTCTGGCGGCTTAGCTCGGTGCCGTGGGTGTCGGATCACCTGTCGCGCACGGGGCTGGCGGCAATCGCCCTGGCCCTGTGGGCCTGCTACCCGGTGGCGAGAGTCCTGGAGGCTTGGAAGCTGGAGGCGGTGGCACGCCCGGTGGAGTTCATCGGGGCAACGTGGATCGGGGTGATCTTCCTGCTTGTCGCCGCGCTGCTGGCGACTGACGTAGCGACACTCGGAGGGTGGGTTCTCCCGCAACTCGCGCCACGCATCAGGGGCCTGGCAGCTCTCGCGGCGGGGCTTCTGGCGGTAGTGGCGTTGGTGCAAGGCCTGCGCGCGCCCGCGGTGCGGGACTACGAGGTGCGGTTGCCGGGGCTGCCGGCAGAGTGCGACGCGCTGGTGCTCGTGCAGCTTTCGGATTTGCACCTGGGGACGCTCATCGGGCGCGGCTGGATGGACCGGCTGGCCCGGCGGGTCAATAAGCTGCGGCCGGACCTGATCGCGCTGGTAGGCGACGTCGTGGACGGCAACATTGCTCGGGCCGAGGGCTTGCAGCCGGTGCTGGCGACACTGCAGGCGCGGCTGGGCGTGTGGGCGGTGACGGGAAACCACGAGTATTACGCAGGTGTGCAGGAGTGCGTTCGGCTATTTGAGCACGCCGGGTTCAACGTGCTGCGCAATCGTTGCGCCGAGGTGGCCCCCGGCTTGGTGCTGGCCGGCGTGGACGACCTCACGGCACGGTCCCAATTCAAGCTGGATGGCCGGCCGTTCGAGCAAGCGCTGGCTAACCGGCCGCCCGGCGGGGTTATCCTGCTCTCGCATACTCCCTGGGCGGCGGAGGTGGCGGCACAAAGCGGCGCCGGCTTGATGCTTTGCGGCCACACTCACGCGGGCCAGCTCTGGCCCTTCAATTACCTGGTCAGGCGGCGCTACCCCATGCTGGCGGGACGTTACGAGGTATGCGGGATGCCATTGATCGTGTGCCGCGGCACGGGCACCTGGGGGCCCAGGATGCGGCTCTGGAAGCCGGGTGAGATCGTCCGGATTACGCTGAGATACTCCATAGCCAATAGCCAATCCAACGTCGCGGCACGGGACAGAGGCCTCGGCCATGCGCATTTGGCTTTTGCCTTTCCCTGCCAGGCCGCTAGATTGGGCGCCACAAACGACTACCTATCATGAAACGATTCTTCCTCCTGGCCCTGAGCGTTGTAACGTTCGCTGAGCTTGGCGGCGGGCACGCCCTGGCATGGGATTATACCTACCACCGTGTGATCAACCTGGCCGCCCTGGCAAACCTGCCCACCAATTTCCCGGCCTTCGTCCGCACGCCGGCCGCCACCGAGCGCATCGGCTTCTTGTCCGGCGAGCCCGACCGCTGGCGCAATGTCAGGGATATATCATTCTCCCACTGCAGCGCACCGGACCATTATCTGGACATGGAGGCGCTCGAGGTGTATGGGCTGAAGCCTGAGGCCTTGCCCCCGTTCCGCTACGAGTTCGCCGCGGAGCTGATCGGGTTCCGCAAAGCGCACCCGGACAAGTGCCCGCCGATCAACGAGGCCCGCAATGAGGACCACACCCGCGAATTAATCGGCTTCGTGCCTTGGGCCATCGCCGAGAACTACGGCAAGCTCAAATCCAATTTCTCCTACCTCAAGACCTTCGAGGAGCACGGCGGCACACCGGAGGAGATCGCCAACGCCAAGGAGAACATTATCTACGTCATGGGCACCATGGGCCATTACGTAGGCGACGCCGGCCAACCGCTGCACACGACCGTGCATCACCACGGCTGGGTCGGCGCCAACCCGCAGCATTACACCACTAACGCCAGCTTCCATAGCTGGATTGACAGCGGATACCTCAACAAAGTAGGCGGCGTGAAGCCAGAAGACTTGCAGAGCAAGCTGCACACGGCGGCCTTGGTCAGCATTGACGGGCGCCCGGCCAAGTCCGAGGAAATGTTCCAGGCCGCCATGCTCTTCGTCATCGGTCAGAACAAGTTGGTCGAACCGCTCTACCAGTTGGAGAAGGACGGCAAGCTCTCCGGCGAAGGCGACAAGGGCCTGCAAGGCAAGCCTTTCCTGGTGGACCAAATGGCCAAGTCCGCCCAACTGCTGGCTGACATCTGGTATTCTGCCTGGCAGCAGGCGCCCCCGGACATCTTCCTGGAGCGCCAACTCGCACACCGGCACAGGGAAGCCCCGACCGGCGACAAGCCATAGCCCGATGGGCAGCCGCCTCTGGATCGTGAAACATCTGCGTATTATGGGCATCCTGCTCGTGGCTTTGCTTGGGGCGGAGTGCACGGGCGGCTGCAAGAAGCCCGCTCCCGCCGCCGCCCCGCCGCCCATACCGGGGCTGCCGGCAGCGGCGCAACCCAAGCTGCCGACGATGAAACTGTGGCTCGGGGCCGAGCAGATGGACGCCGAAATGGCTCTCAGCCCGCTGGAACAGCAGACGGGCATGATGTTCCGCACCAACCTGGCGGAGAACGCGGGGATGCTCTTCGTGCGGCCTATGCCGGAGCGGGCCTCCTTCTGGATGATGAACTGCCCGCTGCCGTTATCAGCCGCCTACATTGACCCGGAGGGCGTCATTCTGGAGATTCATGCCCTGCAGCCGTTCAATACGAACTCGGTGGTTTCCGCTTCCGACCACGTGCAGTTCGTGCTGGAGACGAGCCAGGGGTGGTTCGCGCGGCACAATGTGAGCGCCGGGATGGTGGTTCGGACCGAGCACGGCAGCCTGGCGGATACCTTCCTGCGGCGGCGCTGAAGGCCCGCTTCCTCCAACTCCTGAATCCCCGCCCCTCAGCGGCCGCCAGCGCTCGTACTCCCGCCCTCCTGGCGAACAGCCGGGAAAAGTAATCCATTATTTAAGAGGGCTCGTGGGGCGCCGGGAGCCCGCCGGGCCTCGGGCTCTACAACCCCGGACGAGGTCGGCGCCCGCCCAGCCCTGGCCGCGCCTGAGCGCCGCCCACGGGCCGCAGCCCGTTGCCCGCATAAAAATCACTCCATCTATTGCGCGGATGCAAAACTGTGCCATTATGTAGGCAGCTTGCTGCGTCAATCAGAATGGCACATCGCCCTCGGCAACTACGAACAATACGTGACACAGTCTTTTGGTCGAGCCCCGCTCCCCGCGCATGGCGTCGAGCGCGAAGGGGATATTTCGACAACCGGGTTTAACATGCATACTAATCGCAAGCTCACAGGGAACCGCGCAACCACACCGGCATGGCTTCTCCTGCCACTCATTCTGGCCTTGCCCCTCGGGGCGCGGGCGCAGTTTACCTTCACCACCAATAGCGGGGTGCTCACGATTACGGCCTATACCGGCCCCGGCGGGGCGGTGGTGGTTCCCAGCTCGACCAACTCCCATACGGTGGTCAGCATCGGCAACAACGCTTTCCAGGACGCCGCCACCGTCACGAGTATTACCCTTCCCACCAGCATCACGAACATCGGGCAATACGCCTTCTGGAGTTGCTCAGGTTTGACGACATTCACCCTGCCCACCACGGTGACGAACCTCGCCACCGGCCTTTTCGAGGGTTGCACCCACTTGCAGTCGCTCACCATCCGCACCAACACCACCAGTGTGGGCGATTTCTTCTGCTATGGCTGCACCAGCCTGGCCAATCTCACTCTCCCGAACACCCTGCGAAGCATCGGCAACAACGCCTTTGACCAATGCTCCGCGTTGACCGCCGCCGCCCTGCCGACCAACCTGCTCAACCTCGCAACCTATGCGTTCCGCGGGTGCACGAAGCTGGCGAACGTCACGGTCCCTGGCCCCACCACCAACGTCGGTTCCTATGCGTTCTACGGGTGCACCGCCCTGACCGGCGCCACCATCGGCAAGGCTGTAACCAGCATCGGCGACAGGGTCTTCTGGGGCTGCACAAGCCTGACCGCCATCACGGTGGACATCAATAACACCGCCTACAGCAGCCTGGGGGGCGTGCTCTTCAACAAGAGCCAGACCCAGCTCGTTGAATATCCGCCCGGCCTCGCCGGAAGCTATACCGTGCCCGGCAACGTGACGACCATCGACACCAACGCCTTCAATGCCTGCCTGGGCCTGACCAGCATCACCCTTTCCAACAAGGTCACCAACCTCAAGGATGGCGCGTTCGGCTCGTGCTCGAACCTCACCGCGCTTTACTTCCAGGGCAACGCCCCGGCGCTCGGCGCCAACGTCTTCTTCGGCGATCCCTTGGCCATTGCCTACTATCAGCCCAACACGACCGGCTGGGGCACCACCTACGGCGGCATCCCGGCCAGGCTCTTTGGCTCGAGCCCGCTCCGCATCGTGACGGACGACGGCAACTTCGGCGTGCGCACCAACCGGTTCGGGTTCGATATCCTCTGGGTCTCGAATGAAACGGTCGTTGTGGAGGCCCGCACCAACCCGGCCCACGGCACATGGGTGCCGTTGAAGACCAACACCTTCACCAGTAACACGCTCTATTTCAGCGACGCCACCTGGACCAGCTACCCGAACCGCGTTTACCGCGTCCGCACTCCGTAGG
>DATKNZ010000053.1:0-9492 GCA_035541055.1 Candidatus Acidiferrum sp. | reverse complement strand
GTTAAACCTGTTAAGCTGTTCCCAGTTCATTGAAAGAACTGAGATGGCAGCGGCGGTTAACCAATCGAAGCTGCACGTTTCAAGGATAATCCCAGGTGACTGGGGAAAGGTTAGGTCAGGCTGGTTGGCCTAGCCCCTCTTAAGCTGAGCCGCGAGGCGCAGGAGCGGAGGCAGGATTCACCAGTTCCTCTGGCGGCGTTCGCGCGCCGTCAGTAACGCGAAGTATGGAACTGTCCGGTCAGGAGCGATGAGAAGCCGCTCCGAGCCGGGTCAAGTAGCTCGGGAGAGTTTCGAGCCTGAGCGAATCGCAGTTACCCAGAGGGTATCCGGTTGCTACTGTGCATCAGCACGGACAGACGGCTCTGGCGGTCTCCGCAAGGAGGTCAGCCACAAGAAAGACGCCGAAAGGCGGGACAAAGTGAGCGCCTGGACCGGGAAGGACACGCGGTCTCGGCAGGACCCGTGAAAACCTTCCGAAACGTTGGCGATGCGGCAAAAGGCACCGCTGACCTGTGGACGAAAAGCAACCTGAGAGTTAAGAGGCGAGACCCGTGGCACCGGGCAAACGCGCTGCTAACCGCAGCGGCCGACCCGGCGCTAAGTGGTGAAGACGCGGAGACAAAGACATAGACGTGTCTTTACCTGGTTCGCAAGCCGGTGTCGCAACCACTAGCCCAAGCGAGCTGAAAAGCCTCACTCAATAATCCAGCAGCCGCAAGATGCTGGACGGCCCTGCTACGAGGCCGATAACTCCGCTTGCCGTGGAGAATGGCGTCGGGAAGCTGGCAGCCAATTAGGCGCCTAATGTCAGCATGGGAAAGAGAGCATGGCGAACTCCCATCCCCCATTTAGTCCCTGCTTGGCCGAAAGGCTGGGCAGGGACTTTATGTTTTTACCCCTGTTTCCACTTGCACGAGCGCCCGAGTGGAAGCAGCTTTAGCCGTCCGGGATTTAGCATAAACCAACAAAAGCAAGCAATTCTATGCCGCGCATTTACAATGACATCGTCGAGACGGTTGGACATACACCCCTGGTTCGCCTGAACCGCGTTACGGCCGGACTGCCGGCCACCGTCCTGCTCAAGTGCGAGTTCTTCAACCCGCTGGGCAGCGTCAAAGACCGCATCGGCATGTCCATGATCGAGGCCGCCGAGAAGAGCGGCGTGCTCAAGAAGAACACGGTGATCATTGAGCCCACCAGCGGGAACACGGGGATCGCCCTGGCCTTCGTCGCCGCGGCCAGAGGTTACCAGCTTATCCTCACCATGCCGGAGACCATGTCCCTGGAGCGGCGAACGTTGCTGGCCATGCTGGGCGCCAAGCTCGTGCTGACGCCCGGCACCGAAGGCATGAAAGGGGCCATCTCCAAAGCCGAGCAGTTGGCCAAAGACACCCCGGGCGCCTGGATCCCGCAGCAGTTCGACAACCCGGCCAACCCGGAAATCCATCGCCGCACCACCGCCGAGGAAATCTGGTCCGATACGGATGGCAAGGTGGACATCCTCGTCTCGGCGGTTGGCACCGGCGGCACCATCACCGGCTGCTGCGAGGTCATCAAGCCCCGCAAGCCGTCTTTCCAGGCTATCGCCGTCGAGCCCAAGGACTCGCCGGTCATCGCGCAGACCCTGGCCGGGCAGCCTTTGAAGCCCGGGCCGCATAAAATCCAGGGCACCGGCGCCGGGTTCGTCCCGAAGAATCTTCACCTGAAAGACTCCCAGGGTAAGCCGCAAATCACCGAGGCCATCCTGGTGACGAATGACGACTCGTTCGCCATGGCGCGGCGGCTGGCGAAAGAAGAAGGCATCCTGGCCGGCATTTCCACCGGGGCCAACGTCTGGGCGGCCATTGAAGTCGCCAAGCGCCCGGAGAACAAAGGCAAGATGATCGTGACCATTGCCTGCTCCACGGGCGAGCGCTACCTCAGCACCCCGCTGGCCGCCGAGGCCCGCGCCCAGGTTGGAGGGTAGCAACGGGCCGCGGGATCGGACCTTCTCCGCGAGCGCGGGAAACTAGCCTATAGCCGGTTCTGCGCCTTTGCACCCGTCCTCGTGCTCGTCCTCCTCGCTCGAAAACGGTGGACAAGCCGAGGACGAGGAAGAGAACGAGCACGAGGACGCAGCCGCCGCGGCGTTCATGAGACGGCCTCCAGCCCGAGAGGGTCGATTCCCCCGGCGCCGCTGGCGGAAGCACCCCATGCGGGAGAGTCACATTAAATTAAAATAGTTGTTGCGCCCGCTGCCTTTAGCCGCTACTTATTAGGTGTATCGAAGGTCTGTTAGCTGCACCTGGCGGCCCAAAGGGCGGAAATCCAGTGCAGCCGCTTCCCAAAATTCAAAGTTCATCAGTGTTTTTCGGGGATTCGTTCTGAGCACCTTCGACATCGCACGAGTATTATGAACACAGCTACGAAAACCAGCAGCAGCAACACAGCTACCGCCGAACTGGGCGCCGGGTATCTCGAGATATCTGAAAAGGGCTTTGGCTTCCTGCGCACTGCCGAGAACCATTTCCACCCCAAGCCTTCCGACATCTTTGTCACCCCGGACACGATCAAGAAGAACTTCCTGCGCGAGGGCAGCTACGTGGTCGGGCCGACCCAGCCGCCGCACCGCGGCAACAGCCCCCAGCTCAAGGGCGTCGAACGCGTCAACGAAATGCCCTTCGAGGACTACACCAAGTCCGTCCGCTTCGAGAACCTGACCACGATTGACCCCATCGAGAAGTTCCGGCTGGAGACCTCGCCCGACCTCATCGAGACCCGGGTAATCGACATGGTGACGCCCATCGGCAAGGGCACCCGCGGCCTCATCGTCGCCTCCCCGCGCACGGGCAAGACCACGATCCTCAAGCAGATCGCGAACGCCGTTACGGCCAATCACCCCGAGGTCTATGCGCTGGTGCTGCTGATTGACGAGCGCCCCGAGGAAGTCACCGACTTCCAGCGTTCGGTGAAGGCCGAAGTGGTGGCCTCCTCCAACGACCAGGACCTGGAAACCCACGTCCGCCTCTCGCGCTTCATGATCGAGCGCTGCCGCCGCATGGTCGAAGCCGGCAAGGACGTGTTCGTGCTCCTGGACTCGATTACCCGCGTCGCCCGCGCCTACAACAGCGTGCATGGCGGCAGCGGCCGCACGATGACCGGCGGCGTGGATGCGCGCGCGCTGGAAATCCCGCGCAAGATGTTCGCCTCCGCGCGCAAGATCGAGGAAGGCGGTTCCCTGACTATCCTCGCCACGGCGCTGGTGGACACCGGTTCGCGCATGGACGAGCTGATCTTCCAGGAGTTCAAGGGCACCGGCAACATGGAGCTCATCCTCGACCGCAAGCTGTCGGACCGCCGCCTCTTTCCCGCCATTGACATCCCCAAGAGCGGCACGCGCAAAGAGGAGAAGCTCTTTCCAAAGAACCAGATTGACGCCGTCCGCAAGCTCCGCCGCATGATGGTGGACCTCAACCCGGTTGAGGCCATGGAGACGCTCATCGCGGCGCTTAAGAAGCACAAGACCAACGACGAGCTGTTGGCCAAGCTCCTTTAGAGCGCGGAGAGTGCCCGCTCTCGGGCACAGCCCTGTCCGCCACCCTTGGCCTTCGCTTATAGCCGGCGCCCTGCCGCCCTCCTGTGTGGCTGCGCCCGAAAACGGGCGCTCTCCGCTAAGCACCTACCGATTTGTGCTCTTACTCCGGTGCCTGTTCGGCCAGCCACTGCTCGTAGCTGCGTTTGGGCAGTGACAGGCACGCTACGGTAAGCGCCGCGTCAGTCTTTTCCTCCGCCACGTAGAGCAGGAACCCGCCGGGGGTCTCGATGACGGCGCTCACGTCGCCCGCCTGGCGGAGCTGCAGCCGCAGGACTTGCTGCAGTTCGGGCGGCAGGTCCTGGAAGTATTGCTTGTGATCCCGGCCGGCCCCGCGCGGGGAGGAGAGCAACTGTGCGCTCGGCCCGAAGCGCTGCTTGATCTCCAGCTCCTCGGCAGCCGGCGCGTTGGTCTCCGCAGGCCGCGCCCCCAGTTGCCAGGTGGTTTCAGTGACCTGGCCGCCCGGGCTGGCCTTGAGGACGGCTACCCTGTTGCTCGCGACAACTTCGGAGTTCGGACTTCGGACTTCGGAGTTCAGCCCTCCTTCGCCTTTCGGATCTCGGCCTTCGGGTTTAGCGCCGCCCGCTTGCAGCAGCCGGCTGCGCACCGCCTCGGCCTGCTGTCGCTGCGCCGCGTGGAGCGCCTCATCGTTGTCGAACTTATCGCGCAGCAGCCGTTCAACCAGGAAGGGTTTGGCGAAGGCCTGCGCGAACCTCGCCGGGTCGTTGCCCAGGGCGGCCTTGATCTCAGCCAGCATCTCCGGCGCGCGGGTGGTGGTGTTGATGCGCTGCACCTCGGCGTCGAGCAGCGCGGGAGTGACGGTCACGCCGTAGGTGCGCAGCACAGCTTCCTTCTTCACGTCGAGCCGCACCAGGTTATCGAGTGTGGCGGGAGGCAGCGCCTGCTGGAACGGGGGCTTCTGCCCCAGCCGGTGATTGTAATAGACCCGCTCGATGGCCGCCCGGTCCTGCACCAGAGCAGGCAGGTTATCGGCCCGCGCTGCAGAACATGCCAACAGGAAAAGGAACCAGCGTTTCATCTTCATTGGGAAAGTAGATCCATGTTGGTGGGCGTTTCGACTCAGTGCAGATCGTCCGGGCGCATTTGCTAATATCGGCCAGCGCTCAGATCAACGTGGACGGCGCTCAGAACGTTGATCGCAGCGTTGAAGCAGTCGTGCGAGGGGTTGCTGCACTTTAGCCTTTAGCCTTTCCCTACGGATACTCCGCCCGGAAGAACTGCCCATCGCTCAGCGGCGAGAGGGTGGTATGGTTCTCCGACCCGACCTGCGTGACGGCGTTGGTGACAGTGTTCCATTCGCCCGCGGCCAGGTTGGTCGTCTGACACAGGCGCAGGGTGGGATACCACGCTGGCCAGGCGACGTCGGCGCTGGTGGGGCCTGTGCGGGAAATCCGCACCGCCGGCGCGTAGGGATAGTAGGACCAAATGTCAGACAGGCAACCAATATAGCCCCACCCCTCCGAAAGGATCATTTCCGTGCCTGTCCACACCGCCGTGTGACCCGTCCGCACCGGGGGCGCGCCTTCGCCAGTCAGAGCAGTCCAACAGTTACCTGTTGGGTTGTAGCGCCCTCCATTGGTCACGCAGCCAGTGTTGCCCGCTCCACCCCAGACAATCATTTCACGGCCGGTCCACACGGCTGTGTGCCCAGAGCGGGTGGCAAGCGCGCCGGTATTGGGCAGCGCCATCCAGCTGTTGCCTAGAGGGTTGTAGCGTCCGCCATCGATGCAATACGTCGTGTTGCTGATTCCACCACACACGATCATCTCGTTGCCTGTCCAGACTGCCGTGTGAAAAGCCCGCGCGGCGGGCGCGCCGGTGGTCGGTAGGGCCGTCCAAGTGTTTGCGTCCGGATTATAGCGTCCTCCGTCGCCGTAGTAGGTATTAAAGTCGACAGCAGCGCTGTATCCGCCCCAGACGATCATTTCGGTCCCCGTCCACACCGCTGTGTGCTCAGAGCGCGCCTGCGGCGCACTCACAGTCGGCAGCACGGTCCAACTGCGAGCCGTGGGATTGTAGCGCCCGCCGTCGTTGTAAAACCTGCCACCAACCCCGCCCCAAACCAACATCTCGTTGCCTGTCCACACCGCCGTGTGATTTTCCCGTGCAGCGGGGGCACCGCCCGTTGGTAGGGCCGTCCAGGTATTGGCGCTCGGGTTGTAGCACGCCCCATCGTTCAACACCCTAGTGTCTCCACCTCCACCCCAAACGACCATCTCGCTACCCGTCCACACGGCGGTGTGAGACGCACGCGCAGCAGGCGCACCATTGATGGGCAGGGGCGTCCAAGAGTTAGCCGCCGGGTTGAAGCGCCCGCCGTCGTTCAAATTGTAAGGATAAACGCCGCTGTCTCCACCCCACACGATCACCTCGCTACCCGTCCAGACCGCTGTATGCTTGTACCGCGAGCTGGGCGAACTGCCGGAAGCGCGCTGCGCCCAAACACCCAGAGGCAGTCTCACGAGCACTGCTCCAACAGCAAAGGTGTAGTTGGCGTAGGCGCTTTGGATGAGGGGATTCCAGCCTTGGGTGCCACTGAGGTCACCGGCAATGGCCTCGGTGCAGCGGGAGCCATTTGTGGAGAGGTAAGTGCCGAAAACCTGGATCGTCGAGCGGACCCCGGGGATCATGCCGATGAGCGCAGCCGGGAAGTTGAAGGTGAAGGGCCCGGAGTTGTCGAGCGGCGCCAGGCTGACGCTGCCCATGTAAACCAGGCTGTTGCTACCGCCATTGGCCAACTGCCACAAGCCGCCCGTGCCCGCTGCCGCTGGAGCCAGAGCGATGGCGTAGTTGGGCTGGAACCCGCTGGCGAAGGTCAGCAGGCTTCGACCGGAGGTGGAGACGCCGGAAATGGCTTGGCAGCAGGGTGCGCTCTGGTCGTTGAAGCCGGAAGTATCGGCAAAACCACTTGGGCCGGTTTGGAGGTAGAGGACCAGCACGTCGTTCATGCTGCCGCCCACGGTCAGCGTGCCCGAGATGTTGGTGCCGTCGTCGCTCAAGGTAAGTGTGCCGTTGCCGATGGCGCCGCCGAAGCCGGTATTGCCGTTGCCATGGTATTGGTCGGCGCGGGCGTGCCAAGCAGACAACAAGAGCAGGATGGCCAGCGAGATGTTTGCCTCGTGCAGATGGAAGGAGAGGTGGGTGTGAGACGTCACAGCGGTGCTCTTCGTAGTGTTCCCGGATTCAAATGTCCTGCCCCAGTGTCCCAGCCCCTGGCCCCTGCCCCGGACCGATGAAAGCAGCCAACGCAGCGCCATTGGCGCCGCGTGCACTACGTTCACCCTGGTTCCGGCAGGCAGGTTATCTGAACGCGAGACCGCGCGTCAATTAGAATTCTAAGGCCATTGGCCAACTGCCTAGAGCCACTAGTGCCGGCTGCGACGGGAGCCATAGTGGCCGGTTAGCCGCGATGTTTGGCCATCCAGTAGTCGCGGAAGGAACGCAGGCGCGGCAGTGACTCATGGTCTTTGGCCCGATTGGTCGCCGCCTTGCTGGCGATGATATCGTCAATGTGGCACACAGGAAAGCCTTCGACGTCTATGCGGCGGCGCCAGGCGTCCTCGAAGCGTTCCAGCCCGTGGGGGGCAAACACCAGGTCGAGGTCGAACAGACCGTTCTTAAGTGGCACGGGCATACCCGAGCCAGTCGGGAAGGTTCTGCTCGCACCAGCGCCGGTAGTCCTCCATCGTGTCGAAGGAGCGGAAGGGGACGTCGTCGAGGACGGGCTTATAGGTGTGGATAAAGGCGTAGCGCCAGCGCACAGGCAAGGGGCGCCGGGCCGCCGCCTCGAACTCCTCCAGCCAGTCAGCCGGGACGCCGCCAGGAGCTTCCGTGTTCGCCATGACGGGAGGTTACGGTGAACAGCGCCGCCTGTCCACCGGTACGGTTACAAGATCGCACGGTCGTAGTCACCTCAGGGCAGGTGCATGTGGCGAAGCAACTCTGGATCAGGGATATTCCGCCCGGAAGAACTGACTGCCGTTCAGCGGCGAAACGGTCACGTGGTTCTCCGAGCCGACCTGGGTGACGGCATTGGTGACGGTGGTCCATTGGCCAGCGGACAGGTTGCTGCTTTGGCACAGGCGCAGGGTGGGGTTCCACACCGGCCACGCCACATCAGCGCTTGTGGGACTGGAGCGGGTAAGCCGCACTGCGGGCGCATACGGATAGTAGGACCAAGTGTCAGACAGGTATGTGGTGCCGTTTCCCCCAAAGACGATCATCTCGCTGCCGGTCCACACGGCGGTATGCCCTATACGACTAGCGGGGGCGCCCGTGCCCGACAGCGCAGTCCAAGCGTTGCCACCCGGGTTGTAGCGCCCGCCGTCGTTCAATAAATAACCGCCATTATAGCTACCCGCCCAGACTATCATCTCCGTGCCAGTCCACACTGCGGTGTGCCAGATGCGACCGTGGGGGGCGCCAGCAACCGACAGGTCCGCCCAGTTGTCAGTCAGGGCATTATACCGTGCTCCGTCATTCAAATACCCGGTGCTGTCGTTGTACCCACCCCAGACGATCATCTCGCTACCTGTCCAGACCGCTGTGTGGGATTCGCGCGCGGCAGGGGCGCCGGTGATGGCTAGCGCGCCCCAACTGTTAGCCATGGGATTGTACCGCGCTCCGTCGCCCAACTGTACGTAGCCGTCGCCCCTTCCGCCCCAGATGATCATTTCGCTCCCGGTCCAAACCGCCGTGTGCAAACACCGTGCGCTGGGCGCGCCATCGGCGGGCAGGGCCGTCCAGTTGCTGGTCTCAAGATTGAAGCGACCACCGTCGGCGTATTCAGTCACGTTGTCATAGCCGCCCCACATGATCATCTCAGTGCCCGTCCATACCGCTGTGTGCCCTGCGCGTGCCGCGGGCGCGCCCACGGTCGGCACCGTCGTCCAACCGTTGGCCGTCGGGTTGTAACGCCCGCCGTCGTTCAAATAGCCGGCGCCGTTGCAGCCTCCCCAGATGATCATCTCGCCGCCTGTCCAAACCGCGCTGTGACACGTGCGGGGCGCGGGCGCGCCAGTGGTGGGCAGAACCGTCCAACTGTTCGCCGCTGGGCTATAGCGCCCGCCGTCGCCCAAGTAGCTGCCGTTGTATCCGCCCCAGATGATCATTTCGATGCCCGTCCAAACTGCCGTGTGCTCATAGCGCAAGGCGGGAGGGGTGGGGATGACCGGCAAAGCGGTCCAATTACTGGTCACGGGATTGTAGCGCCCGCCGCTGTTCAAGTAACTCCCGCTGTAGCCGCCCCAAACGATCATCTCGCTCCCCGTCCAAACCGCGGTATGAAGTTCGCGAGGGCCGGGCGCACCCCCGGCGGGCAGCGCCGTCCAATTGTTAGCCGCCGGGTCGTAACGCCCCCCGGTGTTCAAATAGGTTCCAGCGTATCCGCCCCAGACGATCATCTCGCCACCGGTCCAAGCCGCGGTGTGATAAGCGCGAGCAGCGGGCGCGCCGGTGCCCTGCACCGCCGTCCAACCGTTGAGAGAGGGATTGTAGCGCCGGCCGTCGTTCAGATAGCGCCAGCCGTTGCTATAGCAGTATCCGCCCCAGATGATCATTTCGATGCCTGTCCACACTGCGGTATGATCACCGCGAGCAGCGGGCGCGCCGGTGGTCGCTAGGGCCGTCCAACAGTTGGCCGCTGGGCTGTAGCGCCCGCCGTCAGCATAGCGGTTGGGGGAACCGGTTGCGTTAGTGTATCCGCCCCAAATGATCATTTCACTGCCGGTCCACACCGCCGTATGCCCAGCGCGGGCGGCCGGTGCGCCGGTGGTGGGGAGCACTGTCCAAGTGTTGGCGACGGGACTATATCGCGCGCTATCGTTCATGTAGCCGCTGCTGTCCTGCCCACCCCAGACAATCATCTCGGTGCCGCTCCAGATCGCCGTATGATAAGCGCG
>DATKNZ010000052.1:0-2796 GCA_035541055.1 Candidatus Acidiferrum sp. | reverse complement strand
ATCGAGCTTCTGCCCTTCGACCGTATAGGTCGCCGTGGTTTCCACTGTCGCCTGCCTGCCGGAAGGCGGAATAAAGATCATCCGGCTGCTGCACGTTCCCTCCGGGGTGATCGTGAAAGTGCCCGAAAGAATCCGCAACGTCGCTCCCTCGTGTGAGATGGTGGCCGGCACCTTCTGGCCATTAACGGTGGACAGGGTGTAAACGCCGGCGATTTCCTTGCTCCCTGCCACCGCTGGCTTTTTCCGAGCAGCCAGCGCCTCGTCCCATTTGGCGAACTTCGCCGCGTCGGCTGCGTTGTAACCTGTAATCTTCACCAGGATGGGGCGCGTCTCGTACCACGAGCCAAGCAGCAGGAAGTTGTCCTGCAACTGGTCATGCAACATAAAGTCCTCCGGCAGCCTGTGATCGGCCCGATAGACGAAGTAGCGCCGCTCTTCCTGCCAGTACGGTTTCCCGCCGAGCGTAACCCAGGCCGAACTGTTGGGGGCCAGCCCCAGCTTTTCACAGAACGCCTTTAGGTCGGCCTCGCTCGTGCCGTGTTGCTTCTTGATCTCGTCCCAATCGGCTACTGATGCCCTGGGGCCGAGAGCCTTGGCGACGATTCCGGGCAGGTCGGCCTTTGAATCATAGCCGCCAACCTCCCGCCCGAAGAGCTTGTAGGTGGCCTGCTCCGCCGCGTGCGTCGAAAGCGCTCCCAGCGCGAGCAGGAGCGCAAGGAGCAGCGCATTCCCAGGATAACGACTTTCGCGATTTCCTGTGACTCGATGGAGACCCAATAGCCGGTTGGCCGTCCCGGTTCCGCAGTGAATGGTAGAAGTGTTCATGCCGCCAGCTTAGCCGCGGGCCAGGAAAAGGCATATTCGAAAAAGCGCAGCGGAACATCAGGAGAAACGATGGACATGACGCGCGAGCCTTAGCAGCAGCTTGACTGACTGAGCCCGCATCCCGGCCGAATGGCTGGCGGAATTCGGGGCGGTAGCGCGCCGGCCCGTATCCCAGCGCAACTGTGGGGCTTTGCCCTCACTTTTGGCTTGCACGGAGGCAATGGTCACACAACATGACCTCAGATGAGTGGCTCAACATCAGCAAGGGGCAGCGCCGTCCTGGACTGGTATTGGCAACGCGGGTCGGCCCGGGCCGGCGAATATGACCTGAGCGGCGCCTGGCTGGACGAGCTCTACCAGGTGCGGGATGCGGCGGCGTCTGTCGAGGCCGCGGTCGCTGCCGGCAAGCCTTGCCTGGCGCTGTGGGGACCTTCGCAAAGCGGCAAGTCCACCCTCCTCTCCCGTTACCTGGATGCGCCGGCAGACCCCAAGGCCACCTCGGCCCTGCAATGGGACCCCATGAAACCCGTGGTGTTCGTAGGCCGGCCTGACAAGCCGCAATGCGTCCACCTGAATCCCTACAACCAGCAGCACGATGCGTCGGGCTGTGTGACTCGCTTTACGCTCTGCCAGGAGGTCGCGGACCCTCACCATCCGGTCGAGCTGAAGCTGGCGACCGAGGAACAGGCACTGCACGCGTTGGCAGCGGGCTATGTGATGGAATGCGACACGCGCACAGCCAAGGGACGCGAGGTCTTTCATGAGGCGGCAGGCGTGGACCGCAAGCTGGTCGAGTTGAAGTCACGCTTCCGTGGGCGAGGCGCGGCGAGCCGCCAGGTCCGCGAGCGGCTCCAGACCGTGCTCAACGTGCTGGACGACCTTATTGCCGCCGACTGGGCACGCTACCGCAACCTGGCGCCGGATTGGAAGAACCTGCGGCCGCGCCTCGCTTCGGATCCTCTGTTGCGATCCGACGCGGCCGGTTTGGAGGAGTTTTCGGCCTGGCTATTCTGGGATGGCCGGGCGCCACTGACCGATTTGTGGCAGAAGCTGGTCGCGCAACGGAGCAGGATCCTGAAGCAGGCGGCGGGCCGCCCGATCCATTGCTCCTATGAGGTCGCGCGCCTTTTCCTGGACATAGACGCTTACCGCAAGGTTTCGCAGGGCGATGGAACAGGCGTGATCACCGGGGTCGGTTACTCAGCGGGCGAGCACTTCTGCCTAAGCACGGGCTTGCCCACGCCCGCATTTGTGGACACGCAGGAGTTCGGCCTGTGGCAGGGCCTGGTCTGGGAAATGACGCTGCCGATCAATGCGGCTCTCCTGCCGCAAGACTCACCGGCCCGCCGCCTCCTGCATGCCGCCGACCTGCTGGATTTCCCCGGCGTGGCGCTGACCTACCCGGGCGGGGAGCGCAAGCAGCCGGAGCAACTGACCCCGGTGCAATTGCTGACCGAGGTGCTCAAGCGCGGCAAGACGGCGAGTATCGTCGTGACGCGTTCGCGCCAGCTCGGCATTGCCGGTTTCTCGCTACTGAACCGCATCCAGGCGCCCCCGGCGCAACCCACGCAGTTGCTCACCGGCATCCAGGCCTGGGTGCGCGCTTTGGGTCAGCCCTGGCCGCCGCCGCCGGGCACGGTGCCTTTGAACCTCGTGCTGACGTTTGCCGCCCGGTTGGTCAACGGCGTCGTGGACAGCATCCACTTGCAGCGTCCGTCAGCAGACTTCTCGCCCGTGTTCGAATTCCTTAACAAGCTGGGCGACCTGGCCAACCCGCAGTGGGTGCAGTTCTTCACTACCACCTATCCGCAGTTCGACGAGGGCCGCATTCGCGGCAACTCACAGGAACTTGCGGCGGCCGCCAAGCTGATTTCCCAGAGCGAGGATTTTCGGCGGCACCTGGGCAACTGCATCGGCTCGGTCTCCGCGATGATCAAAGGCGGAACGGCGGACGGAGACGGGGGCACGGAT
>DATKNZ010000051.1:0-11598 GCA_035541055.1 Candidatus Acidiferrum sp. | reverse complement strand
CCTTCGCCGAAGTTGATCTTGGTCATGCCCGCCTTCACGCTTTTGGCGATGTCGGTCATGGATACCCCGCAGGTGCCATGCAGCACGAGCGGCGGCTTGACCGCGGCGCGCAGCTTCGAGATCAGGCCGAAGTCAATCCCGTGCTGCTCCTTGAAAATGCCATGCGTCGTGCCGACCGCCACGGCCAGCAGGTCCACGTCCAGCTTGGACATAAACTCCTTGGCCTCTTCGACGCTGACTGTGGGCGCCCGTTGCTCCGACGCGTCCGAACTCTTGATGATGTGGCCGATCTCCGCCTCGACGCTGATGCCCAGCGGCCGCACGAGATTGATGATCTCCTGCGTGCCGCGCACGTTGCGGTCCAGTGGCTGGTCGGCGTAGTCAATCATCACGTGGGTGAAGCCGGCTTTGACCGCGCGGACCACCGAGACCGGGGTTTTGCCATGGTCCAGCGCGATAGCCATCGGGATGGTGGTCTCGGCCGCCAGGAACCGGATCAACTGGCCGGCGTAGTCGAACCCCCGGTACTCCAGGTTGGGCTCGTAGCATTGTATGATGAGCGGGGACCGCAGTTCCTCGCACGCTTCGATGATGGCGCGCCCGATGTCGTAGCTGCCGCCGTTGTTGTTCAACGCCGGGATGCCGAAGCCTTTGGCTGCGGCCTGGTCGCACAGGTGTTTTGCATTGTATAGCTTCATAATAAATTGGTTTGGGGTTGCCTGGCGGCAACGGGTGGGATCGGCGCGGCAGCCGCTTCCGGCCCGGGTCCCTCGATGGCCTGCCGCTCGCGGGTGAGTTCTTCCGCCACTTCTTCGAAGCCGCGCTGCTTGGGTGGGGTGAGCCGGCTGACAATGACAAGGGCGAGCACGCCGGCGAGCGTAGCCGGGATGGTGGCGTCGCCCAGGGTGTTTTTGACCTGCGGGAAGGCCATCAGGGCCAGCGTCACCGCCGGGGTGGTGATAAGGGCGGCCAGGGCGCCTTGCCAGGTCGCGCGGCTCCAGAACCGGCCCAGGATGATAATGACGCCCAGGCCGCTCATGGTCAGCGGCAGAAAGGTGCGCACGAACTTCACGATGTTCCCCATGTAGAGCCCCAGCGTGGTGGAGAAGATAAACGCGCAGACCAGGGCCCAGCGCACCACGACCACCGGCCGCTGCGGGTAACGGCCGGTGACGAGCGGGAAGATGTGCCGCACGAAGAATGTGCCGGCGGCGGCGGCGCAGGCGTTGGCCGCCGAGGACATCCCGGCCACGACCGCCACAATGACAAACGCCGCCAGCCAATGGGGCAGCACGTTCATCGCCAGCCAGGGCAGGGCCTGGTCCGGCACCTTGAGGTGCGGGTTGAGGCGGTAGGTGTACATGCCCGCAATGCCAATCGCGACGGAGAACACAGTGACGACGATGCCGGACGTGACCGTGCTCCATTTGGCGCCGGCCTCGCTGTGGGCGCTGTACATCGTCAACCGGCGGCCTGGATCGGCAATGGGGTTGAAGATCAGCACCAGGATCAGGCTCGCCACATTCCAGGGGCCGAAGGAATCCACGCCCAGGAAGGAGGAATACTCCGGCGGGACCGACTGGCGCAGCCCGCTCAGACCGCCGGACTCATGCAGCGCCCGGTAAATGAGGAAGCCGAAGCCGCAGAAGAGCACCGTCGTTTGAAGCACGTCCGTATAGACGACCGCCTTCAATCCCCCGGGAATGGTGATGACAGCTTTGGCAAAGCCTGCCAGCACGACGCAGAGCTTGTAGTCCAGGCCGGTCACCGCTCCCACCACCGCCGCGCCGCCCATGATCTGCACCGTCAGCCAGCACAACTGGGACAGGAACAGCGTGATGTTGGAGAATTCCACAATGACCCGCTTGCGCTCGTAGTAGCAGGCAATCTCCTCGCTCAAGGTCATGAACCTGTAGCGGCGCATCTTCGCGAAGAAGAGGCCGATAAACAGAGTGCCCAGTCCGAGCCCGATCGGGTAGGCGCAGCCCGCCCAGCCGTGTGCGTAAGCCAGCCCCGAGCCGCCGATAATCACGCCGGTGCCGATGCAGGTCCCAATGATCGTGCCCGCCAGCACCCAGAACGGCAGGCCCCGGCCCGCCACCAGGTAATCGGTCGGACGCCGCACCCGCGTCATCCAGAAGAACGAGACCAGCGTGGTCAGGACCACATAGAGGACCAGCCCGATTACGATGGCGCCGCGTACGCCCATTAGCTGTCAGCGCCGGACGAGTGGCAGGTAGGGACGCCTCCCCGAGGCGTCCGTGTTCGGCCCGAGCGGACGCCTCGGCGAGGCGTCCCTACCTTCCGGTCTGCACTGGTAGCGTAAGCCTCCAGCTTGCGCCCGTCCCCGCCACCCTCTGGGTTGCCGCATGCATTGTGCTACCGCAACAATCCAGAGGATTGTTGGGACCATCGCAAGCCGGAGGCTTACGCTACCTGAGAAGTCACGAGTGCGGGGCATGACCCGGCGGGTTAGACGAACTGAATGCCCATGGCCCGCGCAAACCGCTTCAGCAAGTCGGCGGAGTGGCCTTCGAAGACCACGACGTGGTGCGGCATGCCGGCATGGCACAGCTCCTCGAACCATTGGTGCGGGTCCTGGCGGTCGAGCTTTGCCAGGCCGTTGGTGCCCATGAGGTGGCGCCGGGGCTTGATCGTCTTGCCTTCGCGCGCCGTCAGGTAATAGCGGCCATCGCAGCGCCACAGGCGCATAATCGTCACCGGCATGTTCTCGCGCAGCGTGGCCTCGACCACCGCGGGCTTCTTGATGTTGAAGTGCCGCGCAATCTGCGGCCCGCCCGGCTCGCCCGGCGGAGGACACAGCGCCAGCGGAGCCGCGCCGCCGTGCCACACGGTGATTGTTTCGTGGTCGTGCTCGAGCCAGTCGGTCAGGTAAGCGCGGCCCTGGCCGAGGCTTTCGCCGATCCAGGCCGAGAGCGCGCCGTCGGCGTCGCCTTCGCACGCGATCGCCCGGCCTTCATCGGCCAGGCGGGCGATGCCCAGGTAAGGCCATTGCCCGAAAGTGTTGGGCATCTCGGGCCAGCAGCGCACGGTCATGGCGTCGAGGGCCTCGGTGTCCATAATCGAGCGCATGGAGAGGTACAGCCGCGAGGCCATAGGCAGGTCTGCGTCGGTCGTGTCCTTGTGCTTCAGCCCCAGCGCCTTGAGCTGGGCAACGTCCTCCGCCACGGCCTGCTCGCTTAGCCCGTTCACGATGTTTGAAAACTCGATCAGGCTGAACATCTGAAGCTGAACGCCCAGCCCGTGGTGCATGGCGAAGGGCTCAGCCCCCATCGCGAAATACCCCGGAGCCTGGCCGCCCACCAACCCGAGCCTGAGCGTGCGCAAGCGCCGCACCGTGGCCGCCAGCCGCACCGCGTCCCGCAGCCGCTGCTGGGTCTCCCGGGCATCCGGGTCGCCATAGACGAGGTCGAAAGAGTGGCCCATCTGCCGCAGCACCGAGCCCCAACAGTGCGCGCCGACCAGGGAGCAGGAGCTGATCATGTCGCCGTCCGGCTTCTCGGGTGTCGCCCACAGGATGATCGGGTCGGGCCAAAGCTGGGCCAGAGTTGGCGCCAGCCGCCCGTCGCCCATCGTTGTCTGGAGCACGACCACAGCACTGACGTCCTCCTTCTCGCAGGCGGCCATGGCTTGGCGGATCGAGGCGTCGTCAACCGCCTTTTCCTGCGGCTCGAAAATCGTGAACTCCTCCTCTTTCAACCAGCGGCGCACCTTCTGCTCCTGCGCGCGTCCCCAGTCCATATCGAACCCCGGGCGGCGTCGGCCCAGGAAGATAACGCCTAGCTTAATCGCGCCGATGCTGGCGCCACGGTTGACTCCATTCATCTGTTTGGTGCTCATGCTGACTACCCGCAGAATACCGCGCCACGCGGCTCAGGCAAGTATTTCCTGTTTCAAAATAAGTACGGTCGGCCCAGGGCCGCGAGTTGAGAGTGGCCGGCCCTACGACGTCTTCAGCGCAATCCGGCAGCCAAACCCGAAGGCCGAAGGCCGAAGCCCGAAAGAAGGCCGAAGCTCGAAACCCGAAGCGGTTTGGCGCAGAAGAGTGGACTATTTCAACGCAGAGACGCAGAGAGCGCAGAGGCTGGCAGAGAAGCTGGAAGAAAAGAGTTTATCTTCTCTGCGTACCTCTGCGCTCTCTGCGTCTCTGCGTTGAAAGAGGTGCTAGCCAGCAGGTTCGCCCTTCGGATTTCGGCCTTCTTTCGGCCTTCGGCATTCGGGCTTCGGATTTCAGGCCCCATGCCCACGCCAACTGCCAGACTCCGGTCGCCCCCGGGGGCAGCAGCCTCGTAAATCGTAAATCGTAAATCGTAAATCCCTACGGCGTGAGCACCTGGTCGCGGCGCAGCCAGCCGGTCTCGCGCGGGCCGGCGCTGACCTCGAGCCATTCGTCCTTGGTGTCCACGACCTGCAGTTCGGCGCCGTCATGGGCGGTGAAGGCGGCTTTGGACTCCGCCAGTGGCCCATTCCGCACGGTGGCCTCGCCGTTTATGACGATGGCCACGCGCGAGACGCGGGCCTGGTAGAACGCGGTCCCCGTGAGGCCGCACAGGCACAACGCGAGGCATCCGGCGGCGATGATGTAGCCCTTGAGGGCGGGCCGCAGGCCGGGCCGCCACTGCAGCAGGCCCAGCAACAAGAAGAAAACCCAGAGCGCGCACGCCGCCAGCACCGTCCACTCGTTGAGCGTCAGTCGCCCCAGCCAACGCTGCCAGCGCGTGGCCGAGAGTGAAGGTCCCTGGACCTGGTTGCGCGCGAATTGCAGGTTGGCCCGCACATCGGGGTCGCGCGGGGTCAACTGCGCGGCCAGGCGATAGGCGGCGATGGCGCGGCCCATCTGGCCTGATTTGAAGAACGCGTTGCCGAGGTTGAAGTAGAGCGGCGCGGAGACCTGGCCGCCTTGAATGAGCTTGGCGTAGGCCGTGGCCGCGTCGCTGAACTTGCCTTCCTCGTAGAGCTTGTTGGCGGAATCAAAGGCGGCAGCGGAGATTTCGGCATGCGAGGAGACCGGTAGCCACAGCGCCAGGAGCGCAAGAGCCGCCGCTCGCCACAGCCGGTTGCAGGGTAGGGACGCCTCGCCGAGGCGTCCGCAGCTACCCGAAGACGGACGCCTCGGCGCGGCGTCCCTACCGGGGTTGAATATTCGGCTCAGCATCCCTTGATCTCCTTCAAATCGCGCAGCACGGCCTCGAGCTTCGGGATCACCGCCGCCAGTTCCTGGCTGGTTCGCAGCGGAGCATACCGCACGAGGTTGCACAGTTGGAAGAGCTCCTGCACCTGCGCCAGGGCGGTCTCCGGGATGCCCAGCGGGCGCAGGCGCTCGTCTATGACCGCCTCGGTGATGGCCGACGCGGGCAGGTCCAGGCGCTCGCCCAACTGCTCTTGCAGCAGGCGCACCAGCATCGCGAAGAACTCGTCGGACTTGTTCTGCGCCGCGAGCTGCTGCAGTTCCAGCAGGCCCTTGCGGATGGTCTGCGCCACCTGGCGCTGGCGGCGGAGGCGGGGGTTATTGGCCAGCCGCTCCGTCTGCTTGCGCCAGACCAGGGCGGCGAGCCAGGCCAGGAGGGGAACAGCTTGCAGGCCGAGGAACCACGGCTGCTGCGCCAGCGGCGGCCCGACCTGCGCGAGTGTGCCCAGGTGCGGCTTGATATGGACGATATCCTGCGCGGGCGGCGGCGTGTCCTGCGCCGGGCGCGTGGTTGCCAGGACCATTGGGGCGGGCGCGGAGCTGCCGGGGCGGACCACCAGCGGCAGCCCGGGCTGGGTGAGGGTGCGATACTGCTTTTGGGCCGGGTCAAAGAAGCTGAAGGAGACCGGGGGCAGGGCTTTGATGTCCGTGGTTTGCGGCACCACCAACTGCTCGAATGTCTTGGTGCCTTGCATGCCGAGCGGGTCGGTGGTCTCAACCTTGGAAGTGGGCGGGTAGGTCTTGAAATCACGCCAGTCGCCGGGCTGCGGCAGGGTCAGCGCGTCCAAGGCGCCGTGCCCGGTGATCTGCACCTTGATCGTGACGGGGTCGCCGGTTGCCACGTTGGTCGGCCCGGCAGTCACGGCCATCGTGTAGGAGCCGACCGCGCCGGTGAAGCTCGGCGGCACGTTCTCCCTGGGCAGCGGCAGCACCGTCACCGTCTCCGGATCCGCGACCAGTGCCACCCGGCGTTCTTCCACTTGCTGGAACATGCCGAACGGGTCAAAGACATCCCGCCGCCGGTTCGCGCTGGGGAGCTGCAACGTGAGGTTCACATCCATCGAATTGAGCGTGATCTTGCCCGGTTTGACGGGCGAGACCGCGGTCACGAGCGTGGCCACGGAGTAAACGCCGTTCCCCACTTGCATCCGGCGCCGGTTGGCGTGGGCCGTCTTGAGCAGGGTCACGTCCTCCGCCTTGATTGGGCAGCCGCCATATTGCTCAAAACTCTGCATGATGCCTTCCGCGTTGGCCACGCCTTCGCGAACATAGACGCGGAACTCGACCTCGAATACCTCGCCCAAATAGACCTCTTTGCGCGGCACGAACAGTTTGAAGAATGCCAATTGCTGGGCGGCGGGGTTCTCCGCCGAAGCGCTGGGCTTGAGCGCCGTCAGCTTCAAGGCGGGGGTCGTAAAGACCTGTCCGCCGATTTGCGCGCGCATGGGCGGGATCGTGTACTCGCCGGGCTGCATGGGCGTGAGCACGAAATCCTGTGAGAGGGTCGAAGAGAACTGCCCGTTGACGATGTTGATATTTCGCGACGAGCCGCTGCTCATGATCTGCAGGTTAGGCATGGAAGGCGGCGAAGGCATCTGGCTGGGCGAGCCGCCCTCGAACTTCAGCGACAGCGTGACGCTTTCCCCCACGGCGACGGTGTCCCGATCCAGCGTGGCCGTGAAGCTGGCCGCCCGGAGCAGCGCAGGCACGCAGCAAAAGAGCACCCCCAACAACACGAGCGCCGGCCGTAGCCTCGATAGGCTGCGGCCCGGCCTGCTTAAGTTGTTGCGCGGCAGTTGCCCTAGCATGAACACGTCCGACCAGTCTTGCGCGATGCATTGCACCGCGCAAGTTTCGCTTACACGCACTTAGGTGCTTGTTCTGAGGCCCTTAGATTCACATTTCGCCATATCCATTCAGACAAGGGCAATCCGTTATCGTTATCGGGGGGCGAGAGTCGCACTGGAGGCCCCGACCGGCGCCTGCGTCGCTGGTTTTCGCGGCGTGAGCCTTGCTTCTTCCCGGCGATTCCCCGGTGTGTCTCCCATGGGGCCCGGGCCACATGGGAGACACACCGGCCACTCACCGGGGACACGCGGGGCCCGCGCCAGGCAAATGAACGTGGAGAAAGGCCTGGCCGGTAGCTTGTCCGCATGTCCATGCGGTTGGCCAAAGGAGTCGGATTCTGCTACAGGTCGTATGTTGGCCACCTTTACTAGCCGGCATCGCCGGGCACACGCAGTCATGAGAAATATCGCGCTCAGCTCAACCTGCCGTAGCAGCACACTCCTGGTGCTCCTTGCGTGCGCCCTGCCCGCCTCGGCGCAGAATGCCTCGAACGCCTTTTGGCAGTCCCAGAGCATTTACCAGGTCATCACCGACCGCTATTACGACGGGGACCCGTCCAACAACAACGCGGACGGCAATTACAGCGCCACGGGGACGACGTCCGTTCACGGAGGCGATTTCAAGGGACTGGAGCAGAAGCTGGATTACATCAAGGCCCTGGGCGCGACGGCCATCTGGATTTCACCCGTGGTGCTCAACGGCCACGGGCAATTCCACGGCTACGCGGCCCGCGACTTCTACCACGTGGACGCCCACTGGGGCGCGCTGGCGGACTTGCAGCATCTCATCCAGACCGCGCACGCCAAGGGCCTGCTGGTCATTGACGACATTGTCTGCAATCACGGCGACGACCTGATCGACAGCAGCGACTCGGGCTACTGCAACTACGTGGCGCCCCCGGCCGGCTACCACCTGCAGTACTCAAGCTCGATCACCTACGCAGCGCCGTACAACATTTACAACTCGACTTACACCTACGCCAACAACGCGCTCACGAACCTGTTTCACAATCAGGGCTGCATAGGGAACTACAACGATATGACCCAGGTGCAGCTTGGGGAACTGGACGGCTTGGACGACTTCCGCACGGAGTCGGTTTACGTGCGGTCGAACATGGCGGCGATTTACCAGTTCTGGATCCAGCAGGCCGGGTTTGACGGCTTCCGCATTGACACGGTGAAACACGTGGACCCGGGCTTCTGGCAATACTGGTCTCCGCTTGTCCACCAGTTCGCCGCCACCAACAGCGCCAAATCCAACTTCTTCATGTTCGGCGAAGTCTTCGACAGCAACGAGCAGCTCTGCGGCTCCTTCACCGGCACGAAGGGCGGGGGACCTTACGAGCTGGATTCAGTGCTGGACTACCCGCTGTATTTCCTGGTCGGCAGCGTATTCGGCTCGGCCAGCGGGGCCACCAGCCAGATTGACAGCCATTACGCGAACGTGGGCACTTACTATGACACGAACGCCCAGATGCGGCTGGTCACCTTCCTCGATAACCACGACAACGCGCGCTTCCTGAATACGAGCACCACGAACCGGCTGCAGGTCGCGCTGGCGTTCCTCTACAGCTCGCGCGGCGTGCCGTGCCTGTATTACGGCACCGAGCAGGCCTTCAACGGGGCCACCGATCCCTACAACCGCGAGGACATGTTCGCGGGGCAGTTCAAGGACACGGGGCTGGCGGGCGTGGACAGCTTCAATATGACCCACCCGCTGTTCCAGTCGGTCGCCCTGCTCAACAACCTGCGCCGGCTCTACCCGGCCCTCTCGCTCGGCTCGCAGGTCAGCCAGTATAACAACTCGGGCGGGGCGGGCCTCTACGCTTACTCCCGCCGCCTGGGCACGCAGGAGGTGTTCGCCGTGCTGAATACGGCCGGCTCAACGCAAACCCTGCCAGGCTGCAGCGTCACCTACGCGCCCGGCACCGTGCTGGTGAACCTGCTGGCCACCAACGAAACCATCACCGTCACTGCCGCCTCGCAGACGCCTTCCCTGTCCGTTCCGTCCACGTCGGCCAAGCTGTTCCTGGCACAAAGCCAGGTGCTGCCGCTCGATCCGGTGGTCACCACGAACTACCCCGCCCACAGCGCCACCAGCGTGCCGACGTGGTCCTCCGTGGTGTTGCAGTTCAGCAAGCCGATGGACACCAACAGCGTGCAGTCGGCCTTCAGTATCAGCCCGGCGGTGAGCGGCAGTTTCGGTTGGTCGGCGGCGGGCGACCAGCTCACCTTCACGCCGGGCGCCGCGGGCCTGGCCGGCCTGAGCACGATCGTGGTGCGCATCACCAACTCGGCGGTTGACTCCGTTTCCAGCAACGCGCTCTACGCGCCCTACGAGTTAAAGTTCACGACCGCCGCCTCCAGCGTCCACGACACCACGCCGCCCGTGCTCTCGCTGCTGGCCCCGACCAACGGCGCGGTGATCGCCGGAAACCTGACCCTCTCGGGCACGGCGACCGATAACGTCGCCGTGGCCAAGGTGGAAGTGCAGTTCGACGGCGGCGTCTGGCAGCCGGCGGGTGGCACGCCGACCTCTTGGAGCGCCAGCGTCAACAGCTCGAACTTCCTCAACGGCCCACACCTGCTGGCAGCCCGGGCGACGGACACCAGCGGCAATGTCTCCGCCACGAGCACCGTGAGCGTGACCTTCTTCAACGTGCCCGGCAGCTACCTGCAGCGCGTGAGCGGCGGCAACCCGTCCAATGTCACGGATTGCAGTGGCAACACTTGGCTCGCGGACCTCGCCTACACCTTCGGCGCGTTCGGCTATTCCGGCGGCACCACGGGCTACCTCAACAACACCATCAGCGGCATCTGCTCCGGGGCGCAGTCGCTCTACCAGCGCGAGCGATACAGCACCTCCAGCGGCGGCTTTTACTATGAATTCGACTGCCCCGAAGGCGTTTACGAGACCACACTGCTGGAAGCGGAGACGTACTGGAGCGCCGCGGGCAAGCGCGTGTTCAACGTGTACATCCAGGGCCGCCAGGTGCTCACGAACTTCGACATCTACGCCGCCGCCGGGGGCGCAAACATCCCCATCAGCCGCGTGTTCACCAATGCCGTGACCAACTCGCAGTTGCAGATTCTCTTCACCCCGGTCGCGGACAACGCCCGCGTGTCCGGAGTGCAGGTGAGAAAGCTCGCTGATCAGTACAGCGATACAGACGGCATCCCTGATTGGTGGCGGCTCGCCTATTTCGGCCACGCGCTGGGCTCGGCAGCCGACTTGTCCCGCGGCGGCGATGACGCGGATGGCGACGGCGTCTCGAACCTGACGGAATACCTGCACGGGACGAACCCGCGCAACGCCGCCTCGTTCCCGGTGACTGCCCGTTTCGGCATCAGCCAGATTGCGGCGACCGCGAACAGCGTGATGCTGACTTGCGCTACGGCGATATACTGGAGCTATCAACTGCGCTACCGCCCGACCCTCGGGGCAGGGACGCCGTGGGTCAACATTGGCCCGCTGATGCCCGGCACGGGCGGCCCGGTGGTCTTGAGCGCGCCCGGCGGCGCCACCAACCTCTCCGGGTTCTACCAGGTCCAGGCGCTCTGAGGAGCCTGACAGGGTAGGGACGCCTCGCCGAGGCGTCCGCCGCCGTTACAACAAGGACGCCTCGGCGAGGCGTCCCTACCAATGTCCGCGATTTGACGGAGCGGGCCGGAGGTATTACGGTCCGCAATGTCGCTTATCGTAATAAGTGATTAAAGCCATGATGGGGGAGCCGCAGCCAGTCCGGCCAGGGGAATGCCATAGGCGCACCCCGAATCTTTCACACCGTGCTCCAAACGTCGGCAGGGTGCAGGGAAGGGACGCCTCGCCGAGGCGTCCGTGTGGGGGCGGCTGCGGACGCCTCGGCGAGGCGTCCCTAGCCACACCGCCCCGTTCATAGCCGTCCCGCATGGAAGCCATCTATCGCGAGGTCCTGCTAAGCTTCTGGAAGGTGCACATCCTGCACCACGCGGGCGAGGAGCCCGTGCATGGCCAATGGATCCTGACGGAGCTGCGCCGGCATGGGTATGAGATCAGCCCCGGCACGCTCTATCCGCTGCTCAACCGCATGGCGCGGCTCGGTTGGCTTAAATGCAAGGTGGCCCCCGGCGGCGGGCCACGTGCGCGCAAGGACTACCGCCTGACGGTCGAGGGCCGCAGGGTGCTCGCCTTGCTCCGGGAGCAGGTGAAGGAGCTTCATCGCGAGGTGGTGCTCGGCGCGCAGCACCAGCGCAAAGCCGCCGCGCGCCGTTGACCTGCCGCGTATGAGCCTCGCCCAGTCTGCCCTTCGCCGGCCACTCACGGTGGTCGTAGCGGTTCTGGCTGTGATCCTCGGTTCCGTCCTGGCCGTGCGCCAGATGCCGCGCGACATCTTTCCCACGCTGGGCATCCCCACCATCTATGTCGCCCAGCCCTACGGCGGCATGGACCCCGCGCAGATGGAGAGCTTCCTGACCTACTTCTACGAATATCATTTCCTCTACATCACCGGCATCGAGCACGTCGAGTCGAAGTCCATCCAGGGCGCGGCCCTGCTCAAGCTG
>DATKNZ010000050.1:0-5346 GCA_035541055.1 Candidatus Acidiferrum sp. | reverse complement strand
CCGTTGCTCCAGGCTATCAAGCAGGCCGTACTGGCCACGCCGAACTTCACTGCCATCGCGCGGAGCAACCAGGACATCCAGCTCGACTTCCAGACCCAGCCGCTGGCCCTCTATGGTGTCCAGCGCACCAGCAACCTCCTGAGCGGCGTCTGGACCAATGTCGCCACCAATCTCACCGGCACCGGCAGCATCATGCAGGTGACCGATCCCGACGCCCTCGCCATCCAGCCCTCGCGCTTCTACCGAGTGCGGACCCCGCCTTAAAGGGCGTCCGCCCGGCGCCCCCGAACCTGGCCCCCGTGGGGCTGGCGATTCCCCGGCGGGATCCGCGTGTGTCTCCCATGTGGGTCGACCCACATGGGAGACACACGCGGGCTCCTCCGGAGCCTCTTCGGGCCCACACCGGCCAGCCGGGCTGCCCTGTCGTCAATTCTAACGACAAGGGCACCCCTCAAATTGCCAAGCATTTTTGCTTGCCGCCCTCCTCTCCCAGAGGTATAACCGGCTCGACTTGGTTACCGCCTTCGCGGTAGCTGTTCGCATGGAAACGCACTTAACAGGAAAGGTTACGCAATGAAATCCAACACAAGAACTCTCCTCTGCTCACGCCCCGTGCTGCCGTTCCTGGCCGCCGCCGCGATGATGTTCGGTCCGCCTGCGGCGAAAGCCGCCAGCTATCCCGACACCGTCCTGGCAGATAGCCCGATCGCCTATTATCGCCTGGAGGAAACCAACGGTACAACTTTTGCCGACAGTAGCGCCTCGGGAGCTTATCCCGGCTATTATTACACTGATGGCGCCTACCCGCAGTTGGGCCAGCCGGGAATAGACATTAACTCGATTGGCCTGTCAGGCGCGGCAGCGGCCTATGGTGCGGCCGGTTGGTATCCAGACCTGAACCCGCAGGGGCCGTTCTCCTTCGAGGTGTGGGTCCGCCCCACTAGTGTCCCGACCGGCGGGAATTACCGTTGCCCGATTGGTAACTTCGGCGGTTGGGGCAGCGGCGGCGGCAACGGCTCAGGCTGGTATGTTTATCAAACACCCGACTCGCCAAGCTCGTTCGCCTTTATCATGGCCCAAACCGGCGTCTGGATCTCGACCGGCTACAGCCTGTTCACCTGGTATCACCTGGTCGGGACCTATGACGGGACGAGCGCTCGCTTCTACGTTAACGGGAACCTCATCGGCTCCCCTGTAGCGGCCGCCGGCTTCCTAGCCAACCCCGGCATGCCGCTGGGCATCGGCGAGCGCGGCGACGGATATGGCATTTGGGACGGCAACCTGGACGAGGTTGCCATCTACACGAACGCCCTGACGCTCACTCAAATCCAAACGCATTACCAAGTAGGTACCAATTCATTCCGCGTCGGCCCGACGGGCGCCTCCGTCCGGCAGGACCCCGCCTCGACGACCAACTACGTGGGCCATACTGTCCAATTCAGCGTTATCGCGGACGGCACGCCGACGCTGCTCTACCAGTGGTTCAAAAACGGCTCCAAGGTCAACGCGGCAACCAGCAGCGCCTACTCGTTCACCTGCGCCCTGGCGGACGATGGCGACAGCTTCCAGGTCATCGTCACCAACAACTACGGCTCGGCCACCAGCGCGGTCGCTACGCTGAGCGTTTCAACCAACCTGCTCATTGATGCGGACTTGACCTCCATCACTCGCAATGTGGGCAGCAAGGCAGCCTTCGAAGTCGTCGCCGAAGGGGCCCTGCCTATCACGTACCAGTGGTACCAAGGCGCCAGCCAGTTGATCCCGAGCGCAACGGGCTCGACCCTCTGGCTGAACAACGTGCAACTGACCAACGACGGCACGACCTACTTTGTCAGGGTCATCAATCCTTACACGCATATTGACAGTACGCAGGCCACCCTCAACGTCCAGGCTCGCGCGGTGAGCGTGCCTGTCACCGGCTATGCGAAGATCGTCATGGCGGATGACCCGGTGGCCTATTGGCGGTTGGACGAGCCGAACGGCAGCGCCATAGCCACAGACGCGGCGGGGAGCTTCGACGGAAGCTATACCAATGAGAGCGGAGCGGGCACCTTCACCTTTGGCGCACCAACCGGGATTCCCCATGAGACGGACCCCGGCGTTGGGGTCACCGGCGGCGTTACCGTGCAGATCCCTTACGCGATCGAACTCAACCCGCCGACGGGCGCGTTCACGGTGGAAGCCTGGCTCAAGCCCGACTCGCTTGCGGCCAACGGCAACGATTACCGCAGCCCGCTATCTTCCATGAGCAATCCCTGGGGAGCAGGCCCAACCGGTTGGCTGGTGTATCAGACCGCCGCGAACTATTGGTCCTGGTGGCCGTATGCCGGCTACTGGGCCGGCGCTCAACTGACCGACACAGACCCCGTTGTCGCCAACCAATGGTACTACCTGGCCATGGTGTATGATGGCACGACCTTCACGTTTTACGTGAATGCGGTGGCGAAGGCTTCAGGGCCCTACTCGGCATTCGTGCAAAACGGGAACGTGCCTTCCGGCAGCGCAGATTATAACTACAACTATTTTGCCAACCACGATCCCAGTGCGAGCGGGCCGATGAATCTCGGCTGGCGCAGCGACAGGTTCAACCCCTTCTCCGGAAGCATGGACGACGTGGCGGTCTATAACAAAGCGCTCACACCTCAGCAGATTCAGAACCACTTCCTGAACACCGTCCGGCTCACCGCCACGCTCTCGGGCGGCAACATCATACTCACTTGGCCCGCCGGCACGCTGAAATCCTCCGCCACGTTCACGCCGGGCAAGGATAGCTGGACCAAGTTAAACGTTACCTCGCCTTACACCGTCCCTGCGGACCAGGCGAAGATGTTCTATTGCGTGCAGCTTAACTAGCGCGCTTCAGACCGGTCGCTAATTACCCCCAGGCACCTGCCTGGACCTGACGGGCCGGGGCGGCTTAAACCGCCCCGGCCTTTGTTGTCGGCCGTCCGGCCGATATTATTTGCTTCTAAGCTCCAGTAGCTTAAGTTACCTACCATGGCAGCCCCCCGAATGGTTCGTGCGGCTGCGATGTTCAACCGATCACACTGAAGCAAAGAGCCTTATGAAGTCCCGCCACGCTATCAATCTGCTTTTTTCGCGCCCGGCATCGCCCTGGTTGGCTGCCGTGGTGCTGTCCAGCCTGCACGCCGCCAACGCTGCCACGTACCCCGACACCGTCCTGGCGGATAATCCAGTCGCCTACTACCGCCTCGAGGAAACCTCCGGCACCGTGGCCGCCGACTCCTCGGTCAACAACACCAGCGCCTCGTACGTTTACAACAGCGCCCTGAACGATCCCCAGTTGGGGCTGCCGGGGATTGACACCAACTCCATTCTCTTCAACGGGGGCGGCTTCTCCTCTGACGTCGGCTATGTAGCCATCCCGGCCAGCTCACTCATCACGCCCTTGGCGCCGGATAACGTGCACGGCGCGCCCTTTTCGACCGAGTTGTGGGTGCAGCCGACGGCCCAGCCTGCCACCTTCTCTGTGCCGATTGAAATGGCGCAATATCCGAACGGCTGGAACATTTACGTGTCCGGCAGCGACGGCGGCGCGACCAGCTATTTTTACCTGAACATGCCCAACGGCGTGCTGTTTCAAAGCGAACTGGATTTCCCAATCAGCTTCCTGCAATGGTACTACCTGGTGGTTACCTTCGACGGCAATAACGCCTACTTTTACATCAACGGCGTTGCGCACGGGCCGTACTCCGTGCCGAATTATGCGCCCGCGACCGGATCGCCGGCGCACATCGGCGCCGGATTCGGCGTGGGTTGGACGGCCTTCATCGGCGGGGTGGACGAGGTCGCCTTCTACACGAACGTGCTCACCGGGGCTCAAATCTCCAACCACTACCAGGTGGGCACTAATTCCTTCCGCGCCGTGCCCACACCCCCATCTATCCTGGGCGACCCGGCCTCCACCACCAATTATTCGGGGCTGCCGGTAACGTTCACTGTAAGCGCCAATGGCACCCTGCCCCTGCACTACAAATGGCTGAAAAATGGAAACCCGGCCGGCCCCGACGCTGCCAGTTACACCTTCACGTGCCAGTACCCGGCCGACAACAACGCAACCCTGCAGGTCATTGTCACTAACAACTACGGCTCGAAGACCAGCGCCCTGGCGAACCTGACCGTCTCGACCAACCTGAATCTGGTCGGCGCTCCCGGCTCGATCACGCGCAACGTGGGCAGCTACGCCGCGTTCCATGTCATCGCCAATGGCGCTATCCCGATCACCTACCAGTGGTCCAATAGCACCGACGGGGTAACCTTCACCGCCATTCCCGGAGCTACCAATGCCACCCTCTGGTTGCAAAACGTCCAGATGGCGATGAATAACGACACCTACGCGGTCAACGTCTCGAACCCGTTCCAATCGGCCAGTGCCTCGGCCACCCTGAACGTCCAGGCTCGCGCCGTTAATGTGCCGTTAACCGGCTACGCCCAGATCATCGCCGCCGACCACCCGGTCGCCTACTGGCGCCTGGATGAGTCCGACGGCAGCGCTACCGCTGTGGATGCCCTGGGCAGCTTCGACGGCACCTACACACCCGGCAGCGGAGCCTTTACGTACCAGGCGCCCACCGGGATTCCGCATTGGACCAACGATCCAGCGGTGACGCTGGCCGGCGGCGCTACGATACAGATTCCCTTCGCGCCGGAGCTGAACCCCGATACCGCCTGGTCGGCGGAAACCTGGTTCAGCCCCTCCTCGCTCGGCGCCAACGGGAATGACTACCGAGTATTGCTCTCTTCCCAATACAACCTCTTCCCCAATCCCTACAACGGCTGGTACCTTTACCAGCAGCCCAATGGCTCGCTCGCCTTTGTTCCGCAGCCGGGAAACGGGTTCATTGTCGCCTACCCCGACGATCCTGCGAACAGCAACTTGCTCGTGCCCAACAAATGGTATCACCTCGTGATCGCGGATGACGGAGTCAACTTCTACGTGTACATCAATGGCGAGTTGCGGAGCAGCTACCCCGTGTCCGGCATCCTCTTCATCCCCAACGGCACCGGCATCAACCTCAATGGCACCCCCGGCATTACCACCGGGCTGGGCAATACCGTCCTCGGCCAGCGCACCGATGCTCAATTCGGTACGTTCCTCGGCACGCTGGACGAGACGGCCTTCTACAATTACGCGCTCACACCCGCGCAGGTTCAGGCCCACTATGCGGGCAGCGTATGGCTCACGATCACCCAGACAGGCCCCACCAGCGTTTCGCTTGCCTGGCCTGCCGGCGTCCTGCAATCCGCGCCGCAGGCCAGTGGAACTTATACCGACGTCCCAGGTGCGCCCACGTCGCCTTACACGCACAACTCCAGCGGGGCGCC
>DATKNZ010000049.1:0-3136 GCA_035541055.1 Candidatus Acidiferrum sp. | reverse complement strand
AGCGGCGTGCTGCAAACCAATGCCAGTTGGTACAGCTATCTCGGTTCGGGCAATCCCTCGCCCGGACTGGACTCGGACAACTGGTGCAACCACACCAGCGGTCAAACGTTCGTGCTGAACCTGGCCTCGCTGCCCAACACGGGAGCCAACTTGCTGGCCCAGTTGAACGCGAACGGGTACCTGGACTTCTATTGCCAGGACGACAGCGGCGTGGACTACCTCAAACTCACCGTCACCTCGTGCTGCTACCAGCCGAGCAAGACCGTGGAGTGCGGCAGCCAGTGGACCTTCGACCCGCCCACGGCGAGCGATGCGTGCTGCGGCGCCAACGTCACCGTCACCGTCTATAGCACGGTCACCAACGGCACGTGCCCCAAGGTGGCCACGCGCACCTGGAAGGCGACTGATTGCTGCGGCAACAGCTCCTTCTTCAGCCAGACCGTGACGATGGTGGACACGACGCCGCCGGTGGTGCACTGCCCGGGGCCGATTACCCGGTACGTTTGCGGGACTTCGTTGCGGGTCTATTACTACGCGTGGGCCTATGATGCCTGCTCTGGCTACCTGCCGGTCAACTGCACGCCGCCTTCGGGCAGCCTGTTCCCGGTGGGGACAACCATGGTGTCATGCACGGCCACCGACGCCTGCGGGCATGTTGGCTCGTGCAGCTTCCCGGTGACGGTAGTGAACCAGACGATCTACGCGTCAGCCATGCTGGGGCTGCCGGATTGTTTTAAGCTGCCGACGGAGCCGGCGCCCAAGAGCGCGCAACTGGTGGCGGCCTATCCCGCGGGCACCTGCTGGCGGCCCTTCGACAACCTGGGCGTGAACTGCGACTTTGGCGTGTCGTTCATGGGCTTGCCGGCCAATATCACCTGCGGGCAGTTGATCATCCGGATGCGGCCCAACTGCAGCGATATTCCGCAGAACGACGCCATCTCCGTGGGCCTGAACACCAACAAGACCTTCGGGTGGTCGAGTTACATTGGGGCTGGCAACCCCGGCCCGGGCCTGACGACGGCCACCTGGTGCGGACAGGACGGCTGCGGCCAGACGTTCACCATGAACCTCGCCAGCATGCCCAATACCGGGGCAAACCTGCTCCCGGTGGTCAACACCTCGCACACGGTGGACGTATTCGTCCAGGACGACACGGGGGTGGACTATGCGCAGTTGAACTACTGCTACTGCCGCACGCTGCCGTGGTGGCAGGGCTGGGAATGGAACACAGCGAATGCCGAGCTGGCCACGGCTGATACCTTCGCTTCGTTCTCGCCGCTCTGGTCGCTCGGCTACCCGACCAACTTCTCCCTCACGCTGGCCCCTCAGGCGACGCACGGAATCCAGTTGGCGGTAATGCCGCTCAACCTGGGCGCGGTCGCAAGTTCCTCGCTGACCGTCTCAGGCCAGACGACGATGGACCCAAGCGCCAGCGCTATCAGCCTTACCGGTGACGGCAGCGGCAATACGAGCATCGCGCTATCGGCGCTGCGCCCCAGCATGACGCAGGTGCAATTGGTATTCCGACAGGCGGGAGCCGTCGTCTCGCAGACAACCCTGCCGGCCACGCTGGGGACGGCTCTGGTGAGCATCCCTGGCGGCGCATCCGTGCAGGCGCTGACGGTGCAGGACGATTTGCCTGGGGCCCCGGCCGGTGACCAATACTCGGTCGCGCTGGACGGGGTTTACCCCATCACCTGTCCGGGCTGTCCGCCGCCGTTCGTCTCGGCTGACGAGGTTGACCTCATTCTGCCGGTGCCGTCCGACACTTCGGACAACCTGCTATCGAGCCTCACGGTGTCCGCCAGTGGCATTACCGAGATCCAGGTCAGCGGCGCCAGCGCCGAAGTGAGCGGCGCTTACCCGCAAGCCATGGGCGATGGGGTAGTCTCGGCGGGTCCGGACGAGCTGACGATAACGCCCACTGTTCCCGGTTCGAGCAACAGCGTGGGCTTCGCCTGGGCGGTTCCGGCAAGCCAGGCCAGCGTCTCCGGGTTCGGCCTTGCGCTGTCGCAGAACCTGAACCCGCCTCCGTTTGAGAGCAACGGGGTGGTCGAGATGGTGGTCAGCGGCCAGGTAGGAGCGGATGTGCTGCCGGCCATCACCATCCTGTCGCGGCAGACGAACGACTCCCAAATAGTGAGCGCCGACTTCTCGGCCCTTTCACCGACCGCGCTCCAGTTTTCTATTAAGGAGCAGGGCGTAACGATAGCCCAGGTTACGTCGCCGGGCGGGGTGGGTTTGGTGCCAGGTACGCCGCCGATACCGTGGCCCCCCTACCATGGGTCGGTTTACGCGGGGTCGAACGCCACCTCCGTCGCACTGAGCTGGCCGGAGTCTATCAGCTTCTCGCTCGGAGGCACGAACTACACGGGCGACGAGCTGGACATCACTACCGTGTCGCCGGACCTGCCGCTCACGGCCATCACGGGGATGCAGGTGCAGGCCTCGGGCGTGGATGCGCTGACGATCTCGTCCATTGGCCCGCCGGCGCTGATCTGGATTCTGCAGCCGCCGACTATCACGCCGAGCCAGATGACGATCCAGTGGAGCGGGCCGCCCGGAGGCACGCTCGAATCGGCGCCGTCGGTCTTGGGGCCGTGGAAGCCGGTTCCAGGCCAGGGCAGCAACTCGGCTGTGCTGGGTTCGCCGCTGACCAATGGCGTGCCAGTCCAATACTTCCGCGTCAATTCGAACTGAGCGCGCGGACGCGTAGTCCATCAAGCACCGCCGGGCCGGGGACAGCATCCCCGGCCCGGGTTGTTTAAGGGCGCCGCGGGAGAATACGGACCATCGGGAAAGGGGTCACCCATCAGGGCCGTATCAGAACAGACACGTCCGCTCGGACGCATATGGAACTCAGCCCTATTCGCATTCCGCCCCGGCCGGCCAGACAACCCTACCGGCCGCCTCACGACCAATGGTCGAAGCGGATGAATTTCTTCCACAGGGAGCTGGTTCGGACCTGGTCTTTTTCCGTGAACGGCCAATCGCTCTGGGGCTGGCGTTCGAGCAGGCCGAAGTCGCACAATGGATCGAGCACGTAGCCGCCGAGGATCCATTCCTCGGTATCGTGACCGCCGGGGAACATGGCAGCGTGGAGCTGGTTGAGCACGCCCGGCAAAAGGATTTGGCC
>DATKNZ010000048.1:0-4772 GCA_035541055.1 Candidatus Acidiferrum sp. | reverse complement strand
CGCACGGTGATGATCACCGGCGACAACCCGCTGACCGCCGCCGCCATCGCCGCCGAGGCGGGCGTGGACGATTTCCTGGCGCAGGCGACGCCCGAGGCCAAGCTCAAGCGCATCCGCTCGGAGCAGGCGGCCGGGCACCTCGTGGCCATGACGGGGGACGGCACGAACGACGCACCCGCCCTGGCGCAGGCCGACGTGGGCGTAGCCATGAACACCGGCACGCAGGCCGCGCGCGAGGCCGGCAACATGGTGGACCTGGACAGCAACCCGACCAAGCTCATCGAGATCGTCGAGATCGGGAAGCAGCTCCTCATCACGCGCGGCTCGCTTACCACGTTCAGCATCGCCAACGACGTGGCGAAGTACTTCGCCATAGTGCCCGCGATGCTGATGGCCACGTTCCCAGCGATTGCACCGCTCAACATCATGCACCTGCACAGCCCCACCAGCGCCATTCTGAGCGCTGTGATCTTCAATGCGCTGATCATCATCGCGCTCATCCCGCTCGCCTTGCGCGGTGTGGCGTACAAGCCCATTGGCGCCGTGGCCATTCTCCGGCGCAACCTGCTCATCTACGGGCTGGGCGGCGTCATCATCCCGTTCGTTGGCATCAAGCTCATAGACGTCATCATTACCGCCCTCAGGTGGATTTAGTCGTATGAAACACTTATTTACCGAGATTCGCAGCGCCGTATTCGCAACGTTGGCCCTGGCGGCCATGTGCTGCGGGATCTATCCGCTCGTCATATTCGGGTTGGGCCAGGCGTTCTTTCCGCAGAAGGCCAACGGCAGCCTAATCGTGGATCCCAAAGGCGAGGTGGAAGGCTCCCGCCTGCTCGGCCAGCCATTCACCGCCGACAAATATTTCCATCCGCGCCCGTCCTCGGCGGGCAATGGCTATGACGCCGTGAATTCCGGCGGCAGCAACCTGGGGCCGACTTCGCAGAAGCTGCGCGACGCGATTGCGCAGAACGTGGCGGACTACCGCAGCCAGAACGGGCTGGCGACTAACGCCCCGGTGCCCGCCGATGCCGTCACCGGCTCGGGCAGCGGACTGGACCCGCACATCAGCCTGGCGAACGCCGAGCTGCAGGCAGCGCGCGTCGCCAAGGCCCGCGGTCTGCCTCTGGAGAAGGTGCGCGAATTGATCACGCGCCACACCGACCCGGCGGACCTGGGCTTCCTGGGCGAACCGGGCGTCAACGTTCTGGCGCTTAACCTGGCCCTCGACCACCAATGACGTCGAAGGCCAAGGGCAGGGGAACATGCATGGGATTGACATTGCGATTGGCGTGCTGCTGACGATCGGCGTGGTCCTCTCGCTGCCGATTTGGTGGTGGCTGCTCCCGCGCCCCACCAGGGGGCACGCTAAACTCCGTGAGGCGGCTGAAGAGCCACTGCCGCCAGACCAGCATCCGGGTCCGCTTGATCCCGACCCGCCGGATGGCCCCGCAGCCGGGGAAACTCGGAGTGCGACTGGCCTCATCGGCTAGCCCGGGCGCCTACCCGCATGGCGCTTGGTAAACATTCGCCGAACCCGCGTTTGGGTAGGGACGTGTTCCACCGCGTGCCTGATATTCCTGCCTCCAAGTGGGACGCGGTGGAACGCGTCCCTGCCCAAACGCGGGTTCGCCGAGTGTTTACGGCGCCTGGTTAAGGCACCATCACCCAACCCTCTGTGCTACAGCCATTTACACATGGGCATGCGCGGTGTTGCCACGGCCAGATCACGACGAGGCCCCCGTGTGTCTCCCATGGGGCCCGGGCCACATGGGAGACACACCGGGGTATCACAGGAATCGCACCTGTGTTTCGCCTTGGAACCGGCGTGCGTGGGCCGGGGGTGGGCCTTTCCTTAAGTGGCGCCGGCCCAGAGACTTACGCGCTTAATCAAAGGTCTGGTAGGGACGCGTTCCACCGCGTCCCTGATATTCCTGGCTCGAAGTGGGACGTGGTGGAACGCGTCCCTACCAGATCGCAGGTTTGCCGAAGAGTTACCTTCGGCCTAAACCCCGCCGATCCACTTGCGGTCTTCCCAGACCGCCTTGAGCGAGGTCAGGTTGCGCGAATCGAAGAGGTTTCGGGCGGCGGCGAGCAGCCGGCCCCGCTTCAGGTTGTTCCAGGCATCGCTGGCGCTGATCGCCACGAATTGCAGCACGCTCGGATCGCGGTAGCAGTCAATCATGCACCGCGTGCAGCCGTCGCGGATGAGCTTGGACTCATCGAAGTCGTAGATGTTGCACATGGGCGTCTCCCAGAAATGGCAGCGGTAGAGGTTCAGGTGCCAATCGAGGTAGAAGTACTTGTGGCCGCCCAGGCAGCCGAATTTCTCGGGCTCCTTGCGCAGATGACGCTGCATCTCGCTCAGGGACTCCATCGGGTTGACCACGGTGAAGCCGCTCCGCCGCTTCATCTGCTTGATCTTCTCGAACACCTGGATCAGCTCCTCGGTCCGGTAGCTGACGAGGGTGGAGTCGCTGAAGCTCAGGTAGCTGGAGGCGAGGCTGCTGAGCGGGTAGCTGAACGTGCAACTGGTGAACCCGAGTTCGGTGAGGAAGCCGGGCAGCTTGTCATAATCGTCAATCAGCTTGCTGGCGGTGACGCTGGCGGTGGTCTGGACGCCCAGCTCGCGGAACACCTCGTTGGCGCGCTTGATCTTGCGGCAGACGTCCGGCAGGCCGCGGTTCTTCTCGTGCCGGGCGACGTCGTGCGCGTCAATGGACATGATGACGCTGGAGAGCCCATCCGCCACCAGGTCGCGCATGTTCTGCTCCGTCCAGAGCGAGCCGTTGGTGCAGATCATGGGGTGAATGCCCCGCTCGGCCGCATAGCGTGTCATGGCTCGCAGGTCTTTGTGCACCAGGGGCTCGCCGCCCACGAAGAGCAGGTAGCCGATGTGGTTCCGCACGCAAATATCGATGACGTCCCGCGCCTCCTGCAGCGTGACGCTGCGGCGCTGCCGCGGGTCAAACCGATCCACCGCGAAGCCGCAGAAGTCGCACTTCGCGTTGCAGATGTTGGTGATGGCAAACTGCAGGTAGCCGGGCCCGCCATGGCGCAGCGTCTCCCGCACCAGCCCCAGCCGGCTGGTCCTGGGCCGCCGCACGGGGCGGGAGAAATCCGTCCCCGACGCCGGCACAGGGGACGGCGACTCGGAGCGCGCTAAGGTGACAGTACTCACACTGATAGACTCAACCATTCTGCCGGGAATGCCAGCGCCGGGCCAATGAATTCTGGCAGAGCCAATTCATGAAGGGTGGTAGGAACGACTTCCACGTCGTCCCCATCTTGCGGGAAAGAAGTTTGGGACGCGGTGGAACGCGTCCCTACCGGCATGGTAGGGACGACTTCCACGTCGTTCCCATCTGCCCTTACCCCAAATCCCTGATTGACTACGGCGCCCCCCTTGGGCCACAATGCCCTCATGGCTCGGCAGTTCTCTCGACGAGGCTTCGTAAAGTCTTCCCTGTTAGCTTCGGCGGCGGTGCCGTTGGCGCTGCGCGCGGATACCAACCCGCCCGGCGCGGGCGCCCCGCCGGCCGGCGCTCCTCCAGCGTCGGCCCGCGCGGCCATGCCGACCGGCAAGATCGGCGGCCAGGAATTCAGCCGGCTGATGATGGGCGGCAACCTCATCGGCGGCTATTCGCACTCGCGCGAACTCGCCTACGTGTCCACGCTGATGCGCCGCTACAATACCGAGGCCAAGATTCGCGAGACGCTCGAACTGGGTGAAAGCCAGGGCATCACCGCCATCAACACCTGGGTCATGCAGGAGAATGCCGCCCTCTTCGACCACTGGAAGTGCGGCGGGAAGATCAAATGGTTTGCCCAGGTACGCCTGGACGCCGACGGCGGCTTCTCCCAGATCCAGAAGGCGGTGGACGAAGGCGCCACGGGCATCCACATCACCGGCGACGGCGCCGAGTCCCTGCTCGTCCAGGGCAAGTTCGACAGAGTCGGCGAGACCGTCCAGTTCATCAAATCCAGGAAGCGCCTGGCCGGCGTTGCCGCGCACGACTTGCAGGTCATCGTAGAATCCGAAAAGGCCAAACTGGACGTGGACTTCTACCAGAAGACCTTCCACTCGCACGAATACTACACCGCGCCCGCGCCGGGCGACAAGGAGCCCGTCGGCCCCCACGACAACTCATGGTGCAGCGACCCGCAGGCGGTGATTGATTTCATGGCGACGGTGAAGAAGCCTTGGATCGCCTTCAAGATTCTCGCTGCCGGGGCCGTCCAGCCCCGCGCGGGATTCCCCTACGCCTTCAACAGCGGCGCCGACTTTATCCTGGTCGGCATGTTCGACTGGCAGGTGGAGGAGGATGCCCGCCTGGCCCGGCGTGTCGTAGCGGCGGTGTCCGGCCCGAGCAGCAAGCGCACGCGTCCCTGGTGCGGGTAAAGTTCGGGTGCATCTCATCACTGCCGCCGTTCTTTAGTAGAGTAAGCCTCCAGCTTGCTCTGGTCCCGCCGACCTTCCAGGTTGGCGCGGCGCCGCCGTGCACGCGGCAAGCCGGAAGCTTGCCGGGACGGGCGCGAGCCGGAGGCTTACGCTACTACTCGGCGGCGATGATGAGATGCAGGGGGCATCCCAGTTTCTGAGGAGCGCGCACGTCTCCCTAAGGCGCTGTGGCTCCGCGAATTTCATTAGCACCCCGCTTCAGCGGGGTGGAGGCGGGGCCCACGCCCGGCAACCGCTTTAGCGGTTTATCGCGTGCGGGTAAGCCGCTAAAGCGGCTGTGGCGCCGTTGCACCCACTTCCACCCCGCTGA
>DATKNZ010000047.1:0-30934 GCA_035541055.1 Candidatus Acidiferrum sp. | reverse complement strand
CGCCTTCAGGCGGTCCGGGGCGCAAACCGCCTGAAGGCGGGACTCCAAACCCTGCCCCACGCGCAAGTTGGCATTTTCCAAACACGCTCTAAAGCAAGTCGGAGGCTTACTCTACTAGTGAATCGTGGCGGTGCCAAACTGCACCCGAGCGAGGCCCGGTGCGCTCAGGCGCGTCCGTTGAAACGGTGGACCGTTTCGAGCATCGCCAGGTAGTTCCGCGTGGGCATGTAATTCGTGATCGAGTTGCCGGAGCCGCAGGCATAGCCGCCTCCGGGCGCGCAGGTCTCCAGGATTTCATTCGTTCGGCGCCGCACCTGCTCTTCCGTGCCGCGGCTCAATAGGTCCACGTCCACGCCGCCCAGCACGGCGACGCGGGCGCCCCATCGCTGCTTGAATTGCTCAACGGGCATAATGACGTCTTCGAAGCTGTGCTTGGCGTCAATCCGCACCTGGTCAATCAGGTCAGGCATGACCGACTCGACGTGCCCGCAACTGTGCAGCAGGAAAAGCCTGCCGGTCCCATGCGCCAGCTCGGCATAGCGCCTGTGCCAGGGCAGGATGTACTGGCGCAGGTGCTGCGGCTGCAGCAGCGTGGCCGTCTTGAAACCCATATCGTCGCCCAGCCAGAGCGCAAAGACGCCCTCTATATCGCAGAACACGCGGAACACGTCATAGATGGTCTGCCCCACCCGGTCCAGGACTGCCTGCACGAGTTCCGGTGCGTCGTACAGCAGCAGCATCAGGCGTTCGAGGCCCAGGAGGTTGCTCGCCCACTCCAGCACGCCGCCCGAGAACCCGATCAGCCCCATGCCCTCCGGCAACTGGTCTGCGGCCGCTTCCGCTGCCCCGAAGTCCACCGCCGACGCCGCAGGCCAGGGGTAGGCGGCAACGTCGTCGAACGACGCAATGACCCCTTCGTGCTCGTTGGCCCAATGCCGATCTCCCGAGGCCAACTCAGCGGTGTCGCGCGCGACCAGGGTATCGGTTCGGAAAGGGATCTCGGCGCGCACGCGGTAGTAGTCGTAGCCCAGGGCCTGCCAGAGTGCGATGCGCTGCCGGATAGCCTGCCGGAAGCGCGGAGCCCCATCCCGACGCGACAGCGGGATCAATGGCCCGGCGTTTATCGCGCACAGTGTCTCCTCGGCAATCGCCAACTCCACCAGCGGCACGCGGTCGCAGCGCTGGCGCTGCAGCACGCGCCGGAATCGCTCGAAGCTCGGTTCCGGCCGGGGCAGCCGGCTTAAGATAGGATTAGGGCTGTGCACTTGAGGCGAGTTGGTAGGGACGCCTCGCCGAGGCGTCCGTCCTGGCCTCCGCCGGAAAATGGACGCCTCGGCGAGGCGTCCCTACCAACTCGCGTAAAGTGCATCGGCCCATAGAGCATTATCCCCGAGGCGTCCGCCCGTCGTGCTCATGGCGCTGCGCGGTCGAAATGTCGGTCACCGTTCTGCTTTGGACGCCCAACAGCACGCTGGCGGGCGCAAAGGCGTCCACCTCCAGTTCGAAGACCCCCTGCCTGATGGGAAGTGGTTCGCCGCAGGCACAGCCACGCAAGTCAATGGGTTGACCACGGTCCGCCTTGAAACCGGCAGGCAGGCGCACCTGCACCTTGCCGGAATTCCCGGCTTGCTCCCAGAGGCGCAGGACTGTCCCGGCGCCATTGGGGTTCGCGCCGAACGCCGTTACGAGGATGCCCTTGCGCGAGAGCGCCAGCCCGTCGCGAGTGGCCGGCATCGTCCCCGCCGCCCCTTCTCCCACGGCAGCCAGCAGCGGATAGCGCGCCTCGAGCGAAGGCGTGACCAGCGAGCGCTCGGCCGCGTAGTGCCCGATCGCCCATAGGCGCACGCGCGACGTCCAGGTGCCGTGGTTCCATAGCCGGAAATTCGTATCCCACTGATTGTTGAACAGGTTCACATAGACCACCGGCCTTCGGGGCACGAAATCAAACGAGTAATGCCAGCAGCCCGGCTCGTCCAGGCTAACGAGCGGATAATCCATCGGGCAGAGACCCACGCCTTCGCCTGCGGTGTCCGTGACGGCCAGGCCCGTGTTGATCCCGAAGATGTGGCGGTTGGCGCCGGAGATCGTGTCCCGGGTAGGGTCAATAATCGAGCATAGCCGCCCCAGCCGGAATTGGGGCGCGCTGACGTTCAGCGGCAGGCAAAGCCAGCCTGCCTCGGGCCACGGGTCATCGGGCTTGTTGTGCAACGTGATCTCCAGGTCGGCGCAGGGCAGCTTGCGGTAAAGGATGAGGCGAGTGGTGGCAGCGGGGAGGTTGCCGGACGCCGTGCAGTCCATGACGGCGTCAACCGAAACGCCCGTGTCCTCGAACCGGAGCGTGAAATCGCGGGGCGAGGCGGACTGGTATGGGTATTGGTCCGAAGGCGGCTGGTTGGGCTTGAAGAAGTCGGCCCAGAGCCGGGGCGGGCGCACGTAGTTAGTGACCCATCGCATCACGGTGTCCTTGTCGAAGCGCTCGTAGAGGTACTGCCCGAGGCCGAGCCCATTGGCGTTGGCTGCCAGCTCCCGGCCAGAGCGCTTATCCACCAGCGAGCGGATCACCCCGTGTGACGGATCGAGAGTCGCGGTGAAGAACGGGCTTTCGATGCGGTCCGGGTGCGGGCTTAGGCCACGGGGCGGCGCGGGCTCGACGCTGGGCCAGCGCGCGGCGACGTACGTGCGATAGCCCATCGGCGGGATATCGCTCGCGAAGAACGACATTCTTCCCTCGCTGACGTTGACGCGAAACGCCCGGCCACGGTCAACCGGCTTGAGCGCGTGTGGGGCGAACCCCGTCGCTTCCAGGCTCACGATGCCGCTGTGCTTCCAGGGCAACGGGTTGTAAACCACGACGCGCCAGCCGGGGACGTTTACGCTTTGCACGAGCGCCTGGAGGTTCTCCGCCAAGGCAGGATGAATTATCTCGCTCGCCTTCTTGATATAGGCGGTGTGTTCATCCCAGGAGGCCTCCAGCCGGTTGAAGCGGCCCTGGGCGCGCTCCTGCTTGAACTCGTCCCCGTAGCTGAGGCGGTTGGTGATCCAATAGATGGCGCCGCCCCAGGTGTGCTCGCCGTAGAGCAGGCTCTGTTCGTAAGCCTGTGCGATCGGGCCGGCTTCGTCGGGTACCGGCAGACCCCAGGCGCGCAATTGCGTGTTGAGCGCCTCGGTCGCCGGGATCAGCGGCCGCGTGTTGCGGGCGAGCCTCGCACCGTCCGGGTTGGACATCGGCCCATGAATCCACGTGTCCGGGGCGTCGCCGCGCACGACCGGCAGGTCGGGGTTCTCGGCAAGAATCGCATCGCCGAAATCGGAGAGCCGGCCGATGTGGACCTTCACGCCGGGGAACTGCCTCGCCGCCTGCTCCAGCACCTGCTTGACTTCGTCCGGGCGGGGTGGGCCGTGGTTATCGCCCGTGTGCAGGCACGCCAGCCAGGTGCGGTAGGGCCAGCCCTTGGGCGGGGCAAGCTGCGTGCCGTAGTCGGGCGAGTAGAACGTCAGGAGGCGTGAGCCGTCTGGGCCTTGCCACCAGTAAAGCAAGGGCACCTTCAGCGGCGCGCTGGCGCCATTGCAGCCGATCATCATGAAGTTGATGCCGGCATGTTTGAGCATGGTCGCCATGAACCAGGTGTGCTCGGGCACGTCGGTCATTTTGCCGTCATGGGGCAGCTCCAGGCCGAGCCTCCGGGAAATCGCCGCCGAATACCCCAGGCTGCGCACCAGATCTTCGGCTTCGAGCAGTTCGGTGTGCGTCGAGAAAGGCAGGCCGTGGATAACGAAGCGGCCATCGCGCAGCGCCTTCTCGACGCGCGCCTTGCGCTCGGGTGAGTAGCCGGGCCACTCCTGTAGAATCTTGTGCATCGGCCAGCCCGAGACGGTCCAGGCGAACTGCTGCTCCGGCGGCAAGTCGCGGTTCTGGTCCACCACCTCTAGCGCCGAATCAATCATCGTTGTCCGATAGCGTTGGACGACATTGGTGGCCATGTCCGTGTAGCCGATGTCGAAGTGGGTCTTGAAGACCACCACGATTTCGGAGAGCCGATTCGTCGCGCCCGCGGCGCAGTTGGGAGCGACAAGCGTAGGGAGCAGAAGGAGTGACAGCAGGAACGGAACAGGTTTCGCCGTGCGTAGGAAGGCGCAGAGCAGTTTAGGATACGAGGGTGAACCTGCGCGATTGGTGCCGGGGAGCGCGTTCATGCGGGTGAGGCTATTGCAGTGGCTCCAATCTGCCAAACCCAAACCTTTGCGATGCCTGCGTTTTGACCGCCCGGCGAGTGGCCGGTGGTTGCCCGGTGTATCTCCCATGGGGCCCGGATCACATGGGAGACACACCGGGCAGTCGCCGGCTACTCAGCAGGGCGACACAGGGCAGGCGCCGGGGCAGGGGCACGGTCTCCCCAGCCATCGAAGCCACTTTTGGGGGGGTGCCCATAGGATCGCACAAGGCTGCGCCTGGGGCTGAGAGCCGTCGGCTTGAGGCAGAGCCATTCTGCACTCGACATTCCGGGCAGTCTGGAACAGAATTCTCGCATGGTTGCCGTCAATTCCACTATGCTGCCGCTGGGCACACCGGCACCGGGTTTCCGGCTGCCTGACCCGAGCGGGATCATCGTCTCTTTGGCCGATTTCAAGGACGCGCCTGCGCTGCTGGTCGTGTTTATGTGCAATCATTGTCCTTACGTGAAGCACATCCGGAGCGGCCTGGCCCAACTGGCGCACGATTACCGCCCGCGCGACGTGGTGGTGGTCGGCATCAACTCCAACGATGTGGCCAACTACCCCGCCGATAGCCCGGCCAAAATGGCCGAGGAAGCCGCTTCGGCGGGCTATGGGTTCCCGTATCTCTACGACGAATCGCAAACCGTGGCCAAAGCGTATCGGGCCGCCTGCACGCCGGACTTCTACCTGTTCGATAAGGACCAGCGCCTGGTCTATCGCGGCCAGTTCGATGACAGCCGGCCCGGCAACGGCCTCCCCGTAACAGGCAAAGACCTGCGGGCCGCGCTCGACGCCGTGCTGGCCGGGAAGCCTGTGCCGTCGAATCAAAAGGCCAGCATCGGCTGCAATATCAAGTGGAAGCCCGGCAACGAGCCGGATTACTTCTGAAGCTCGCGCCCCATCAAGGGAGGGCGAGCGTCCTCGCGAGCCCAAACTTCTCCGGGAATCCAGGAAATTAGGGCTCGCGAGGACGCTCGCCCTCCCGGAGGCTCACTTGGGCAGTTTGCGGTCCACGGCGTCGCACAGGACGTGGAACAGCAACTTCTGGCCTTCCTGAATGCGAGCCGTGTCCTTCCCCTGCACGAGCAGGTCGAGCGTCGCCACTCCCTTGGTAAAGCCGCCATCGCGGCCAAGAAAGCAAATGCTTTTGATCTTCTTCCGGTTCGCCTCTTCCAGTGCGCGCAGCACGTTGCGCGATTTCCCGCTCGTGGTGAACGCGATCAGCACGTCGCCCCGCTGGGCCAACCCCCAGACCTGCCGCGCGAACACCTCATCGGCATGGTAATCGTTGCAGACGGCGGTCATGAACTCGCCGTTGGCGGTCAACGAGATCGCCGGGTAGGGCCGCCGGTCATCGCGATAGCGGCAGAGGAACTCGGTGGCCAGGTGCGTGGCGTCCGAGGCGCTGCCGCCGTTGCCGCAGACCAGCAGCTTGCGGCCGGAGGTCAGGCAGCGCACGACCAGCGCCGATGCCTGGTTCAGGGGTTTCTCCAGCACGCTCAGCGACCGCATGGCGGCCACTGCGTCTTCGATCGCCGTTTGCAGCAGTGTCATGACCCGAGGCTAGAAAGAAGGTGCGGGAAAGGGAACTTGAAACTGCCCCGGGGCGCACCTAGCCTCGCGTGGCATCCATGCAACCCACAAAACTCATTTACATCCTGGGCATCTCCGCAGCGTGCCTCGCCCCGCTCCCTTGCCGCCCCGCAACCAACCTCGTCGCCAATGGCTCGTTCGAGCTGAGCCAAAGGCGCCAGGGCCTGCCGGACTTCTGGGAGTGTGCCGGCAACCCCGCCGTCCACCAGGCGCTCACGCTGGATGGCGGTCGCGACGGCCAGCGCTGCGCCAGGCTGCAGTGCACCGAGTTCAACGGCGACGGCCCGGACTACCATGCCATGATCTGCCAGGTGGGGCAGGTCGCGGTCCGCTCGGGCCAATGGTATCGGCTGACGCTCTGGGCCAGGGCGGAAGACATCAAGGCCGGCTCGGTTGAAGTGGCCCTCAGTAACACGCGCAAATGGGACAATGCCGGCCTGGAGGATGCCTTCACGCCGGGCGCCGGGTGGAAGGAATATCAGTTCCAGTTCCGCGCGAAGCAGGACTTGCCCGCCGAGGCCAGCCGCCTGCAAATCTGGTTCAAGAGCACCGGCACGCTCTGGCTGGACGACGTCGTGCTGGCCGAATCGAGCGAAGGCCAGCAATGGTATCCGCAAATCCCGACCGAGGGCGTGAAGAATTTCGTGCCGAACAGCAGTTTCGAGTGCGGCGCGGCCAACTGGGGCAGCTTCACCTACGGCCTGGCCGGCTGGGCCGGCAACCTGTATCGCCTGGAAGGAGAAGTGGACGGCTCCAACTCGCAGCACGGCCACGCCAGCCTTAAGATCGCGCTCTCGCCCGGGACGCTGCCGGTTTTCTACTTCGACTACTACGATCCCGTCCGCCAGCCCGTGCGCCGCGTGCTGGCCGCCAACCAGGGCTGGTTCCGCGTGCGGCCCGGCGAGGCGCTGACCCTGTCCGCATTCCTGCGCGCGGACTCCGAAGGCGTCGCCGCGCAGTTGGCGGCGAACGAGGCACCCAGCCACTTGCGCCGGAAGCAGGTGACGGTCGGCAAGACGTGGCAGCGGCAGGAGTTTACGTTCGTGCCCGGGCAACCGTTCCTGTTCATCGCCGTGGGGCTGGACTTGGAGGCCTCGGGACGCGACGCCGCCACGTTGTGGGTGGACGCCGTCCAGTTGGAGCGCGGCGACCACGCCACGGCCTACGAGCCCAGGCAGCCCATCGAATCCTTCATTGAGACGGCGCAGCCCGGGAACATCTTCACCAACCCGGCGAGCGGTCTGGACGTGCGTCTGCGCGCCTTCAACAACACGGACGACGCGCAGACCGTCCGCGGCCAACTCCTGCTCACGGACTTCTTCGACCGCGCCGCGGGCTCGAGTGCCACAGCTCTGAAGGTGCCGGCGCGCTCCGGTGCCAGCACGCTGTATCCGGGGCTGGCCACGGGCAAGAGTGGCTTCTTCCGCGCGACATGGACGTCCGGCGTCTGCACCCAGTCACTGCGCTGTGCTATCATCACCCCGGCGCCCGCAGGACTGGACGACTCGCCCTTCGGTTTCAACCACGCTTACCCCTGGGACTTCCTGGTGCAGTTTGCGCGCGAGGCGGGCATCGTGTGGTGGCGTGATTGGTCGGCCAAATGGCAGACGGTCGAACCGGCTAAAGGCCAGTTCGATTTCACCGTGCCCGACATCCAAATCCGGCGGGTGCTGGACCTGGGTTGCCAGGCGGAAGTGTTGCTGCCGTTCCCTTCCAGCCGGTGGTCCACCACGGCGCGCGAAGACCAGGTGAGAGAGGCCGCGGGCAATGACGATTACCTGCTCGAGAGGTTGCCTTGCAGCTACGCCCCTGCGGATGCGAACGACTTTGGCGCCTACGCCGCCGCCGTCGCGCGCCATTACGAGGCCATGCGGCCCCGCGGGGTGACGCACTTCCAGATACTCAACGAGCCCGTCTATACGGACTACGCCCTGCCGCGCAAATTCGGCTATACCCTTGCCGACTATCTCAAGCTGTGTGAAGCCGGCAGCCGCGCCCTTCACGCCGCCGACCCGCAATGCCGCGTCGTGGGCGGTATCAGCGCAAACCTCACCGCCGGGCTCACGCATGATTTCGTGGCGCAGGGCGGCCTCCGTTGGGTGGACGTGTTCGACCTGCACATGTACGACGCCGCGCGCCCCGCCGAGAGCTTCGAAGAACCCTTCGCCGCGCTCGAACAACTCATGCGCACCAACGGCGGCCCCAAACCTGTCTGGATCACCGAGTGGGGCTGCTACGCCGACGACGACCCCGCCTGCGTGCCCGAGGCCGTCGGCGATGCGACCATGAATCGCTGCCGTTGGCCGAGCGAGCGGGCCGCGACCGAGCACATCGTCAAGTTCACCGCGGTGTCGTTCGCCCACGGGCTGCGCAAGATCTTCTTCCACGCCGGCACGTGCGGCACGATCAACGGCCCCGATGCCGGCGGCGTGCTCTTCGAATACGGCGGCGCGCCGCGCAAGATGTATCCCGGCGTGGCGGTCCTAAGCCGGCTGCTGGGTATTCCGGACCAATGCGTGAAGATCGTGCGCTCAGACGGCTTGCTGGCCTATGTCTTCAACGTGCAAGACAGGGCCGTAGCCGTAGCCTGGTGCACGCCCGGCCACGCTAGAAATGTCCGGCTCAGCCGAGCAGTCCAGGCCTGCGACATCATGGGTAATCGCCTCGCGAAAGGCGACGTGCTGCTCAGCGAGTCCCCGCTGTACCTGGCATCAAGCAAGGCAGATACTATCCTCGAGTGTTTTCCGAAGTAGTCCTGCGAAGACCCCGCGTGTCGTAGTCCTCCTCGTAAAGGTAGTCGGCCATTTTGCCTGGCGGCCAATTCGGGCTGCTGCTGGCTTTCGGGTTTTGCCGACTACGCGGTCATGGTCCGGTTATCCGCAAGGTATTTCACCACCGCTTCCGTGCGCGAGTGGACGTGCAGCTTATCGTAGATGCTGCGGATGTAGCTGTGGAGGGTGCCGGAGCTGATGCCGAGGTTGTCCACGATTTCTTTGTAGCGGAAGCCTTTGGCGAGTTGGTCCAGCACCTCCTGTTCGCGCGGGGTGAGCCGCTGCAACTCGGACGAGGGCTGGGGCGCCTGCTGGAAGTGCTGGACGACGCGGCGCGCGATCTGGGGCGTCATGGGCGAACCGCCGGCATGGGCTTCGCGGATGGCGGCCAACAGCTTGGCCGGGGGAGTGCGCTTGAGCAAATATCCGCTGGCCCCGGCGACGAGCGATTTGAACAGGCGATTATTGTCCTCGTAAACCGTGAGCATGACGAACTGGACGTCCGGCATTTTGGGCTTCAACTGGCGGACGCATTCGATGCCGTCCACGCCGGGCAGATTGATGTCCATGAGCACGACGTCGGGCGTGCGGCGCGGGAGGTCCGCGAGCGCGGCTTCGGCATTGGCATAGCTGCCCATGAGGCGGAAGGAGTTGTTGCCCCCGATGCGGTCGCCCAGGTTGGCGCGAATCTCCTCGTCATCTTCTACTATAGAAACCCTAATCGGCATGCCAGCAACTGTGCTAATCACGCGATGACTTTATCGCGCAGGGAAAGGACGGGCCATTCGTATAAATATACGGGGAGGCGCCGCCACGTGGTGCGTGGAGCGTGGTGTGTGACTGAGGCTCCCACCATCATCAATGCTCCATCCTTGTTCTCGGGAGGCGCGTGGGTCTGGCATTCGGCTTCAGGGGCGTGTGGATCATGATCCGCGCGCCCCGGCCGGGGCTGGAGGTGAAGGCGAACTGGCCGCCGAGGTTTTGGGCGCGCTGGCGCATATTGTGCAGGCCGTTGCCCTTGCGCGCGCTGGCGGGTTTGGCTGGGTCGAAGCCGCGGCCGTTGTCCTCGATGATCACCTGCAGTTTCGAATCCGCGGCAGAAACCTCGACGTGCACCTCCGAGGCGCGGGAGTGCTTGAGGATGTTGTTGAACGCTTCCTTTACGATGAGGAACAGGTCGTGTCGGACTTCGGCCGTGAGAGTCGAGGCCGGCAGTTGCGCGGGGAACTTGAGGCGGCAGGCGACAGGGGTGTTCTCGAAGAACTCATCGGCGTAATGGCTGATGTATTCGACCAGGCCTTCGAGGCTGTCGTTCTCCGGGTTGACGGCCCACACGATCTCGTCCAGCGCCTGGATGGTCCCGCGAGCGGTGGTGACGATCTTACCGACGTGCGCGGACAGGTCGTCCGGTTTGCCGAGGCCGTCGGCGGCGCGCTCGCCGAGCATCAGGATGCGGGTGAGACTGGAGCCGAGGTCGTCGTGGATGTCCTTGGCAATGCGGCCGCGCTCGCGTTCGATGGCGTGGCGCTGCTCGAGGAGCTGGAGCTGGCGGCGCATGCGGCGGCGCGTGAAATACAGGGCGGCGCCGGCGGCTACGGCGGCGATGAGCAGGCCCCCCAGCGCTCGATACCACCATGTCTGCCACAGGTGCGGGCGCAGGAGCAGGGTGATGGAGGCGCCTTCGGTGTTCCAGAGGCCGTCCTTGTTGCAGGCGATGACTTCAAAACGATGGGTGCCCGGGCTAACGTAGTTGTAGTGAGCGGTGCGGCGCGTGCCGGCGTCAACCCATTCGGAATCAACGCCTTCGAGGCGATACTTGAAGCGGATATCCTCCGGCGCCTGGAAATCCAGCGCCGTGTAATGGAATTCCAATTCGCCGCGGCCAGCCGCCACGGTGAGCGGGCCGGCTTCCGGGTCATCCGCTGGCAAGGGCCCGGCGCCCCAGGGGCTGCTCGAAGAAACCAGGGGCTTCTTATCCGTCAGCACCTGCTCGATGAAAACGCGCGGCGGCGCCGAGCTGGCCTCGAGCGTAGCGGGGTCAACGCACGCCACACCCTTGCTGGTGGCGAACCAGAGCCGGCCATCGCCCGCCTTCCAGGCGGCGGGCTTGGCGGCGCCATTGCATTGAGTGGTTTCCAGGCCGTCGCCCTTGCCATACGAAGGGCTGGCGACGGTTCGCAGGTCGCCGTGCTCAACAGCCTCCAAGTCATGTTTGCGGACACGGGAGATGCCCTTGGAGCACGTCAGCCAGAGCCAGCCTTGGTCGTCTTCAAGGATTTCGAACACCTCATCGCTGAAGAGCCCTTGGTGGGTCGTGAAGCGTGATACGTGACACGTGATCCGTGAAGGGGCGTTCGAGCCTGCTGCTGCGCCGTCGGGGATTTCGGAAAGGTTGATGCGGTTCAGCCCACCCGTGCTCGTGCCGATCCACAGGTTGTGCTCCTTGTCCTCGTAAAGAGCGCGCACGTGGTCGTCGGATAAGCCCTCAATGGTAGTAAAGCGGGACGGGAGGACGGAGGACGGAGCGCCCCCGTCCTCTGGTCCCGCTGCTTGACTCGCGACTTTAGACTCAAGACTCAAGACTTTAGACTGAGGACTCCTGCCTCCCTGCCACAGGCTAAGGCCGGCGTCGGTGCCGATCCAAAGTCTGCCGGCGTGGTCCTCGCAAATGGCACGGACGAGGTCGCCCGCCAGATTGTTCGTCGTGGTGAACTGGGCGAACTGGCCGTCCTGCAGCCGATACAGGCCCCGGCTGGTGCCGAGCCAGAGCGCGCCGGCGCGGTCTTCATGAATGACGCGCACCGGGGCGTTGACCACACCACCCGGCCAGGTAAATCGCGTCATCTGGCCGTCCTTCAGCCGGGTGAGGCCGCCATCGTAATCGGCGCCTACCCATAGGCTGCCATCGTGTCCTTCGTCCAAAGAGAGCACCAGCGACTCGGGGAAGCGGTTAGTGCCGGCGGTTTCGGTCACCACGTTGGCGGCGTTGGTGCCGGTCGTGATGTAGGCGGTGACCTTCTCGTCCTTGAGTTGGTTGAGGCCGCCGCCCCAAGTGCCCAGCCACAGGCTGCCAGAGCGGTCCTGCAGCACGGACATCACGTTGTTATGCGTGAGGCCCTGCTGGCGGGTGTAGGTGCGGAAATGTTTGGGCGTGAGGCGGGCCAGGCCGTCGCGGCAGCCGACCCATAGGTTGCCGCCGTGGTCTTCGAGCAGGGCGTTGATGCGGTCGAAGGGCACGCCCTCGTCGTTCAGCTCGGAGTAGAAGCGGCCCTCGTGAAAGCGGTTGAGGCCGCTGTAGGTGCCAACCCATAGGTTGCCTTCGTGGTCTTCGCAGATGGCGCTCACGAACGGGTCGGACAGGCCGTACTTGGTGTTGTAGGCGTAAAAGCTGTGCATCCAAAACCAGTTGTACCAGAGCAGGCCGTTGTTGGAGCCGATCCAGACGCGGCCACCTTTGTCCTGCCAGATGCAGCGCACCGAATCGTTGGGCAGATTGTTCGGCATGCGGAAGGCGTCCATCCGAAAGTCTTGAGTCTGGAGTCTAGAGTCTTGAGTCCGGGTTCCCGCGCCTGGAGTTGCATCTATGGCGGCTCGACTCAAGACGTTAGACTCAAGACCGGAGACTGGGGAGAGCCGGTTCAGGCCGGCGCCTGTGGCGATCCACAGGTTTCCCGCGCGGTCCTCGTGAAGGGCGCGGACCACGTCCGAGAGCAGGCCCTGGTGATGGGTGTAAGTCGTGAAGGCGCCCTGGGAGTAGCGGCTCATGCCGGTGGTGGTGCCGATCCAGAGCGAGCCGTCGCGCGTCTGGTAGATGGCGCGCAGGAAGTCGCCCGCCAGGCCGTTGGTTTTGCCAAAGTGCGAGAACGTGCCGGCCTGCAGGCGGACGAGGCCGTAGCCATCGGTGCCGATCCAGAGCGCGCCCGAGCGGTCGGCGCATAGGGCGGTGATGGAGGCATTCTGCAGCTCGGGCGCTGTGAGCGGGGCGACGGCGGTGAACGTCAGGCCGTCGAAACGCGCCAGGCCGGCGAGCGTGCCGACCCAAAGATAGCCGTCGGAGCTCTGCGCGAGGGCCTGGACGACGTTGTCCGGCAGGCCGTCGTCGGTTTGCCAGGTGCGCGAGCTGTAGCGGAAGTTCGGCTGGTCGAGGCTGGACCAGTCCAGCCAATCGCTGGCGCGGCTGATCTGGCGCCGGTGGTTCAGCACGGAGCTGTCCCTGGCGTCCACGGCAAAGACTTCCAGGTCACCCTCCTCGTTGGCAATCACGGCCGGGTAAGGCTGCGCTGCGATGCCCATGCTGGCCCAGCGCGACCAGGCATCCGTGCCGCCCGCATACATCTCCCAGCGGTGGAGCAGCGCATGGTCGTGGCTGTCCACGGCGAAGACCTCGACGCGCCCGTCGGCGCTTTGGCCGAGCACCAGGCCGGGCTCCAGCGCCGATACCTCGGGGTGGACGGTGTCAGCCGAGCCTCGCCCGGCGATCTCGGTTTCCGGGAGGCCCTGGTCGGCCCGCGTAGCAGGCGACGGCACCGCGCCCAAGCCGGGCGGCACACTGCCGTTGAAGTCCTGCCAGTCGGTCCATTTCGAGCTGTTGCCGGGAGTGACCTGCATGCTGCGTTGCAGGGCGCGGTCGAGTCTTGCGATAGCGAAGACTTCCAGACGGCCGACGCCATTGTGGCCTACGGCGAAGCCGGGCAGAACTTGGCCGCCCAGGCTGGTCCATGATGTCCACTCGGCGGGGTTGGTTGGGTCGCGCTGCCAGCAATGGACCAGAGCGCTGTCGGCGGCCCTGATGCCGAAGATCTCGATGCGACCATCGAGGTTGCGGGCGGCCGCCAGGCCCGGCAGCAGCTCGCCACCCAAGTCCGCCCAGCCGGTCCAGCCGCCGGCGGCGTTGGTCTGCCAGCGGTGCTTCGCCGCGCCCCCGGGGGCGACCGCAAACACGTGCAACCGGCCGTTGGCCTGGGAGGCAACGGCTGCGGGTCCTTGCACCGCTCCACGCAGGCTGAACCAGGGAGACCAATCGGCGCTGTTGGCGGCGGTTTGGTGCGCATAGCACAATTCGCCACGCTCGGAATTGACGGCAAAGACCTCCAGCTCCGCGGCGGCATTGAAGACAACGGCTATCCCGGGCTCGAATGGGCCGCCGAGACTCGACCAGGACGACCAATCGCCGTTGGACAGCTTCTGCCAGCGGTGCCGTAGTTGGCCCTCGGCATCCACACAGAAGACTTCCAGGTGCCCGTCAGCGTTTCTGGCGGCCACGGGCTCGGTCAGCCGGAGGCGCGCGTTCGCATCGGCCGCGCCCGTCTCTGGGACGGCGAGCCCCAGGGCCAGCAGCGCAGCATGAGCGGCACGCAGGGCCGGGCGGGAACCAAGCCAATGCATCAAGGTACCAGTCTAGGAGAGCGCGTATAACCTGCCAAGCCCAAGCCGTTGAAGCGTGGGGGACGTGTTGCGTGTTGCGTATTGCGTGTCGGGCTGGAACATGCAACACGGAACACGCACCACGCGACAAGTTTCCCCGCCCCGTCGGCCCTCATATAAACCTACGATTACGCGCGGCGGGGGCTTTCTGTCAGGCTTTGCGGACAAGGCTTCGGGTGCGGCGCTGGTCGCAGCGTGCGCGGTCCTGAGGGGCCTTGTGCGAACCCAACGCGTGAAGCGTTTAGCTAATGCTGTTAATCACGCCGGGCTTCCAGAGCGGAGGCCTGGCGAGCAGAGGCTCTCCATGCCGCCGCACAAGGCCCCGGGACACCTACCCGAAGGAGAACGATGAGAACACACACCCCTCAATGATACCCATGCGAAACAAGACCCTGATTCATGCTGCTTTCACCTCGTTGGTCCTGCTTGGCGGAACCGCAGCGCGAGCCCAAACCTACTCGAACGCCGTCATGGCATTAAACCCGGCGGCCTACTGGCCATTGTCGGAGAACGTCGCCACGCCCGGCCTTTACGTGGCCACTAACTCCGGCACGCTCGGCGCGACCGGCAACGGCTACTACGAGACCTGGTACCAGCCCTTCGGCGGCACCGCGCTGCTGCCCACCAACGTCATCCAGCATGTGCCCGGCATCACCGCGGACGGCGACATGGCCATGCAGCAATCGCTGATCGGCCAGCATGTCGTCATCCCGCGCGTGCTAAACGGAGTATCCAACGCGGCTATCACGATCACGCCGCCGTTTTCCATCGAGGTGTGGGTGTATCCGACCAACGGCTCGGCGGTTGGTGGGATCAAGCCCCTGGTGAGCGAGGGATTTGTAAACGCCCTCAACGGGCCGGGTCTGGGCAACCAGGCCGTCTCCCAGGGCGTCACCGTCGGCTCCTACAACAACATCATTTACTTCTCCACCTTCAACGGGGCTGGCACCAAGAGCGAGATTGATACGGCGGCTTATGCGGCCAACCAATGGCACCATATCGTGGGGACGTTCGACGGCACGACGATGAAGATGTACAACAATGGGCTGCTGGTCGGCACAAAGGTCCCTCCGGCCGATGCCCTGGGACACACCTATGCGGCCGACCTGGTGACGCCTTTGCTCATCGGTTCGGGCGGCAATCAAAACAGCGTGTTCGGCGGGACGATTGACGAAGTGGCCATTTACACCAACGTGCTGGCCGCCACCGACGTCACCAATCACTTCCAGACTGCATACGGAACCAATGCCACGTACGGCTCCAATTACCGCAACGCTGTCCTCGCGAACAACCCCACAATTTACCTTCGCCTGGACGAGCCCGCCTATTCCGGCGCGCCGGCCTTGAGCACCTGCCCGGTCGCCAATAATTATGGCTCCCTGGGCTCAACCGCCAACGGCTATTACCAGCCGGGCACAACGCCGGGCGTCGCCGGTCCCGGCTATCCTGGTTTATCGGGCGCCACTGCCGTAGCCCTCAACGGGTTCAATGCCGGTGTGGATGTAGGCCTGGGCAGCGTCCCGGCGGTGCTCAATCCGACGGCCAACCAGCCGTTGACGGTGATGACCTGGTTCCGTGCCAACCCGGCGGACTGCGTCGGGCGCTTCCAGGAAATTCTTGGTCATAGCGATCTAGGCTGGCGCCTGGCCTACGACTACAACGCCGGCAACCGCTTCAACCCCGGTAATGGTCCCGAATTGCTCTTCAGCAGCGTCGCGGAGGAAGTTAATACCGGCTTCTTCCTCAATGACGGCAAGTGGCACTTCGTGGCGGGCGTGTCGGACGGCACCAACAACTTCCTCTACCTGGACGGACTTCTGGCCAAGAGCGGAACCAACGTTGCCAGCATCATTGGCACCAACTCCGATGTCATCCTGGGCGGCGACCCACAGTACACGCCCCCGGCGCTCGGCCCGGGCGGCAGCCGCTACTTCGACGGCAGCATCGCCCAGGCGGCCTTCTTCACCAACGCCCTTAGCGGCACGCAGATTCAGCAGATTTATTCCGCTGCGGGAGTCCCGCCGCTGGTCCGCGTGCAGCCCTTCTCGCAGGGCGCCCTGGTCGGCCAGGCAGTGACGCTCGGCGCCACGATCTCCGGTTCCACGCCGTTCACCTACCAGTGGTACCGGAACGGGTCTATGATGTCCGGCCAGACGAGCGCGACGCTGACCTTCAACCCGATCGCGACGGGTAATGCGGGCAGCTATTACCTGGCGGTGACCAACGCTTACGGCGGCACGGTGAGCGCGACCGCAACGATCGCTGTTCATACTGCCACCACTTACGGCTCGGCCGTCCAGGCCCTGAACCCGGTCGGCTACTGGCCGCTGGACGAAACGGCTCAGCCGCCTGCGGGCGCCTACATTGCCAATAACCTGGGCACGGCGGGGGCTGCTGCCAATGGCTACTACCAGACCTTCTTCCAGAAGTACACCGTGGGAATCACCAACCTGTACTACCAGACCAATAACGTCTCGCACACGGCAGGCGCGATCGGCGACGGCGACACCGCCCTCTATTGCCAGCGCAGCGCGGCGGGCGCGGGCTCGTATGTGGTCTTCCCTCGCTTCACCAACGGCGTCGCCAACTCCGCCCTGACGCTCACGCCCCCGTTTTCCATCGAGTTCTGGGTTAACCCGTCCGGCGTGACTGCCTCCGTGATGCCGATTGTCAATGAAGGGCGTGAACCGGTCCTCGATCCGCGGAATGGCTACACCACCCTCAACTGGGATGGCTTCAGCATCGGCCAGTATGGAGGCAACGCGTTCTTCGCGACCTACAACGGGTCGGGTGCGGACGCGACGAAGCAGGAGCTGGACACGGCCATCACCACAAACGTGTGGCAGCACATGGTTGTTACCTTCGATGGTGTAAACCAGGCCTGGTATAGGAATGGCTCTCCCGCAGGTTCCAGGGCCATTTCCGCCTCCGCCACGAACGCCTTTGGCCAGCTCTACATGCCCGACGTGGTTTCGCCCCTGCTCATCGGTACCGGCAGCACCCTGTCTGCCGGCAATGGCGCAACGGAGTACGCCGGCGGCATTGACGAAGTCGCCATCTACACCAACATCCTCGACCCGGGCACCATCTCCGCCCACTACTCGGCGGCATCGGCATCCGACGCCACTTACAAGAACACCGTCATTGGCGATAATCCGCTCATTTACGTGCGCCTGGGTGAGCCCGCCTTTAACAGCTATCCGAGCCCGAGCAGCTATCCCGTGGCGAACAACTACGGCTCGGCGGGCGCCGCCGGCAATGGCGCGTACCAGCCCGGCACGGTGCCGGGCGTGCCCGGCCCGAGCTTTACCGGCTTTGGCGGGAGCCACGCCGTGGCCATTAACGGCTACAGCGGCGGCGTGGACGTCGGCGGCGGGTATGTCCCGGCGGCGCTCAATCCGACCGGCACTCAGCCGATCTCGCTGACGGCGTGGTTCCAGGGCAATCCGGCGGATGCGCCCGCTCGCTTCCAGGCTGTCGCCAGCCATGGCAACAACGGGCCACGACTGGTTGTGGACAATATTGCCGCCGGCCCGCGCTGGAACCCGGGCGCCAGCCCCGAGGTTCAGTTCGTGAGCACCTCTGACGTCCTCACGAACAACGCCCTGGTCAACGATGGGGCCTGGCATTTCATGGCCGGTGTGTCAGACGGCTCCAGCGCCACCCTCTATGTGGACGGTGTGCCCGTCCGGACCAATACTGGCGTGGGCGCCCTCGCGGGTGCGACCTACGATTTCCTGCTTGGCGGCGACCCGGACAACATCACGCCGGTGTATAACAGCTCCGGCACGGCCATCCGCTACTTTGACGGCCAGATTGCGCAAGTGGCCTTCTTCACCAACGCGTTGACCGGCGCGCAGGTCCAGCAGCTTTACAGCGCCGCAGGCGTGCCGCCTTACATCGCGAGCCAGCCGCCGGCGAGCGTAGCCGCCAACGCCGGCCAGGTGGTTGCGATTCCTATCACCGTCAAGGGCAGCCCCACGCTGGCCTACCAGTGGTACAAGAGCAACGGCAGCGCCGTCTCGGGCCAGACCACCGCGGCGCTCACCTTTAACCCGGTTCAACTCGCCAATGCGGGCAGCTATTACGCCGTGGTCACCAACACTTATGGCCGAGCCACCAGCTCCATCGTCGCCTTGAGCGTGACCGGTCCGCCGGTAGTGGCCCAGCAGTCCCCCACGGTTGCCCACGTATTTGTCGGCACGACCCCCAGCCTGCGCGCGGTCGTCGCCGGGCCCATGCCGATTTCCTACCAATGGACCAAGGACGGTTCGCCGATTACCGGCGCCACGGCCAGCAGCTATGTGCCCGACACATCGGTCACCAGCATGCACACGTATTCGTGCGTCATCACCAATCTCTACTCGACGAACACGCCCAGCGCCTTCAGCCCGATCGCGGTTTCCGTCCTGACGCGGCCGACCGCGCCCTACCCGGTGGCAGTGCTCAACGATCACCCAGTGGATTACTTCCGCCTCGATGAGAGCCCTGACAATGGATCGGGCAATAATGGCTTCCCAGCCTACGACTATGCCGGCGGCCTCAATGCCGCCTATACCAACGCCCTCATTGCCCAGCCTGGATCGGGGTACGATTCCCTGTTCTCCCCGCAAACCGACCCGGGCGAGACGGGGGCCACCCTGGGTGAGAATAACCAGGGTAGCTATGCGGGGAACGTTTCCAGCCTGCTAAGCTTCGCGACCTCCAACGGGTTCAGTGCGGCGTTTTCGATCGAGGCCTGGATCAACAACGCCTACTGGCCCGAAGCTTCGGGCGCGGGCATCGTCACCTGTGGCTACGGCAACGGGGGTGAGCAGTTCAACCTCGATCTCGGCGCTGCGGGCGGCGATTACCGTTTCTTCGTACGCAGCGCAGCCAACCCCGCCACTGCCGCCGCCGCCAATGGCACCAACGCGCCCAACGATGGCCTCTGGCATCATGTGGTCGGCGTATGCGACCAGGCCAACGGAAGCGTCCACTTGTATGTGGACGGCCAGTTGACAGCCAGCGGGACTCTGGCCACCAACAGCGGCATCCTGGGCTGGAATACGCCGCTGAGCATCGGCTGCCGCCAGTCGGGCGCCGGCACGGGCTATGATACGCAGTTCAATGGCAACATTGACGACGTAGCCATCTACAACTACGCCCTAAGCCCGAGCCAGGTCCTGGCCCACTACGTTAGCGCGGGCGTGCCGCCGATCATCACGACGCAGCCCAGCGATGTAACGGTCAACCAGGGCTCCACAGCCACCTTCACGGTGGGCGCGATCGGCACGGCCCCCTTGCAATACCAGTGGTATGACAACAACTATCAGCCCATCCCCAGCGGAACCAGCGCGACGCTCGTCCTGCCGGACGTGCAGCCGAGCCAGGGCGGCGGCTATTATGTCATAGTCAGCAACACCTACATCGCCACGCCCCTGCAAAGCGCCAGCGCCATGCTGAACGTCAACGTCGGCCTGACCCTGGTGACAGATTTGCAGCCGCCGTTCTATATCGGCTATGCCAACCGGCAATTCACCTATACTGTCGGAGTTCAGGGGACGGCGCCTTTCACCTACATCTGGACCCGCAACGGGGTGACCATCCCCAGCGCGACCTCCTCCAACTACACGTTCAGCACCCTGCTCGGCACAAACCTGTACGCAGTCACAGTCAAAAACGCGGACAATCCGGCGGGGGTGATGTCCAGCACGGTGACCAATGTGGGCGTGGCCGCGCCTACGCTCAACCCGGTTGACTACACTTACAAGGCCAGGATCACCTTCGCCGGCTACAACCGCCCGGAGACGCTGGTCAACTTCCCGGCCTTGGTGCGCTTCGGCACCAACCTGGCCGGCTTTGCCTACGGGCAAATGGCCTCGCCGACCGGCGGCGACCTGCGGTTCACGGATGCGACTGGCACGAACCAGATTCCGCACGAGATTGACGAGTGGAACACGAGCGGCACGTCCTCGGTCTGGGTGCAGATGCCGACCCTGGCGAGCACCAATGACACGATCTGGGCGTATTGGGGCAATCCCGGCGCTACCACGCCCCTGAGCTGGAGCACGGATGGAACGGTGTGGGTGCCGCCGTTCGGTGCCGCTGGCGCCTACGAGGTGGTCTATCACCTCAAGGAGAGCGCGCTGCCCTTTGAGGATAGCACGCAGCAGCACCCGGCCACCAACGGCGTGGCCCCCGCGCAGGCGGCTGGCATCGTCGGCACCGGCGGTTACTTCAGCGGCGCGGCCTGGCTGGACGAAGGCAGCAATAACCTGGGCGACAGCTTCACCCTGTCAGCCTGGATCAACCTCGATCCGGCCAACCCGACCGGCTACGGGAATGCGATCCAGCCCATCTGGGCCAACCAGCACGGCGGCTTCGGGATGCCGGGCTTCGCCATGGATGTCAATATCTACCAGAGCTATGATGGTGTCATTGACATCACCAGCGGCATTGGGAACAGCACCGGCTCGGAGGCCAGGACGGCTGCCGGGGCGGTGAGCTACACCCAGTGGCATTTGCTCGAGTCGGCTATGAGCCAGACCAATGGCGGCCTGCAGATCTACCTGGACGGCCAACCCATCTCGTTGGCTTCCGGCTTCCTGCAATCCGGCTTCACCAACCAGGCCGACGTCAACCTGGGCCGGTTCACCGACGGCAGCTTCCAGATGCACGGCATCGTGGACGAAGCCCGTATCCGGTCCGGCATCAGCTCCTCGAACTGGGTCTGGGCCGACTACATGACCGTGGCGCAGAACTCCACGCTCCAGGAATACAGCTCGGTGTTCAGCTCGCTGGTCGTGATCACCGCCTCGGTGGTCAACGCCCAGGTGGTGCTGACCTGGCCGTCCGGCACGCTGCTCCAGGCGCCGAATGTCACCGGGCCGTGGACGACCAACAACGCCACGTCGCCTTACACAGTCAGCCCGACCAGCCCGCGGGAATTCTACCGCGTGCTCGTGCGGTAGTCTTTTAGCAGTAGGATGCAAGATGCGGAGCAGAGGGCGGCCGGGAATAGGTTCCCGGCCGCCCATTCCGTTAGAATTTCAACCACAGATGGACACAGATAGACACAGATACGGAATGCCGGGATCACAGCGCGTGTTGCATGGCGCATGTTGCGTGGCGCGTGTTGCGTGTTCCGGCCCCGACACGGATCACGCACCACGCACCAGTTTGGGCTCGCAGGGACGCTCGCCCTCCCGCGCGCCAGCCAGGAGAGCGTTTCACACGTTTGATCTGTTTCCATCTGTGTCCATCTGTGGTTTTCTCCTGATTGCTGCGCTTGCTGCCGCTGGAAACCTGGTCGCCGCCCCGCTGTCCGACCCGCAGGTGGACGCCTACAACGTGCGCGTAGGCACCGAGACCTTCGCCGGCCTCTACAAGTTCACCACCAACACCCTGCTGGTGGAGACGGCGCAGGCCATCACCAACCTGGGCAGCGACACCATCAAGTTCTACATGGGCAATAACACCTCCGGGCAGAGCGGGGTCACGCTCACGTCCAACATCACCAACCTGCTGACGCTGGCGCGGGACGAGCCTTCCTATCGGACGGTGTTGGACATGCCGTTCCGGCACTTCATCATCTGGGAGTATCCTTTCTCCAACCCCGACGCGCCGTTCCAGGACGGCAATTACACGAGCACCGAGCAGGCCAACGATTACCGGGAGATGTACGACCTGACCTGCTACTTGCTCACGAATTACACGGGCTCGGGCAAGACATTCCTGCTCGGGCATTGGGAGGGCGATGGTTACCTCGACGTGAACAACTGGACTACCAACCCCAGCCCGGCCGTGGTAACGGGCATGATCCTCTGGGAGAACACGCGCCAGAAGGCGGTGGATGATGCCAAGGCCAACACGCACTCCACCAATGTGAGCGTGTACTATTACGCCGAGGCCAACCGGGTGCGGGATGCCATGCTCAACGGCACCAACAACAATGTACGGATGATCAACGCCGTCGTGCCTTACGTCACGAACCTGGACTACCTGTCCTACTCGTCCTACGACGGCATGAACCTGACCAACTCGGACCTCTACACCACGCTCAACTACATGCAGGCGCATCTGCCCACGAACAAGGCCGGTTCGGTGCCCGGCGAGCGCATGTGGATCGGTGAATACGGCTGGGGCGGCAACTCGACGGCTTCGCAGGAACCGCTGAACCGCTCCTACATTCAGCGCCTGCTCGGCTGGAATTACGCCGGCCAGTGCCTCCAGTTCATCCTCTTCTGGGAGATATACGACAACGAGGCCGGCAAGAACTACTGCCTGATTGACTCTAATCATGTGCAGGTGGCCTCGTGGTTCCTGCATCAGCGGTTCATCAGCCAGGCGCGCCTGCTCACCGCCCAGTTCAAAGAGACCAACGGCCGGCTGCCCACCGACACCGAGTTCTCCTCTCTGATGATACCGCTGCTGAACCAGCCGTTGCCGGCGCCAGTCAACCTCACGGTCGCCAACGGCCCCGCCACCGGCGTGAGCTCGAATTCCACGGCCGTGGCGGGTACGGTAGCGCAGGGTATTTACGGCAGCGAGGAGGCCACGCTGTGGGTCTATTACGGCCCACAGGACGGCGGCACCGTAAAGGGCAACTGGCAGCAGGCGATCCTCGTGGCGGTGAACACGAACTTCAATCCCGTCAGCCTCAGCACGACCCTCAACGGGCTCGCTCCGGGGACAACCTACTACTACCGATTCTATGCCACCAATTCCAGCGGCGAGGCGTGGGCGCCGGCGTCGGCCTTCTTCGCCCCGGCCCTGGACCCGCAGGCGTTCGGTTCGCGCATGAAGATCATGCTTAGCGGCTACACACGCGGTGAAGGGCTCACCAACTACCCCGCGCTGGTGAACCTTGGCCCGAGCTTGGCCGGCTTCTCCTACGCGCAGTTTGCCTCGCCGACCGGCGGTGACCTGCGGTTCACGGACGCCTCCGGTCTGCTGCCCATTCCTCACGAGATAGATGAGTGGAACACGAACGGCGCCTCGACGGTGTGGGTGAGGGTGCCCGTGCTGGCGAGCACAAACGACTACGTCTGGGCCTACTGGGGCAATCCTTCGGCTACGAATCCGCCGCCCTACAGCAGCGACGGCTCCGTCTGGACGCCGAACTACTACACCGTCTATCACCTCAAAGAGAGCGGCTTTCCTTATGCGGACAGCGCGCAGCAGCACACGGCGACTTCCGGCGTGGCGCCCTCGTCCACAACCGGCAGGATCGGCCACGGCTGCGCCTTCAGCGGTTCGCAGTTCCTCGATGCGGGCGTAGTCAACCTGGGCAACACCTTCACGCTCTCCGCGTGGGTGAACGTCGCCCCCAACGCTTTCGACATCCAGACCATCTGGTCCAACCAAAAGGGCGGGTATGGTTCGGCGGGGTTCGCCTGGTTCGTGAATACCTATCGGACCAACGACCAGAAGATAGACTTCGCCAGCGGCGACGGCACGAACGGCAACGAAGCGACCACCCCCTACGGCACGGTGAGCTTCGGCCAATGGCACTTGCTCTCGGTCGCGGTCAACCGCACCGCCGGCACGGCCCAATTCTACAAGGACGGCGCCTGGCTGCAGTCGGGGACGGTAGTCACAGACTTCGCCAACCAGGCCGACGTAAACCTCGGGCGGTTTACCAATGCCGACTTCTACTTCAACGGCACGATGGATGAAGCGCGCATCGCCTCGGGCGTGCAGTCCTCCAACTGGGTTTGGGCCGACTGGATGATGGTCGCGTCGAACACCGCCCTCGTAAACTACTCAGCGATCAGCCGGCAGACGCCTGTCCTCTCGATCGCCGGCAGCGCCGCCACGGGTCTCACCCTCACCTGGCCAACACCCGGCGTCGGATACGCCCTCTACATGTCAACGAATCTCACGCCGCCCTTTGTGTGGACACCGGCTACGAACCAGCCCGTGCTGGTCAACTCCCAGTGGGAGGTTGTCTTGGAGCCAGGCACCAATTCGCCCGGGTTCTATCACCTCCAGTCCCAGTGAACGCAGAGGTATCTATGCAGAAGACTTTTAACGCAAAGACGCAAAGGAGCAAAGGCGCAAAGGATCTGGATGTGTGAGTTCATGACCCCGGCGGTCAATGTTTGGCCGGCATTGCCGGGGGCGAAGCAGGGGGGCCTTCTTCGCTTTGCGTCTTTGCTCCTTTGCGCCTTTGCGCTGAATTCCGAGGCGGCCCCGCGCAATGATGGCGCGCTGTGGCGGCCCCGCCTCGCCACCCCAGCCCTGGCCGCGCTGGACAATCCCGCCAACCGGCAGCTCAGCCTCGAATACCGGGCCTCGTCTGCCGCCACCGGCTGGAGCGTCACGATCTCCAACGATTTGAGCGCCTGGAAGTGCCAGGTGCTGAAAGCCGCTTACTCCGCCATCAACCGCGGCATCGAGCCGGGCTGGCAGCTCACCGCGCGCGTGCCCACCAATGCGCCCCCGGAGCTGTTCACGGTCGTCGTATCCTGCAGCGAGAGCGTCAGCGTCCAGGGCCAGGCCTTGAGCGTCGCGCCGTCCTTTACCGCCGATTTCTACATCCTGCACATGGCCGACGAGCAGATCGAGCAGGAGTTCCATAACAACCGCTCGGGCCAGTGGTACAGCTCGGTGGGCACCGCCGAGGAGTTCAAATGGGAGAAGGAGCCCATCAACCTCATCAACCCGCGCTTCGTGATGGCGACGGGCGACCATATTGATTTCAACGGCGCCCTGGACGCCTACAATAACTGGGGCAACTGGGCCAAGCTCTACGGCGCGCGCTACAACTACCAGCCCAGCGGCAAGCGCTACTTCACCCAGCGGGAGACCAGCGACGTGGAGGCCAAGCTCACGAGCCTCTACTTCGCCTACCACGTATTCCGCGTCCCTTACGTGGAATGCCCGGGCAACCATGACGTGCCCCCGCATGACAAATCCCTCAAAGCGCCAGCCCCGCCTTATGTCAACTGGCACTCCCTCGGGGCGTCCGTTTACGAAGCCAACTGGGGCCAACGCTCCTGGTCGTTCCGCATGGGCGACTTCTACGTCCTCATGCATGACTGGAGCGACAGCGGCCTCAAGGCCTGGGCTGCCGCCGATTACAGCGCCGCCCTGTGCGACCCCGGCGTGAAGTACCGGCTGGTCGGACAGCACTACACCACCGACCAGGCCTACGTCCCGGACCGGTGTGACCTGATGCTGATCGGGCACGGCCACACTGCGGCTACCCTTCAAACCTCCCCCTACTATATCTACGAAGACGGCCCCGCTTTCAGATACGGGAGCTGCGGCTTCTTCAACTTCCGGCGCGCCGGCAACGGCTGGACGTGCGACCAGACCGCCTCAGCCCGGAACATGGCGAAAGATGTCTGGCCGCTCTACACCGATAACGGCGTCGTCCGAAAGGTCCGGTCTAACCGGCCCGACGCCATGAACATCACTGAGGCTTCGGTCACGATCACCAACGACCTGCCGGAGAACTTCTACGATGGCCGGGTGCGCTTTATCCTGAGCAAAGGCACCTATGATTCCGTTACCAACGGCACCATCCTCGCCCAATACCCCTGCGGGGCCTGTACGGCTGTGCTGGTCAAAGTGAACATCCCCGCCAGCGGCACCGTTACCGTGACCATGGGACCGGCAGCCCCCGCCCCTCTCCGTGACCACACCGTATCCTCCCCGTGACCTCACCGTTGAACCTCTGCAAACTTTGCAGAGGTTCAACGGTGAGGATACGGCGAGGATACGGTGTGGTGACGGAGAGGTGAGGGTGCGCGTGGGGGCTTGGTGGGCGGCGTCCTGATTCTGGCAACGGACCGGCAACCAAGCCGCTACTGTCCTAAATCGGGACACTGCCGCTGCCGACCCCTTTTTGGCTCTCATCCTTCAATCCCCAGCCACCCTCGGGGCGTTCGGAATAAAGGTTTCCCGAGGGCCCTGACGTCGTTGTCGCTCCGGTATAAGCAGCCGTTTGCGTGTTCGCGATCAAGGGTCGTGCCGGTTTGCTCCCGAGGCGGTCAAAAGGATGACAATGCAAACGGTTGAGGAATTCATGCGAGACTTTCGAGCCGAGCAGATAGCCCTGGCGGAAGAAGAACAGGCACGCCGCCTTCCCTTCTTCCACAGGTTCTACGCAGAAGGCTGCCTTTGGGGTAAAGGAGTTGGCAGGTTAGAGATGGCTCAGTCGCTGAAGGTATTGAGCATTTCAAGTACGGCTACCACGGCGGAGGTGATTACGTCCCGGTTGGCCAACGGTGAGCCGGACCTCTGCTGCGAGATACGCTATCGCTTGGAAGCCCATGGCCAGAGCTGGCGCATTCGCGGCGTGGATTTGCGGTGCTGTTGTGGGGATGGAGAATCCGCTGATGGTGGTTGCCCAACTTGCCATGGGACTGGGTGGAAAGACACGAATGTTCCCTTGGCCAGCATGTCGGGCGGTATTGCCTGAGCCTCGGAACGTATGCGATGGACGCCGAAGGTCGCTTCAGGCGACGCCGGGTTTAGCCCTTCGATCGCCGCCCAAGGCTCGGCCAATCGGCTTCAGCGCACCGGAACAAGACCACCGATGGTCGTGCTCTGCCTGCCAAGTTCAGCCCTTCCCGAGTTGTGAGGCCCTCCGGTATCGTCGTGTCCGGCTCGTTGCTCTCGGTACTACGGCCTCGGCTGACTCCTGCCAACGCTCGGGGCCATTGCTGACCCTCGCTCCCGCCGTTTCCGACGGGGCGCGATGGCAGGTTTCCCTGAGTAAGAACGTGAACTCTCGCTGCACAACCGGACCATTTATCTCCGGAGCTGAACACCGGACAGCGCTGTGTCGTGCCAGCTCGTCCTCTCCGTCAACCTTATATGGTCTTTCTGTTCGTCGGCTCATCCGCTTTGACCTGAGGCTTCCTTCCCACGTAGCCTCGCGACTCCGCAGTTGCCTCGGTCTAATGTTTCGATCATCCTGTCCCTCGTTATGAGAGGCAGCCTGACCGTGTTCGCACATAGGGGACTTGCACCCCATCAGTTCACGCCCATGTCAGGCGCACACCCGCATTGTGGAACGAACGGGAGGCAGCCGTTCGACTCAGACACGAATCGGATGTCAGCGGCGGCTGCGTCCCGTCGCTCACCCCGACGTTGTGCTTCGAGGTTTGTATGACACGCGCTAGCGTAATGCGCTTAGTTGTTCTCTTTGTAATCCTGGCTTGCACCGCGGGCTGCGACCAGACAACCAAGCACTTCGCTCGCACATCCCTCAGCCAGACGGGCTCGGTCACGCTCCCTAGTTCGTTCATCCAGTTTACGCTCGCTGAGAATCCAGGTGCGTTTCTTAGCCTCGGCGCCTCGCTTCCACAATCGGCCCGAAGTGCTCTCGCCGTTGGCCTAGCGATGGGCCTGGCGTTTCTGTTGGTGTATCTCGTCCGCGCGCTCAGCTTGCGCTGGCTCTGCTTTGTCGGCTTGGCACTAATCTGGGCCGGTGGCGTGAGCAATCTCGTTGACCGGTTTTTTCGGCATGGGCTGGTCACGGACTTCATGGTGTTTCGGGTCGGCCCGATCCATACCGGGGTGTTCAACGTGGCGGACTTCGCCGTCGTGGCTGGCATGATATTGCTCGTTGCGTGCTCACGCGCTACTCCACGCCCGGGTGAGGTTCATTACTCGGACAAGGAGGCGGGCGGATGAATCAGCCCAATCGGGGCCGGGGGGATTTCTTTCCCCGCCTCCCACACCACCGGACATGCGGGTCCGCGTCAGGCGGTTCCTGGCGGTCCTGACGGATAGAGCAGCCACTCTTTCTCTGCCACGATGATCGCTGTGCACCGCTGCTCAGTATGAACAATAGTTCCAGCAGTGAAGTGGCATTGAGGGACGGTTGGACCCACGACCTGGACTACCGGCGCTGCTACCAAACCGAGGATGATCTGCAGACCATTCTCCGACTCCTGGCACTGACCCCAGGATGCAGCCTGGTGGATGTGGGCTGCGGCAACGGGGCTTTTGCAATCGCCGCTGCGAACAACTGTCCGGACTGCCAAGTCTGGGCCTTCGACGCGTTGGACTCGGCGATTGCTGAGTGTCAGGCGAAAGCAGCCGGGTTGGAGAACCTGCGGGCCGCGAAGGGCTGGGCGCACGCGCTCCCCCTGGCCACCGCGAGCGTTGACCGCGCCTTGTTTCGGTCGGTGCTGCACCACCTTGCCCAACCGGAAGCCGCTTATGCGGAGCTTGGCAGGGTGTTGAAGCCGGGCGGGCGGTTGGTCTTGCAGGCCCCGTGCAACAACTGGGGCGCCGCGCTCGGGCGGGTGCTCAGCGAAATGATGTTGCTGGCGGACAACTCGCACCGCCGTTTCTATTACCGACCCGTCGAGATTGCCGATGGCCTTCAGAGGGCCGGTTTCTCCTGCAGCGAGCCCGAGTGCTGGCCCTACGAATTCCCCTTTATTGAAGACCACGAGGCTGCCTTCCTTCAGCAGCACGGGGCGGAGAAGGAGCTGCGCCTGCGTCCGCTGCAACCTGGGAAGTGGGGTATTGAGGGTTGCTGGGTCAGAATAATAGCTGGGAATGCCATTCAGCGCGATTGCAGGCCGCGCGAACGCCCTGTTGTTGGTATGCGCCTGATCCGCTACCAACCCGAATTTCAAGAGCCGATGCTGGCCCTGCACCGCAGCGCGATTGAAGGATTCGTTTTGGGCATGACCCATGAGCAAGACGAGGCCGACCTCGTGGCAGTTGAGGATGTTTATCTGCGCGGCCACGGCGAGTTTCTTCTGGGCTTTATTGGCGAGAGGCTTGTGGCGATGGGTGGTTTTAAACGGCTTTCAGGTGGATTGGCCGAGTTGCGGCGGATGCGGATCGCGCGCGAGCTCCAGGGGCAGGGCTACGGCACCCTGTTGTTGCGAGAGTTGGAGCGGAGAGCGTTTCAGTCCGGCATTCGCACGCTTTGCCTGGACACGGCACGAAGACGCCCGCTGACGCTGGAGTTTTATCGCAAGCACGGCTACCAGCAAACCGGTCGGAGCTTTTATGGTGCGGTTGAGACGGTCCAGTTCAAGAAGGCACTGGAGGAGCAAATCTGTCTGGATGCGGCCAACCAGAGCGCGGCAGCGAATTGCGTCCCCGCGAAGCGCATTGGTGATTCGAGCGGCAGTGGCGGGCCGCCATCGGTGGGCTGAGCGTTGACCCCGCTACGGCGATGGCTGAGGCGATAGCGGCGAGGGCGGGATGACGATAGGCGTGCCCGGCTTGAGCCGGCTGAAATTGATGTTGGGGTTGGCGGCGCGGATGGCGCTGGCCGGCAAGCCGTACATCAGGCCGATAGTCTCGGGGCTGTCGCCGGGGCCGAGCACATAGACCTTCCTGGGTGGGGGAGTCGTCGGCGGGGACGGCGGCTCGGGGGGCAGGTCTCCACCCGTCACCGCGGTGTTCGCCTGCAACTGCTGCAGCTCCAGGCGCTTCATCTCGATGCTCTTCTGCTCGGCCGTCAGGTTGGTGTCCGACTGGATGCGGTTCTGCTCGTCCTGCGCGGCGACGGCGACGGCGTAAATTGCGTCTGCGGCATCCGGGGTGCCGGCCTGTTCGGCGGCGGCGACGGCATCGCGGTAAACCGGGTCATGGAGCCGCTGGTATTCCGCGTAGCGCCGCGGGCCGAGCGCGGTCTTTATGGCGTTCTCCCGCTGGTCCTCCAGGGCCTTGCGCTGGCCGACGCTGCTGGGGTCGGTGGCATCGGCCAGCAACTGGATGCGCTGGTCAATGGTGTCCGTCGCCCGGAAGACGGCGCGGAACTCGTCCGGGGTCTGGTTGAAGTATTTGAGCTGGCCGAACTCGGTGCGGAGGTCGTTGGCGTTTTGCGAATAGCGCAGCAGGAACTCCTCGAGCTGCGGCGGGCTGAGCACGCGGGCCAGGTCGTCGCGCGTTTGCTGGCGCAGCTTGGCGACAGCCACGGGGTCCGGCTCCTTGCCGGCGCGGCGTTGCGCGCTGAGATAGGCCTCGAGGCGGTCCTCGGATTTGAGGCTCACGTCCTCGATGGCCTGCTTGGTTTCCGGCGAGAGAGAGCCAAGCACGGGCCCGTCCAGGGCAACCCCGGGCCGCGAGGGCCGCGGCAGGCTGACGACGTCGCCCGTTTCCCAGTTGGTGCCGAGCAGGCTGGTAAGCAGGCCGCGGCGTTCCAGCTCCAGCGCGCGGATCTTCTCCGCCGCGGCCTGGACGACTGCCGGGTCCGGCTCGCTGCGCCACCATTGCTGGTCGGCGGTCACCAGTTCCGTGGCGCGTTTTTGCGCATAAGCGGCGTTGACCTCCGCGATGATGATGTCGCGGATGGTCTGCTCGGGGCAGCCGATGTCGCGCAGGTTGGAGACGTAAGTGCCGTAGTCGCCGGATTCGACGTCGCGCCAGGTGAAGAGCTGGCGCCGGGTAATGAAGTTGGTTTTAGTCTGGACCACGGGCGGGCGGCTGGGCACGGCCGTGGCCGCCGCGTACTTGGCGGAGAAGTTGCGCGCAGAGAACACCCAGGCGGCAGCCAACACGATATTGACGCCGAGGGACACCCAGGCAATTAACCGCCAGCGCATATACTCTATTTACCCGTCAAACCGGGCTCCAGCAAATCCAAAACCGCCTGGGGCATAAAGTAGCGCGACGGCCAGGGGCGACTCAGGGTGAAGCCGTTTCTGTGCAGAAGGCTTTTAACCCAAAGACGCAAAGGAGCCAAGGCGCAAGGGTTTTGGACGTCTGTTGACGGCTTAGTTGCCTTTACGGGGGCGCCGAAGGCGGTCTTCTCTGCTTTGCGTCTTTGCTCCTTTGCGCCTTTGCGTTGAATTCCGACTGCTTTGCTACCGCCCTGCCGACCGGCCTAGGCTTGAGCCTGCGCCGGCTGCTGCTAGCCTTGTCCGCCGATGAAACCGAAAGCCTACGCCCGCGCCGGTGTGGATATTGAGCTGGGCAACCGCGTCAAATCCACCCTTCCCCGCATGCTGGCCGCGACACAC
>DATKNZ010000046.1:0-5933 GCA_035541055.1 Candidatus Acidiferrum sp. | reverse complement strand
TATCTCGACCTGCCAGTTCCTAACGGCGGCCAGACCATGAACAGCTTCCTGGGCGGCTTTGCGGCGCTATGGGAAGTTGACCTCTGGGGTCGGGTCCGCCGGATGAGCGAGGCCGCTCGCGCGAACCTCATGGCCACACAGGAGGGGCGCCGGTCGGTGATGATTTCACTGGTCAGCGGCGTCGCGGGGGCCTACTTCGAACTGCTGGAGCTGGACGAGCAGCTTGCCATCGCCCGGCGCACCCGGGATTCCTATGAGCGGACGTTCAAACTCTTTGACGACCAGCACACCGCCGGCCTGGCTTCCAAGCTGGAGCTGTCCCGCGCCAAACTGGCCCTGCGCTCCGTTTCAGCCCGCATCCCGGAAATCGAGCGCCAAATCGCTCTGAAAGAAAACGAGATCAACACGCTCCTGGGACGCAACCCTGGACCCGTACCGCGCACCGCAACCCTCGTAGCGCAAGAACTGCCCCTGGACATCCCCGTGGGGCTGCCCTCCTCCCTGCTTCAGCGGAGACCTGACGTCCGGATGGCTGAAGACAGGGTGCGGGAGGCCAACGCCGAAATCGGCGTCGCTGTGGCAGACTTCTTTCCTCGTATCGGCCTCACGTCGCTATATGGCGGCACCAGCACCGATCTGAGCAAGCTGGTGTCCACGGGCGCAAACACCTGGGCGTTGGCGGCGAGCACCGCCGGCCCGTTATTCACCGGGGGCAGGCTGACGGGGCGTTATCGTCAGACCAAAGCTGCCCGCGAAGAAACCAGGCTTGAGTACCAACAGACCGCTCTCACGGCGTTCCGCGAAGTGTCTGACGCTCTCGTATCCCATAGCCGATACGAAGAAGAGCGCGTGGAGCAGGCGGAGGCCGTCAATGCCGGTCGCGAGGCCGTGACAGTAGCGACCGACCGATACAAGGAAGGTAAAGCGAGCTATTACGAAGTGCTGGAAGCTCAACAGCAGCTCTATCCCGCGGAAAACGCGCTCTCGCAGATCGAGGCCGCGCGCCGGCTGGCGGTCGTCCAACTTTACAAAGCCCTGGGCGGCGGCTGGTCACTCAAAGACTCCGGGTGGGCTGAGGCCACCGTGCGCCTCTCGTCCTCGAGTCACGGCAGTGCTGGGCACTGATTTCGGTTATGGAGTCACGAAACGAACGTCGGTTTGATCCCAATCTCGCCGCGCAGATACTGGTGGACATTGCGCCCGAACAGTCGTTGCCGCCCGATTTGTTCTCCCTATGACCCTACCCGCTGATAAAGACGCAGCTGCTGCTGTGAGCGGGCAGACAGGCTCCGGCAGGCACCGCAAGTTCAGGCCGCGCGTATCCGCTGTCGGGTTCCTCGCGGCGCTGGTGCTTTGGCTGGTTGCCACACCGTTTGTTCAGGGCTTCAAGGAAGGCCAGCTATGCCAAGCGGTGCTGTTTACGCTGGTCATGTGCACGGGCTTAATTGCCACTGGCTCCTGCCGCAGACTGGTGTTCGCGGTGGTGGGCCTCGCGCTCGCCGCCATCTGGCTCAATCAACTCTGGCCCCAGAGATGCCCAACCCTGACCTTTATTCTGCCGGCAATGGCATTTCTTGTGGTAATCATAGCGACGCTTTTGGGGTTCATTCTTCGGGCCGAACGAGTTGATGCGGATGTGCTTTGTGCCGGTATTTCTGTTTACCTGATTCTCGGATTGCTCTGGGGGCAGGCCTACACGTTGGTAGCGCAGGTGAATCCCGACGCATTCTCGTTCAGCACTCGCACGGGAACGGCGGCGGTGATGAGCGGGTTCACTGCCATCTACTTCAGTTTTACAACTCTGATGACGGTGGGATACGGCGATATCACCCCGGTGGCGGATGTAGCGCGGATGCTGGCGATCCTTGAGGCGATGACCGGCACGCTGTTTGTCGTTATCATGATCGCCCGCCTGGTTTCCCACTACTCCGCCTCGGGGCCACACCACACGCAGACCCCCGTTGAAGGCGAGGTCAGTTAAGCACCTTTCGCAATTCCCCCCAGAACCGTCATGAGTTTTCGCACCTTCCGAAAAATCGCACCTCGGCTCCGGCCCGTTTCGAGGAAGTAAGGTCTTGGAGACCTGTAGCTTAGGGGCTGGTTCCGCGGTTGGCACGCAAGGTGTTACCGAAGCTCGGACAAATGCATATGAAGCCGTCGAGCGAGTGGTGCTGGTGGTCTTGTTCGCTGGGCTCGCGCTTGCAGAAGCTCGCGCAGGAGCTTGGAACCGACCCTTTACTGTCGCCAGCGCGCCGAACTGGCGTGAGTGCAACGCGCTGAATTGATGGCGAAGCTTGGAAAGCCGATTCCATGATGATTAAAGCAACGACCGATGGCAGCCGGCGCAAGTTCCTTAAGGTCTGCAGCATTTTGGACAGCCATGGCCGCAAGCCCTCGCGGCTGATCCCTATCCTGCAGTCGGTGCAGGAAGAATACCGCTACCTTCCCGAGGAGGTCATGACTTACGTGGCGACGGCGCTGGACGTTTCGCCGGCCCGGGTCTATGGGGTTGCGACTTTCTACGCCCACTTCGCCATCAAGCCGAAGGGCAAACACCTGGTGCGCCTGTGCAACGGGACGGCCTGCCACGTCAAGGATTCCGTCCCGATCCTGCGCGCGATCCAGAAGCGGCTGGGAGTGGACGACCTGCGCAACACCACGCCGGACATGCTCTTTACCGTAGAGACCGTCGCCTGCCTCGGGGCATGTGGGCTGGCGCCCGTGCTGGTCATTGACGACCAGGTACACGGGCAAATGACGCCGGATTCCGCTGTAAAGCTGATTGAGGACATCATCGCACGGGAGGCCAAGGAATGAGCCCTGTCTCAACCGAGCAAAAAGGCACTGGCGCGGGCCAGGCGCCGCACGCGCAGCGCCGGGTGATCGTCTGCGCGGGAACCGGATGCGCCGCCAGCGGGTCCTATGACGTCTTCAAGGCCCTTGCGGACCAGATCGGCGCCGCCGGCCTGAGTGTCACCACGGAGTTCCGCCCGGAGCAAAACGGCCAGGACTTGCGCCTGAACCACAGCGGCTGCCAGGGCTTCTGCCAGATGGGCCCACTGGTCACGGTGCTGCCCGAGGACATTCTCTACACCAGGGTGAAAGTGGCGGACGTGCCGGAGATCGTCTCCCAGACGCTCGCTAACCGGCAGGTCGTCGAGCGCCTGCTCTATGTGGACCCCACGACCAGGAAGCGCTGCAAGGGCGTGGAGGAGATTCCATTTTACCAGCGGCAGCAGCGCTCGGTGCTCAGCGAGTGCGGCACCATTGATCCCGAGTGCATCGAGGAATATCTGCACCACGGCGGTTACGCGGCCGCGCGCAAGGCCATGACGGCGCTCACACCGGAGCAGATTTGCCAGGAGGTGGCCAAGTCCGGGCTGCGCGGGCGTGGCGGTGGTGGATTCCCGACCGGCCGGAAGTGGGAAGCGGCGCGCAGCCAGCAGAGCGCTAAGAAGTACGTGATCTGCAACGCGGACGAGGGCGACCCCGGCGCGTTTATGAACCGCAGCCTGATGGAAGGCAACCCGCACCGCGTGCTGGAGGGGCTTCTGATAGCCGCGCGGGCCATCGGCGCGGACGAGACGTTCGTTTACGTGCGGACCGAGTATCCGCTGGCGGTAAAACGCATGCGCCGAGCGGTCGCCGACGCCGAGAAGACAGGCTTCCTCGGACCTAATGCGTTCGGGAGTGGCCGGCCGTTGCGCTGCGAGGTCATGGAAGGCGCGGGCGCGTTCGTGTGCGGCGAGGAGACGGCCATGATCGCTTCCATCGAAGGTCAGCGCGGAATGCCCAGGCCCAAACCGCCCTTCCCGGCGCAGAGCGGCCTCTGGGGCAAGCCCACGGTCATCAACAACGTGGAAACGCTCGCGCAGGTGGTCCGGATCATCAACGAAGGCGCGGAGGCCTTCCGCAAGCTCGGCACCGCGGCCGCCCCGGGCACCAAGACGTTCGCCGTGACCGGGCACGTGGCCAATACAGGCCTGGTGGAAGTGCCTTTTGGCTCGACCTTGCGCCAGGTGGTATTCGACATCGGGGGTGGCATCACCGACCGCCGCGGCAAGGTCAACCCCAAGGGCTTCAAGGCCGTGCAGATCGGCGGGCCTTCCGGCGGTTGCCTTACCCGCGACCACCTCGATTTGCCGATGGACTACGACTCGCTGCGCAGCGCCGGCGCCATGGTCGGCTCGGGCGGGTTGGTGGTCATGAACCAGCAAACCTGCATGGTCAGCATCGCGCGCTTCTTCATGGACTTCACCCAGCATGAGAGCTGCGGCAAATGCGTCCTGTGCCGCGAAGGCACGCGGCAGATGCTCTCGCTGCTCGACGACATCATCGAAGGGCGGGGCACCGCGGAAACGCTCGAACTGCTGCAAAAGCTGGCGCTGGCCGTGCAGAAGGGATCGCTCTGCGGCCTGGGCAAGACCGCGCCAAACCCGGTGCTCTCGACGCTGCGTTACTTCCGCGAGGAATACGACGCGCACGTGTTCCACAAACATTGTCCGACGGGGCAGTGCAAAGCCCTGGCCAAACCGAGCATTGATGCGGCGAAGTGCAAGGGCTGCACCGCCTGTGCCCGCAAGTGCCCTGTCGGGGCCATTACGGGCGAGAAGAAGAAACCGCACGTTATTGATCAGGCCAAGTGCATCAAGTGCGGATCTTGCGCTGACGCCTGCAAATTTGAGGCCGTGATCGGCGTGTAAGCGCGGCCGCCGGGATGACATTTCGCGAAGCTGAATGGTCACAAGCATGAGTAACAATCTGGCAGTTAAGACCGTAAGCATTGACGGCCGGGAGGTGACGATGAATGGCGAGCGCAACCTGCTCGAGCTGATCCGCAAAGCCGGGATCGAGCTGCCCACGTTTTGCTACCACTCGGACCTGAGCGTTTACGGCGCGTGCCGGCTCTGTCTGGTGGACATTGAAGGCCGCGGTATCCAGGGTGCCTGCTCCACTCCGCCGGAGCCGGGCCTGAAGGTCCGCACCCAGACGGAGGAGATTCGCGAGATCCGCAAGATTGCCATCGAGTTGCTGCTGGCCAACCACGACCAGCAGTGCCCGACGTGCCCGAAAAGCTCGGCCTGCCGGTTACAGGAGGTGGCGCGCAAGCTCGGCATCCGCAAAGTCCGCTTCAAGCCGGTCCACCAGCCCGCGGAGGTTGATTTCAGTTCGGTCTCGTTCGTGCGCGACCCGAACAAGTGCGTGCTGTGCGGCGATTGCGTCCGGCTCTGCAGCGAGATCCAGGGCATCGGCGCGATTGACTTCGCCTACCGGGGTCACCAGGCCGCGGTGCTGCCCGCCTTCGGCAAGGGCCTCGGGCAGGGCGAATGCGTCAACTGCGGCCAATGCGCCGCCGTGTGTCCCACCGGCGCGCTCACACCCCGGCCCGAAGTGGACGAAGTCTGGCGGGCGCTCAACGATCCAGGCAAGACGGTCGTGGCGCAGATCGCCCCGGCGGTCCGGGTGGCCCTGGGCGAAGCGTTCGGCCTGCCGCCCGGTGCATCGGCTTCGGGGCAGATGGTTGCTGCGCTCAAACGCTTGGGCTTCGACAAGGTATATGATACCGCCTTCAGCGCCGATCTGACGGTGGTTGAAGAGGCCACCGAGTTTCTGCAGCGTAAGGCCAAAGCTCATAGCTTGCCGCAGTTCACGAGCTGCTGCCCGGGCTGGGTGAAGTTTGCCGAGCAGTACTTCCCCGAACTGTTGCCAAACCTGTCCACTTGCAAGTCGCCGCAACAGATGTTGGGCGCGGTTTGCAAAGCGACCCTGCCGCAGGAACTGGGGATTGGGAAGCACGACCTTGTCGTGGTCTCGATCATGCCTTGCACCGCCAAGAAGTATGAAGCCCGGCGCCGCGAGTTCAGCGACGACAACGTTCCCGATGTGGACCATGTCCTCACCACGCAAGAGCTGGCGCGGATGATTGAAGAAGC
>DATKNZ010000045.1:0-9493 GCA_035541055.1 Candidatus Acidiferrum sp. | reverse complement strand
CCTCGACCCGGACGCGATCGGCACCAGCGTGGTGAACGTGGGCAGCCGCAAGCTGCTCTGGCCGGAGGTCCAGAACTCGCTGCGCGCCTGGGCGGAGAAGGAGATCTCCGACGGGGAAGGCAGCAAGCTGTTGAAGGAGTTCACAATCCGGCCCGACAGTTGGAAGGACCGCACCGTCGCGGGCCAGCCCGGCTTGAGCGTGATCGGGGACTTTGTCGAAGAGAAAGACAAGAAGGTCGGCTACGCCGTCTTCACGTTCGGGAGCACCAATGCGGCCACGTTCGTCCTGCTGGTCGGGGCGAAGGACTTCGAGGCCTTCCAGCCCAAGTTCGACGCGATTGTTGACTCTTACAAGGAGCAGTGATGGGCGAGGGTGACTATTCTGGTAGCGTAAGCCTCCGGCTTGCGCCCGTGCCGGCAACCCTCCGGGTTGCCGCACACCACGCGCCGCCCGAACAATCCAGAGGATTGTTGGAACGATCGCAAGCCGGAGGCTTACGCTACTAGCCGCGGGCGGCAGCCAACAGCACAAACGCGATCACATGAAAGCCTTCAGGACCATCGGGCTGATCGGGCTGGCGGTTACCGCCGCCTTGAACCTGCTGGCCCTGCTGGCCTTCAAGAAGGCCTCCGCCGCGTATTTTTCGGATGCCTGGTGGTCGGAGTGGTTCCCGTCATACATCGTCTGGCTGACGTTCGCCATCGTCGGCGCCGCCTGCCGCGAGAAGCCGAACGTCGGTGAGGGCCGGCCCGGGGGGTTGTGGCTGATGTTGCTGCTGTTGCTGGCGGCGCTGGTGCCGTCGGTGTGCCTGCTGTGGTTTATGAACCAGGCGGTGCACAACGAGCGGCTGGCGGTCCGGCAGGCCCTGGCCGAGGCCCATCGCGCCAACCTCTTGCTGATCCAAACCCGGGTGGAGGTGAACTTGCGCCAGGCAGCCGGCGAGTTGGACGCCGAGGCTGGGCGGCTGGCTCCCGGTGCGCTGTTCGCGAAACAGGTCCGCGCCGGGTTGGCTGACGCGGTGGTGTGCTTCGGCCCGGGCGGCGAGGTCACTTACCCGAGCCCGGCGCCATCCTCCGTTGCGCAGCCGTTCAGCAGCGCTTGGAACCAGGCCGATGCCCGGGAGTCGAGCAACCCGGAAGCTGCGGCTGCCGCCTTTGCCCAGATCGCCGGTCAGATGACCAGCGCGAGCCAGGCCGCCCGCGCGCTGCAGGCGCAGGCACGCTGCCTCCTCAAGGCACACGATACGAATACCGCCCTGCTAGTGCTGACGACCACCCTGGAAGAAGAACGCTTCCGCAATGCCACTGATTTGCAGGGCCGGCTGATCCAGCCTAACGCTGAGCTGATGTCCCTGGAGTTGCTGAAAGGCGGGCGGCCTGAGCTGGTCCGCACCGTACGCGACCGCCTCGTGAACCGGCTGTTGGACTATGACGACGGGGCGCTCTCGGCGCCGCAGCGCCGGTTCCTCATGCGCGAAGTGCTGCGCCTGGGCCCCGATCCTGCCGTGGCCCGGATGCTGGCCGCTGAGGAACTTGCCGCCCGCTGGCTGGACGCCGGCCCGGCGCGGCCCGGTGACCCGGTATTCCGCCCGACCGCGCTGGCCGACGTATGGCAATTCACGTCCAGCGGCGGGCGCGTGCTCACGCTCCACGAGACGGAGGCGCTGCGCGAGCGCCTGCGCGTCGGGGTTCCCCCGCAACTGCTGCCTTCCGGGACGAGTCTCGCCTGGCTGCCGCCGGGCCGGGAATCCGAGCGGCCCCAGGCCTGGCAGATGGCAGGGCCCGAGTTGCCGGGATGGCTGCTCGTGTTCAACACGCCCGGCCAAGGCGCCGCCGATACCGTGGCCGAGCAGCGCATCGCTTCCTATATCTGGATCGGCGTGCTGGTATTCGCCACGGTGATTGTTCTGGCCGCCCTGGGTTTGCGGCTGGTGCGCCGGCAGGTGGCCCTCACCCAGCTCAGAAACGATCTTGTGGCCAACGTCACCCACGAGCTTAAGACCCCCCTGTCCTCCATGCGCCTGCTCGTGGACACGCTGCTTAACTCGGAGACGATTGACCAGCAGACCGCCCGTGAATACCTGCAGCTCATTGCCCAGGAAAACCTTCGGCTCAGCCGGCTGATTGATAACTTCCTCACGTTCTCGCGCATGGAGCGCAACAAGTATGCCTTCGGGTTCAAGGAGGTGCCCGCCGGCGACATCGTCCAGGCCGCCGTCGCGGCGGTGCGCGAGCGATTCAATGTCCCAGGCTGCCACTTCACGACCGAAGCGGCGGATGACCTGCCGCCCGTGCTGGCTGACGCCGACGCCATGGTCACCGCCGTCGTGAACCTGCTCGACAACGCCTACAAGTATTCCGGCGACGAGAAGGAGATCACGCTGAGGGCCGGCGCGGAGAACGGCAGCGTGTTGTTCTCGGTCAAAGACAATGGCATCGGCCTTTCCCCGCGCGACAGCCGGCGCGTGTTCAAGCGCTTTTACCAGGTGGATCAGCGGCTGTCGCGAAGCGGCGGCGGCTGCGGCTTGGGGTTGAGCATCGTGAAGTTCATCGTCAGCGCGCACCATGGCGTCGTGCGCGTCGAGAGCCAACCGGGGCGCGGGAGCACGTTTACCATTTCCCTGCCGCGAGCGATTGCCGGCGTTGCGCAGGGAAAACATGAGCAGGCGAGTTGAATGCAGTCTTAGGCAAAGGATGCGCTATGGAATCAAATGAGAACAAGGTGTGGTTTCCAGCTAAGAAATATGGTTGGGGCTGGGGACCTCCCTGCAGTTGGCAGGGATGGTTGGTGTACCTGGTATGGGTGAGCTTGCTGGTGACGGGGGGAGTGGTCCTGGCGCCGCGCAGCATTGCCTTGTACGTGGGCTATGCCTTGGCGCTGGGGGCTCTGCTCTTTGTCGTGGTGCTGAGCAAGGGCGAGAAGCCACGCTGGCGTTGGGGCGAGGCGCAGGATCACCCGCCACGGTCGGCCACCGAGCGGATGGCCGAGCTGGATGAGCTGCACCGGCAGCGGAGGATTTCCGATGCGGAGTATCAGGCGAAGCGCCAACAGATTCTGAGTGAGATGTGAGGGTCGTTTGCCAAATGCAGAGCGTGAGGACAACCGAGCTATGGAGGTAGATATGACAGCGAGAAAAGTATTGATTGTGGAAGACAATGCAGCGTTGCTGCGCGGCCTCAAGGACAATTTCCAGGCGCAGGGCTACCAGGTGCGCACCGCGACCGACGGTGCGAAGGGGCTCGACGCTTTGTTCCGAGACCCGCCGGACCTGGTGCTGCTCGACCTGATGCTGCCGAAAGTCAACGGCTATGAGATTTGCCGCCAGGCGAGGTCGCGCGGGCTCGGCACCCCGGTCCTGATGCTCTCGGCCAAAGGGCAGGAGGAGGACGTCGTGCGGGGGTTCGAGTTGGGCGCAGACGACTATGTCACGAAGCCTTTCGGCATCCGGGAGTTGATGGCCCGCGCCAAACGGCTCAGCAAGAGTAGGGCAGGCGTGCCGCCTGCCCCTATACCCGGCGGTCAAAGGGCAGGCAAGACGTCTGCCCTACTGCAGAGCCCGTCTTCCGCAACCGCAGCGTAGCCATGAGCGCCCGGAGCATTCTCATCATCGAGGACGACCCCGTCCTGCTGCGCGGTCTCAAGGATAACTTCGAAGGCCAGGGCTACGAGGTCCGCACCGCCCGCGACGGCCAGAAGGGCATGGATGTCCTGCTGGCCGCCCCGCCAGACCTGCTGCTGCTCGATCTGATGTTGCCCAAGGTCAACGGCTACGAAATCTGCCAGGCCGCACGCGCCCGCCACCTGGAAATCCCCATCATCATGCTCACCGCCAAGGGGCAGGAGGACGACGTCGTACGCGGCCTGGAGGTGGGAGCTGACGATTACGTCACCAAACCCTTTAGCATCCGCGAATTGCTCGCCCGGGTGAAGGCCTTCCTCCGCCGACAGGAGCCCGAGAATTCCTGCTATCAATTTGGCGATTGCCGGCTCGATCTCGCTGCCCACAAGCTCTTTAAGAACAAGAAGGAGGTTGAGCTAACCGCCAAGGAGTTCCGCTTGCTGGAGTTCTTCGCCAAACGCGCCGGTCGCGCGCTGACGCGGGACAGCATCCTGGAAGGCGTGTGGGGGGACGAGGTGATTGTGACCGACCGCAGCGTGGACCGCTGTGTCACCACCCTGCGCGGCAAGATTGAGCCGGATCCGCGCAGCCCGCGCTTCATTCATACGATTCGGGACATTGGTTACCGGTTCGAGGACGGCACGCTGGCTAAGCATTAGGTTTTCGAGAGGAAGCAGGTATGAAGCACTACAATGCACGCTGGGGGGCGATGTTGGTGGTGATATCCACGCTCCTGACCGCGGTGTGCCTCGGTGAGGCGGCGTCCGAGTTCTGGCACCACGGAACGTCTGCTTGGGTGGGGTGGCTGCTGGTGGCGTTGGTGTCGGGCTGCGCGCTGTTCACGATTCGGGGCTACATGGTCACGCCTGAGGCAATCCTGGTGGAGCGGCTCTTCTGGAGCACGCGACTGCCGCTCGCCGGACTGCAGTCCGCGCGCCACGAGCTGATGTCCCCCTGGCGGGGCATTCGCATCGGCAACGGCGGCTTCTTCTCCTTCACGGGCTGGCGCTGGAGTCCGGGCTATGGCTTCTACCGCGTGTTTGTTACCAACGGCGCCGACCGGGTTGTGCTGCGCTATCGCAATCGCACCGTGGTGCTGTCTCCGTCCGATCCGGAAGACTTCATTCATGATCTCCCGGTGGCGCAGACGTCTGCGGCCTGACGGTGCCAACTCCTTTGCCAGTATGAAACGCTATCGCGCAACCTGGTGCGCGTCGCTTACTGTCGCTTCTGGCTTGGTGACGCTCATCTGCCTCGGGGTAAGTGCCGCGTGCTGGTGGCAGCTCGGCGCGCAGAAACAGCATGATGCTCTCCGCTGGCTGGCCGCGCTGCCGCTGGCGCTGCTGCTCGGAATGCTGCCGTTCATGGTTTTTGGCTACACCATCACGCGCGAGGCCATCCTGGTGCACCGCTTGCTTTGGGACACGAAGCTGCCGCGCGCCGGCCTGGAATCGGCCCAGGTTGACCCCGAGGCCATGCGTCGGAGCCTGCGCACTTTCGGCAACGGCGGGGGATTCTCGATCACGGGGCTTTACTACAATAAGCGCCTTGGCAGCTACCGTGCGTTTGTCACCGATCCTCGGCGTTGCGTCGTGCTCCGGTATGCCAACCGCAGGGTCGTAGTGTCGCCGGACTCGCCGGAGGAGTTTGTGCGCGAGCTGACGCCGTCCTAGGTCGAATACCTCACACGGGTAGGGACGCCTCGCCGAGGCGTCCGGGTTTTGGCGACAGCCGGGGCTGCATCCGGCCTCCTCGGACGTTGAATGTGGCCCGGAAATGGCCATAATAGGGTACGTGCTATGAGCGACGCAGCCGACCTTCGCCAGCTCCTGCAGAGTTGGCCTTATGACCCCGAACACGACGCAAGAATCATCCGCGGCGCGGATGGCCGTGAAATCCTGCAGGTGCGCACCCCCCTGGGCATCGAGCAGTACGAGGTGGATGGGCGGCCCGATGGCACGCGCCCCCACGGGGCCGAGTCTGCCCTGCAATTCCACGAGCGGCGGCTGGAGACCGCCAAGGCGGCGGGGCAAGAGGCCACGTTCGAACTGAACCCGCGCCAGTGCAGCGAACTCTTCAACGAAGGCACCCTCTACTACTTCCGCTACGTGCGCCTGTTCCAGCTTAAGGACTGGGCGCGTACCATTCGTGATACGGCCCGCAACCTGCGCGCCTTTGATTTCCTGCACCGCTACGCGCGGCGCGAGGAAGACCAGCAGTTCCTGGAGAAGTGGCGCCCTTACATTCTGCGGGTCAATGCTTGCGCCGCCGCCATGCTTGCCCTGGAGAAGAACGCCTACGACAAGGCGCTGCGCCTGGTCAATGAGGCCGTCGCCAAGGTGGAAGGGCTCGAGGAGTTGGAGGACGACACCTTCAAGTTTGAAAAGGACCGCTCGCTGACGGCGTTGCGCGAGCTGGCCGCGCAGATCAGGAAGAACCGGCCTCTCTCAGAAATGGAGCGGCTGGAGCATCAACTCCGGCGGGCCATCGAGACGCAGGAGTTCGAGCGCGCCGCGCAGTTGCGCGACCGGCTGCGGGAGCTGCGCAAGCAGCATACTTGTTAGCGCAGGAGCTGCGTCAGCTTCAGGACGTGGCGAAGATCCGGTTGGCCTCTTCGAGTGTCTCCTTGGACCCAATGTCATACCAGCGCCCGGGCACCTTCCAGGTATAGACCGGCACACGAGTGTAGAGCCATTGGATCAGCCGGCCCGGCTGGTCGGGGTTGTTGCCTTCGGCGATGTATTGCTTGATCAGCGGCAGCGTGGTCCGGGGATAATGGTAGAGGGCAATGCCCGTCAGGGTGCTCGTCGGCTGCTTGGGCTTCTCCTCGAAGAAAGTGATGCGCCCAGCAGCGTCCAGCGTGATGGAGTTGAACTTCTTGATCTGCTCCAGGTCGCCCACGTCATAGACCGCCAGGACGGGCGCCCGCTTTTCGCGGCACACGCGCCCGAAGTCCGAGAGCTTCTCGCTGAACAGATTGTCGCCGCCCACCACAATGACGTCATCGTCCACCTGCTGCGTCGTGAGGACGAAATGGACGTCGCCGATGGCGCCGCGCTTGTTGGAGTCGTCCGTCGAGCCGTCGTTGACAATGGTAAAGTCCAGGCGAGCCTTGGAGGCGCGGTAGGCATCGGCCCATTTCTGGAAGTGGGCGGCGAACTTCGCGTTGGTGACGACATAGATGCGGTCAATGCCGCCGATGGGCGCGAGGTTGTCCAGGACGTAGTCAATCATGGGCTTGCCGGCGACGGGCAGCAGCGGCTTGGGCTGGGTCAGCGTGAGCGGATACAGGCGGGTGGCATAGCCCGCCGCGAGGATAATGACTTTCATGTGCTTCTTTACGTAGCCGTTGGCCCGGGCGGCATCAAGGCCGGGATTTAACCCAGCGGGGATAGGGACATGCTGCCGGAGCGCCCAAGGCTTTACTTGCCGTCGAAGAGGATGGGCGCGAGCTGCCGGGCCAAATCCTGGCAGCGGGCCAGGACGTCCGACGCGGATTCGCTGTTGAGGGCGAAGGCGGCCAACTGTTTGGCATCGCTAAGCTTTAGCCGGCGCACCATGTACTTCACGTGCGGGACAAATGGCGGCGCCGCGCTCAATTCATCCACCCCCAGGCCCAGCAACAGCGGCGTCAGCGCGGGGTCGCCCGCCATCTCGCCGCACACGCTCACCCGGATTCCCTGCTGGTGCGCGGCGTCCACGACCATCTTGATCAGCCGCACAATGGCGGGATGGGTCGGCTCGTATAGGTGGGCGATCTTCTCGTTCATGCGGTCCACCGCCAGCGAATACTGGATCAGGTCGTTGGTGCCGATGCTGAAGAACTGCACTCGCTTGGCCAGCGAATCGGCGACCACCGCCGCGGAAGGCGTCTCGATCATGGCCCCGATCTCCAGGTGCTCGTCGAAGGGGAGGCCCTCGCGGCGCAGCTCGGACTTGTATTCCTCGACCAGCGCGTTGGCCTGGTTCAGCTCGTCCAGCCCCGAGATCATCGGATACATCATCTTGAGGTTGCCCTCGGCGCTGGCGCGCAGGATGGCCCGGAGTTGAGCGCGGAAGATATCCCGTTCCTGGAGGGAGATGCGGATGGCGCGCCAGCCCAGGAAAGGGTTGAGCTCGCTCGGCACGTGCATGTGGGCCAGGAACTTGTCGCCGCCCAGGTCGAGCGTCCGCACCACGACGGGCAGCGGTTTGAGCACCGTGACTGCCTCCTTGTAGGCCTCGTACTGCTGCTCCTCTCCGGGCAAGTGGCCGCGGTTCAGGAAAAGGTATTCGGTCCGGAACAGGCCCACGCCCTCGGCGCCGTTGGCCTTGACCTGCTCGGCGTCCGAGGCCTGCTCGATATTGGCGGCGAGGAAGACGTGGTGGCCGTCCAGGGTGACTGCCGGCTCCCGCAGGATGTCGCGCAGAGTTTGCTGGAGAGTGGCCTGCTTGAGAATAACCTGCCCATACTCGCGCAGCGTCTGCTCGGTGGGGTTGACTACGATCAGCCCGTTCAGTCCGTCCAGTAGGGCGTATTGGCCGCTCTCCAGCTCTTCGCTGGCGTCTTTGAGGCCAACGACCGCCGGTATACGGAGCGACCGGGCCATGATGGCCGTATGGGAGGTGCGGCTGCCCACGTCCGTCCCGAAGCCGAGAACCTTCCGCTTGTCCAACTGCGCGGTGTTGGAGGGAGACAGGTCATGGCTGATGATGATGCAAGGCTCCTTCAGATGCCGCAGGTCGGCTTCCTGCTCCAGGCCGAGCAGGTTGTTCATCACCCGCACGGTCACGTCCCGCATATCGGTCGCCCGCTCGCGCAGGTAGTCATCGTCAATGGCCGCCAACGTGGCGGCGTAGCGTTCGGCGACCGTGTGGAAGGCGTGCTCGGCATTGACCTTCTCGGTCTGGATCACCCGAACGACCTCGTCCAGGAGCGTGCGGTCTTCCAATACGAGCAGGTGGGCGTCGAAGATGCTGCCCTCCTGCGCGCCCATGCCTTCGCTGACCCTGCGCTGGATTTCGAGGATCTGGTGCCGCGTCTGGACCAGCGCCCGTTCGAGGCGGTTGATCTCCTCCGCGAGCGCGTGATCCGTGAGTTGCCGGCGGGAGACGACCGGCCGAGCGCGCCCAATCACGAGGAGCTTGCCCCGGCAAACACCGGCGGAAACCGGTATGCCATGCAAGGTCTTCTCACTGGGCGGCTGCGACTCTGCCATGAGGCATTCCTTAACAGAACCGGCGGGCTCTGAAAAGCACTTCCTGGCCAGAAGTTGGTGAGGAAATTGCTTGCAAGCTGGGGCCCCCTTTTAATTCACTATTGACGCAGACTGCGACCGCACGGCTATGAAGCATCGAAACCCAAACCAACGCTGCGGCCTCCTGGCGGGAGGCAACTGGATCATTGACCAGGTGAAGATGATAGACGTCTATCCGCAGCCCGAACAGCTCGCCAATATCCGGGGTCAATCCGAAGGCACCGGCGGCGCGCCCTACAATGTGCTGGTTGATCTCGCCAGGAGCGGCGTGCCGTTTCCGCTGTTTGCCGCGGGCCTGGTCGGCGAAGACGCGCTCGGCGAGCAGATTCGCAAGACCTGCCGCCAACATCAAATTGACGTCCGTTACCTGGGCACCACTTCCGAAGCGCCCACTTCCTACACGGATGTTATGACCGAGCAAGGCCACGGGCGCCGCACGTTCTTCCATGCCCGTGGCGCCAACGCGCTCTGGGCCGGCGCGGACTTGGATTTCAAGAAGCTGCCGGTGCGCATCTTCCACCTGGGCTACCTGCTCCTGCTGGATGCCCTGGATCAGCCGGACCCGCGTTACGGCACGCGCGCCGCACGGTTGCTGGCCAGCGCCCAGGCGGCGGGAGTCAAAACGTGCGCCGATGT
>DATKNZ010000044.1:0-18170 GCA_035541055.1 Candidatus Acidiferrum sp. | reverse complement strand
TTCCGAATGGCGTCGCGCGATTCTATCGGATTCAATTAGGACCATAATGTCTGCCGCAAACCTCCATTGAACGTCAAACACATGAAAACCAGAATCCTTCCGTTTGCCCTCGCCGGCATCGTCATGGGCCGACTTTGCCAGGCCCAAACCAACGAGCCGGCCGACGACTGGAAGCCCGCGACCTCAAACCAGCCGGGCAAACAATACCCTCAGGTCAATTCCGAACGCCGCGTCCGGGCCCGCGTCGTCGCGCCGCAAGCCCAGTCTGTCGTGCTCGAATTCCTCGGTGGCGCAAAATACCCCCTGACCAGGGGCGATGACGGCGTCTGGATTGGCTTTACCCGGCCGCAGGACGAAGGGTTCCATTATTACCAGCTTGTCATCGATGGCGCCGGGGTGCCGGACCCTGGCAGCCTGTATTTCTATGGCGGGGGACGCTGGGGCAGTGGCGTGGAAGTCTCCGCCAAAGATCAGGATTTTTATGCCCTCAAGAACGTCCCCCACGGTCAATTACGGCAGACCCTGTACTATTCCAAGGGCGCCAACGCCACTCTCCGCTGCTTCGTCTATACCCCACCGGATTATGAAAAGGATCCCTCGACACGTTTTCCGGTCTTGTATCTGCAACACGGCGGCGCCGAGGATGAAACCGGCTGGGGCAACCAAGGACATGCAGGTCTTATCATGGACAACCTGCTCGCCGAGGGAAAGACCAAGCCATTCATTATCGTGATGGCCAACAGCTATGTCCCCGGCACGCCGACCGCCGGCAGTCCCGGGGGCCGTGGCCGCTTTAACTTCGGCGCCTTCGAGCGCGTTCTGATAGACGATTTGATCCCTTTCATTGATGCCAGCTACCGCACCCTCGCTGATCAGCCTAACCGGGGCATGGCCGGCCTCTCCATGGGCGGCATGCAAACGCGAACGATCACCTTGGCTCATCTCGACAAGTTCTCTCACATTGGAATTTTCAGCGGCGGCAGCATCGCTCCCACGAACATCACCGACATGGCGGCCTTCAAGCAGAAGGTCAGGGTGGTCTTCGTCAGCTACGGCAGTCGAGAACTTGGAAATCGCGGAGGCGGCCGCGGCGGCTTCGGCGGCGACCCCCAGGCGAATACCGAAGCGCTCAAGGCAGCGGGCGTAAACACTTACTTCTATGTGTCCCCTGACACGGCTCACGAGTGGCAATCCTGGCGGCGTAGCCTCTACCAGTTTGCCCCACTGCTGTTCCGGGACCATCCCATCCAGATGGCTGCCGCACCGATCGCGGCTGCGACACCTGCGGTGACGCCACCGCCGCCTGCGGCAGCGGCCCCTGTGCCGCCCGCGATGGCCGGTGGAGTCGTCCGGATCAAAGCCGGCAAATCCGAGCCGATCAAAGATGCTGAAGGCAATACCTGGCTGGCCGACCAGGGTTTCGAGGGCGGCCAAACCATCGAACGCCCCGACATCCAGATCGCCAACACCAAGAGCCCTGATCTTTACCGGGCCGAACACTACAGCATGGACTCCTTTTCGTGGCCTGTCCCGAACGGAAAGTACGTGGTGAAACTGCATTTCGCAGAGACCTTCGATGGCATCACCGGACCGGGCGAACGCGTATTCTCCTTCAAGGTCCAGGGACGCGAGTTCAACGATTTCGATGTTTGGGTCAAAGCAGGCGGGCCTTTAAAGGCCTATGTGGAGACGGTCCCAGTCGAGGTCACTGACGGCAAAGTGAAAGTGACCTTCACGCCCAAGGTCGAAAACCCCCAAATCTGCGCCATCGAAATCATCCCGCAGGACTAACGCTGCGTGCATCATGACCGGTTACGTGATTGAGGGACACCGCCATGCAGCTTGGGTGACGCAGTTCCGCGCCCGCAATGCGTCTGGCCTTTATCGGAAGATCCGTTGCGCGAAATAGTAAAGATTGCTGGCCCACGTCCCGCGATCGTGCCCGTGCCCGTCGACGTTCCAAACATGCGGCACGTCGTGCTGTTTCATGTACACGTGAACGGCTTGGGAAATATTGATCAACCCGTCGATAAAGGAGCTTCAATTGCTTGCGCGCGGCGGCGGGATCGGGATGGGCAGCCATGATGGCACAATGGCCTGCCTGCCCATGGCAAGCCTCGGCTTGGCTGACGGCGCCCGCGCACCGGTTCGCTGGCGATCTACTCGGTTCCCGAGCCTTCGTCGCTCGCGTTGATGGGATTGGCGCTTGCCCTGTTCCTTGGCCGTCGCTTCAACTCCCGGCGTCGGTGAGGGCGCCTTACCCGCTATTGATTGGCTCCCGTCACCTGACGGGGTTCGGTCGTGAGCGGCCAAGTATCCGTGCGGAATGGCACCGCCGGCAACCCCGCGCCGTTGTAGAGGGTTGCTGTAGGGAAGGACTGCCAGGCATATCGCGCCGCTTCGGGCTCAGGCACCTCCGACGAAGATACGACGATTACGTCGCCTTGGATCCTCGCTTCGGCCCAGTGCCATTTGCGGTCTTTGCCGGCGACGGAGAACTCCGCGGGCTTGTCCCCCTTTACCACTAACCCGCCGTCAGCGTGGTCGAACCGGAGTTCAAGCGCGCCGGGGAGGCGACGCAGGGATTTGTAGGTAGGCCCCTGGTAGGGCGTATTCTTGCCGTAGTGCTCCGCGAGGGCACAGAGGGCGAGGCGCTCGCCCACGATCTTCTTGTCAGCGGGATGAATGTTATCGGGGTCGCCGATATCAATGGTCACCGCCAGGCCGCAATGCGGCACGTGCCGGGCCGTCAGGGCCTGGGCTTCGCGCAACTCCGCCCAATTCGATTCGGTGGGCTGGTCCTGGTGGTGCATGAACGCGGGCAGGCTGACAATATAGAAGGGGAATTCTCCCTGGCCGAGTAGCTTCCGCCAGTCGGCGATCATTGCGGGAAGGAGTGTTCGGTACTGGTAGGCCCGCTCGCTGTTCGCCTCGCCTTGATACCAGATCGCGCCGGTTATCGCGAGCGGGGCCAGGGGCTGCAGCATGCCGTAATACAGGACGGACGGCATGACCGGCCAGTTCTCGAACGTCAGCGGTAGCGGGTGGGGCGGGCGCGCGTCCACGCTCAACGCGCCTCTCCATTCGCCCGCCAGCGGCACCACGGTCTTGTCGCCCAGCGCGAGCCGCAGCGTCTCCGGTTTACTCATGAACCCGCCTTCGGACTTCAGCTTGAAGACGCGGACCGCGACGATGTTCCTGCCGGGCTTTAGAACGCCCTCTCTGATATGGTAAACCCTCGGGTTCTCCACCCACGCGCTGGCGCCAACCCACTGGCCGTTCACGTAGGCCGTGTCCATCTTCTCGATCACGCCCAGGAAGAGGGTGGCGGAGCCGGCGGGCAGCGGGTCCGGCAGGGTGATCTCCTTGCGGAACCAGCAGACGCTGGGCACGTCGGCTACCCCAAGTTCCTTGAATCCGCCCGGGATTGAGACAGTTTTCCAAGCCGAATCGTCCAACGTGGCCGCCGCCCAGGTATTGCTCTTCTGCCCCAAGTCGTACTCGTCGTACCAGTGCATGATGTAGTTGCCGTACTGGGGGCCGCCCCGGGCTTTCAGCCGTTCCACCTCGGCCAGTTGAGCGTCGAAGTCCTTCAAGGTGTGCAGGGCTTGGGGGCTGGTCCAGCTTTCGGCCGGCGTGCCGCCCAGGCAGTCCTCAATCAGCCCCACGGGCACAGACACGTCCTGGCGCAATCTGCGGGCGAAGAAGTAAGCAACCGCCGAGAAGCCTCCGTCCTCAGTAATGGTTTGGGGCGTGCAGACCTTCCACCGGCCCTGCGGAACCGTCGAGGGCGAATAGGCAGGATGCGATTGGACCTTGTAGAGCCGTATCTCCGGGTGGTTCGCCGCCTTGATCTCCTCCGCGCCGTTGCGCGTCCGGGTCAGGCCAAGCTCCATGTTGGATTGGCCGCCACAGAGCCAGACGTCGCCCACCAGGACGTCGTGCAGGTCGAGGTGTTGCGGGCCGTCAATCGTGAGAGTGTAAGGGCCGCCGGGTGCCGGAGGGTCGAGCTTCACCTGCCAACGGCCATCGGCTGCGCAGACGGCGTTGGCGGAATGGCCCGCCATTTCGACGCGGATGGCTTCCCCGGGCTTGGCCCACCCCCAGATCGTGTTTGGCTTGCCTCGCTGCAGGGCCATGTGGTCGCCGAACACCAGGCTGACCAAAGGCAGCGAGGATGTCTCCGCCGCGCACGCGGAGGCGACGGTGGTAACGACCAGGGCAAAAGCTAGGGTGAGTTTTGAATGGAACGTTCGCATAGCAAGTTCAAGGGAGGGGAAGCATCCGGACCGCCGTTCTGATTTCCTCAACCGTGCTCATTCGGGAGGAGCATGCTCCGAAAAGGCGCTATCCGCAACGCGTGGTTGGCCTGGAAGGCGGTTAAGGCAAACAGATGGAGGCAAAAATCCTTTTCAGCCTATCTTCTTGCCTTCATGTTCTTGCCTATGCCTATTACGTCCTCTCTAACCCTCCGGCCGATAACCCAAGACGAGTTCGCTGCGCTGGATTACCAAGTGATGCGTCACGCCTTCGCTTCCCAGAACGAATTGGGCCGCCTGTGTGACGAAGTCATCTATCAGAACGACCTGGCCGCGCGGTTGGAAGCCGCCCGGCTCGGGGCAGTGCGAAAGGAAGTTCCGGTCCAGGTTACTCATGCAGACTTTTCCAAAACGTACCTCCTGGATCTCGTGGTCCGGGATGCGGCCATTTATGAGCTGAAGACCGCGCTCTGCCTGGCACCAGAACATGACGCGCAGTTGCTCAATTATCTCCTGCTGCACGGAGCCCACCACGGGAAGCTTGTCAACTCCAGGCCGCCACAAGTCGAGTCCAAGTTCCTTAACACCGGGCTCACTCCCGAACGACGGCACCGGCTCGAATGTAATACCCAGCGCTGGCGCGAAGACGAGCCGACCAGCAAAGCCCTCCTCGAGATCATGGTTGCGCTCCTGGAGGACTGGGGCGGTTTCCTGGAACTCCCGCTTTACACTGATGCACTGGTTCACTTCCTCGGCGGTGCGGAGAAGGTGCTCCAGAAGGTGCCGTTATCCCGGAACGGCATTCGGCTCGGCGACCAACGCGTTCATCTGACCGCGGCGGAAACGGCGTTCCGATTAACGGCTCTGACCGACGCAGTTGAGCCTTATGAACGTCAGTTGCGTGCCTTGCTTCAACACAGCCCCCTGCGGGCCATCCAATGGATAAACCTGGCCCACCACCGCACCGACTTCGTCACCCTGCTAAAATGATTTAGCCGCGACGTTGCCGAGGCCAGCCCAAGGCAAGAAGATGGAGGCAAGAACATGAATTCGGTTGCATGTTCTTGCCTTCATGTTCTTGCCCCCGAAGCCGATGCGCGACTCCTTCAGGGTGGCAAGGTGGCGCCTGGTTTGCTCTACGGGGGAGAGCCGGTGCTGAAGTAGCCCTCGGCAAAGCTCAGGAACGTCGGCCAATTGGGACCAGGCGTGTGCCCGCCGCTGTGCTGGCGGAAAGCAAGCTCGCCCTCGGTTAACGCCGTCTCGATCGGAGGAAATTCCTTCGTTCCCAGTCCCTTCTTGCCGAGCAGTTCGTATACGGGGCTGGCGCCGGCCGCTGCGAGGAACATGCCCTTGGCGTCCACCCACGCGTCGCCGTTGGTCGAGCCAGCGCTGATAAAAACCGGGCGCGGGGCGCAGAGGGCGATCAGCTCGTGCGAGTCCACCGGCAAATCATCCCAGTGCAGCGGGCCGGCGTACTTCAGGAAGTTGCCGGCCATCCAATGGTATTCGCCGGAGGCGGCCAGGTTCTCGACCAGCTCCCCATAATTACGGCGGTGCAGCTTGGCGCCGCCTTCGCCGGAGGAACTGACGAAGACCGTCGCGAAACGCGGGTCATAGGCCATGGCGATCAGCGCCGCCTTGCCGTAGCGGGAGTGGCCCTCGATGGCGACGCGTTTGGCATCCACGGCAGGATCGCTCTCGAAGTAGTCCAGCGCGCGGCTGGCGCCCCAGGCCCAAGCGCGCAGCGCGCCCCAATCGTCCGGCTTGCGCGGCTGGCCTCCGTTGCACAGGCCGATGATGCCGCGCGTCAGGCCCGCCCCGTTGTCGGCCTGGACACTGGTGGGAATCAAGACCGCGTAGCCCCAGCCTCTAGCCAGGGCGGCGTCCTGCCAGTTCGGGCCACCGCCGAAAGGCCCGCCTGGAATGCGGTTGGTTGCGGCGGGCGCATTGGTGCCGCCGGGTCCGCCCCGGCTGCGCGCGGGGAACGGTCGGCCAAATCCTGCAAAGGCTAACTCCATGACCACAGGCACTGGCTTCGCGGCTGAAGCAGGCGTTGTCAGCGTCAGTTGGATATCAACCTGGATATCCGGACAGGAGGAACTGTCCACATGACCAACCAGCCGCTTCGTGAGGACGGGCACATCACCCTGGTTCGTGCGGGTGGTGCTGATGACCTCCCAGTCCACTGCGGGCACGTGCGCCGGCACACGGCCGTACACCTCCCTGTCGAAATCGGCCACGATCTCGGGCCGCCGTTGTTCCCACCACATCTGTGGGGTGCAGACCTTCTCTCCGTCCTTCAACGCGAGCGGGTCCGGCAGGTTCGGGTAGGGATTAGCCTTGGCTTCGTCGTAGTTGGCGTAATTCGGGGATTGGCGATTCATCCCATCCGCGCCCCGCCGAAGGCTCGTGATGTGCAGCAGGTTCATCATGCGCTGATGGTCCGCCTCAGCGTTCATTTCCACAGGCGCAGGCGATGGCCTGTCGGGTGTGCCGGGGTAGTAACTCTCCGGCGGGCCAAGATAGCTCCGTCTGACTCCGCCAGTATCCACCACGATCTTCTGCAAGGCCACGCCGGGATCAACCATCCAGACCTTGAGGGTGTGATAGCCCGGCTGCGAAATGACGTGGCTGGATTTGACCTTCCGCACGCTATCCTTGACCGATTCCTCCCAGTCGCGATTCCCATTATCCACCCAGTAGCCCTTCGGCACCACCGTGAGGACCTGCGGGGCCTCGTCGTCGAAGCCGACCGCCAGCCGTACGCCGCGCTCCGGGGCGAAGTTCAGACAAGGGCCGAGGATGCTCGTCACCTCCACAGCTCCCGTGCTGAACAGGTACATGCGGTAGTCCAGCCGTGGCGAGTTCTCCGGCGGTTGCACGCTCGCCGCGGTCACGGGGAAGAGGCTCATGGACGCAAGGGTCCGGCCCAGGTCAGGCACTTCGTCCCAGCGTGCGGATGTGGTGTCGGCCTTGGAGGTGAAGTGCACGGCTTCCATAGCCACGCAGCCGTCGGCCTCAACGAAACCGCCCAGCGCGCCGTGATCTGGCTCGGGCGGGTTGAACACCCTCACCTGCACGACCGCGCCTTCGCCTCCAGTCTGCGCGATGCTTACTGAGGCGTCGGTCCAGCCTTTCGACAGATCGGTCGCGTTGGTCCAATTCACGCTCACCCATAGTCGTTGCTCCCTCTCCACGGTGCCCGCCGTGCTGCTCAGTTGCAGCCACGGCGCGCCGGAAGTTGCCGTGAAAGTGAACGGGACGTTGCCGCGGTTGAACACATCCACGAAACAGCGCTGCCGGTTAAACGAATCGAAGGGCGGCAGCCAGAGCGCATTCGTGCCGCCCGGCCAGGCAGGCGCCGAGCCTTCCACTGCCACACCCATCAGCGGCGCGCTCGGGACGGCGATGCTCACCACCGCAGGCATTGCATTTGAGTCCGGCTGCTGCCAGGAAGTGTAGCCGATGTGGATCTGGTCCATCATGTGGTTCCACTTGCCGCTCGCCAGCGTGTGATTGAAATAGTCGGACAGCGCCTGGTCCCGCTTGAATAACTGGAGCGCCTGCTCGCGGAGGTCGCAGGCGCTGGCACGGCCCTGTTTCGCATACAACCTGTTCCGGGCGGCCGTGACGTAGAGCGCGTTCACCACTGCGCAGGCCCTGGTTGGGTAGAGCACAAGCTCGTAGAAGGCGTCGCGAGCGCTCTCGGGCAGGTCTGCGTAAATGATCTCGGCCCGGGTCGCCAGGGTATTCCAGTCGGCTACCACCCTGTCCGCCTCCTGGTAATCGAGTACGCTGTAGGTGTCCGGATCGAGCAACTCGGGTTTGCGGCGGCCATTGAGCTTGGCGTATTGGGCAACGATGTCCGCTATCTGGCGGGCATGGGTGGGGCCAAACTCGCGTTCTGCCCAGCGTGGCAGGTAATCGTTCAACCGCTCCTTGGGCCAGGCTCCCGGATTCCAGGCCAGCGTCAGAAAGAATTCCAGCGGCACCTCCTCGGGCTTGATGTCGCCGATGTTCACGATCCAGAGCCGGTCCGCGCCGTAGTGCAACGCGAGGTTCATCTGCTCCCAAATCTTCGGCAGCGGCACCGTGTTCACCCATTTGTAGTTTCGCGGGCCGCCGACGTAATCGCAGTGATAGTAGATTCCCGCTCCGCCCGGGCGCTTGCGCTCCTCCGCGGTGGGCAAGCGGCGGAGGTTGCCCCAGTTGTCGTCGCACCAGAGCAGCGTCACGTCATCGGGCACGCGCATGCCGCGCTCGTAGTAGCCCTGCACTTCCTTATAGAGCGCCCAGACCTGCGGCACCTCGGTAATGTTCGTCGTGAGAATGCTGCCAATCAGCTTGCGCTGGTCGGCGACTATGCGCTCCAGCAGGGCGACGCTTTCCGTTTCAGGCATCGGCTCGTCACCGTCGCCGCGCATGCCGAGCGTGATAACCCTCTCGTAGCCTTTGGTGCGGCGCAGCCCCTCGGACCAGAACTCGCGCAGCTTTGTGTCGTTCCTGGCGTAGTCCCAGCTTCCCTTGCGATTCCCGGCGCGCTCCCATTCCTTCCAGGCGCGCATCATCGGCTCGTGGTGAGATGTGCCGATGACCACGCCGTATTCGTCGGCCAGCTTCGGATTCAACGGGTCGTCGGTTGCGAAGGAGTTGTCCCACATGGCGGGCCAAAGGAAGTTGCCTTTCAGGCGAAGGATGAACTCGAAGACGTTGGTGTACATGCCGTGATTCAGCTCGCCGTACTTGCGTCGCGCCCAGGTCATCAAGCAGGGACCTTCGTCGTTGATGAAGATGCCGCGATACTTCACGGCCGGCGGGCCCTGTACATAGCGCCCCGCCTTGACATAGAGCGCGTTGTGATGTTTGGGCGGCACGTCGGCCCACCAATGCCAGGGCGAGACGCCCATTTGCTCGCACAAGTCATACACCCCGAAGATAGTGCCGCGCTTGTCGCTGCCGGCGATGATGAGCGCCTTGTCTATACCCGGGAGAGGGTAGGCGACGGTCTGAACCAATGTGGCCTCCCATTTGCCGGTGATATCGGCGACGTCAATCTTCTGCTCGCGCACAAGCTGATCAATGATCGCGCTGTGGCCGATCGTGCCGACCAGGATCGCGTCGGGGCCGAGGCGCGCCGGGTCCTGTGTGAGCCACGGCTCGACCTGGGAGACCCGGCGGATGTCGGTCTGCAGGTCCCTGGCTACCCGCAGCACGCCGGGCCAGTCGTTCGTGTCGACGAAAATGCTGGCGGCTCGTCCCTTGGCGAAGAGGCAGAATCCATCCCCAGATTGCTCAGTTACGAAGGAGTTGGTTGTAAGGGCGAAGGCGCCGTGGCCGAACCAAAGCGCGAGCACGAATAACCACAGTTGGAGGCCGAGCCTCTGCCCTCTGGCGGATCGCATAGGGCGATATTACGCCCCCTGCGCGACGTTCAGCCAGCCCGATTCAAGCGCCCGGGATGATCTCAATGCCGTTGATCTCCGGGTTCTCGACGCCAGGCGTGAAGGTGATACTCAGCTTGCCGTTGGTGATCTCGACGGGAACCGTCTCGACGTAGGCTCGCCGCGCGCCGCCAGCCTTGACCCAGATGTCGAAATCCTTGAACTCGCGGTCCTGGACCTTGAAGGAGAACACCCGCTGGCCGGGGCCGGTGATGCCCTCAAACGTTTCGGCAAAGTGCAGCTTCACCGTGTATTTGCCGTTGGAGAGCGGGTACGAGAAGGCGGTCATGCTGTAACGCTCCGCGCGGTACAGGCCAGGATCCTCGGTGTTCTCGATCTTCAGGTCGCCGGCGCGCGGGGTGGTCTCGCCGTCGGCAAAGCCCTGGTCGGCCAGCCAGGGGTTGCCCTTGGAATCGGTGAACGGCGCAGTGTCGCCGGCGCGAATACGGATTACTCCGGGAGCAGCCTTGGCCGGGCCGACGGGAGCAGTCGAGGCCGCCGCCGGAGCGGGCATGCCGCTGCGCGGTTCTTCCTTGGCTGAACGGCAGCCGATGAAGGCGATAACGGTTAAAGCCGCCACGAGTGAGCGGCTCGCATACTGGACAAGTTGTGCTTTGGTCTTCATGGATTGAGTTGCTTCTTCTCTTAATCTGGGTGCCCAGCCTAGCACACCTGCCGGGCGCCACATGTCGTCAATCTTAAGGACTCAACGCCACCGCAGCAGCGCAAGCTTCGGCGCTACTACGCACCCGCCGGCAGCCAAATGCGGAACTCGCCACCGCAGTGCAACAGCGCCAGCAAGTAGAGCATCCCATCGTAGTAGCGATACGGGCCGGCAGGGATGGGCTCGTTCCAGAGCGCTTCAACGAACTGCCTCGCCCCCGTTCTGGTCGCCGCCAGGCTCGCCACGGCGTTCATCGCCACGAGCCCGGTCGAGTGGTCATTCCCGAATTGGGTGCCGTCGAGCCTGAACCGGTTGCCGTAGGTCGGAATCCCCTTCGACTCGAAGAACGCCTGCAAGCGGTCGCTGAGCTGAGGCTCACGAGGATCGGCCGCCCACCAGGCCCAATCCACTGACCAGTTCATGGCGGTGCGCCACGAGTCGTATTGGAAATCCGCGCTGTGCGGGTTCCACGGAGCCGCCCAGGGCGTACCGTCAAAGTTGGCGTAGTCAGGGGCCAGGCCGGTGACCGGATGCGTCGCGCGCTGGAAGAACTCGCGGCTGGCGGCGGCCGCCTGCGCACAGAACGACTTGTCCTCCTTCGGCCCGGACCGCGCCCACACCTCATAGAAGGCCGGCACCTGGTAAGAGGGGTCGGTATGGTTCCAGTTCTCCACGTCCGGTGTGAAGCGGACCATCTTGTGGTCCGGCTCGAACATCGCGCCGGCTGTCATTGTGCCTTTGATCGTCGGCCCGGTGACGAGTTGGCGATGTAGCATGTGGCCGAGCAGGCGGTCGGCTTCCGCGCGGTAATTGTAGATGCCGTCCCGGCTGCCCCACCGTCCGGCGGCGAAGTACAGGGCCGTGACGAAGTATTCCTCCCCGTCCGGCGCGGGCATCTCGCTGTTGGGCGTACCGTTGGTAGCCATGGACCACGAGAAATAGCCGAACGCCGGGTGGGTGGGCGACGCCTGATACATGTAGGTCCTGGCCCAGTTCCACAAGGCATCGAACTCGGCCCGCTTGTCCAACTGCACCGCTATCATCATGCCGTAGGACATGCCCTCCGTGCGCGCGTCGCGACTTTTGATGTCGTGGATGAAGGCCAGGGGGCCGTTCGAGTTCGCTCCGGCCGGGAAGTACACTGCCTGTGTGGCCGGGTCGCCGTGGAATAAATGTTTGAACGCATCGTTGATGCGCTTGTTGACCTGTTGGGGGGGATGTCCTGCCTCAACCAGGAGGTTACGATACTTGCCGCTTGCGTACGCGCCCGATGCGTTCGTGTTGGGACCCGCTACCGCGCGACCGGTCGGTGCGGCAATGAGAGCCGCAGCCACGAGGGCTGAAATTATGAGCGCCGACGCTGCGGTCCAACCCGAGGCGCAGACCTTGGCCTCCTTTTTCCAGCGGCATGCTGCCGCAGGTGAAGCGTGAACTGCCGTCGATGACCATGTCTCCTCGACCATCTTTGTTGTTTGGGCCTTGCGCATAATGTAGCTGCCTACAGAGGGCGCGATCATGCCGCAACACGGAAGCCGGGGAAACCTGTAAATGAACTCGATGCGAACGTGCGGTTATGACCTTGGTCCTGACCTTTTGCCCCGGAAGCGGGGCCGAGGCAGGCGACTTGTCCGGACATCGTCAGTTTCCAGCTCGTCGCGGCCGGAGGTTCCAGAGCCTCGAGGGCGCAGGCTTCAAGTCCAACGACTTCACCAGGGGCTACCGCTCGCGTTGGGGCTGCCTCCTAAAGAGGTGTCCTTGCTGGCGCTTAGTCTGCTGCTGGCTTCAATGACCTTGAGCGGCGGACGGGCCACCCTACTTCAGGGAGCCGTGCATCTGGTCGTGTTCGTAGTTCTCCTGTTTCTTTCGATGGTGCCGTAACGGCGAGCACATCAAATCGGGATCGTCGGTGTCGCTGCCCGGGTCGCACGATGGGCAATCCAGTTGACCCAGCGCCGTTCCGGCCTACCCTCAACCCTGCAAGAACTATGACGACACGAATCCTACTCGCAATAGCACTGCTTATGGGAATTCTCACCAATGCCGCAGACAACTTTCGGTGCGTCACTATGGTCGCAACAACCGGTAGCCCGGCTACCCTACAGATTCAAAAGGGCGAGACTGCGGAGTTGGTGGCCTCGATGCCCATGATCAAGGAGGGCGGGGTCCAAACAACCTTCCAAATCAAAAGCGGCGGAGGTGGCCAGTGGGGCTTCGGCATTCCCGTAACGGGTCCGGCAACCATCACGGCAAACTCCGACGGCAGGAACCCTGCGTTTATCACTGTCAAAATCACTCCCGATTCCTGCGACGCGAATCAAACCGTTATGCTGCCCCCCGGCACGAACCAAGTCTACGTCGCGCTGGAATCCAGTACCAACCTCGTCAACTGGTCGCTCGCCACCAACGGGTTTTACGGCGGCCCAGACGCTGTGCTCTTCTTCCGAATCAGGACGAACGCGCTCGCTTCACCTTAGCGAGTTCCCGACACGGAGAGTCTTTTAGTCGCAGCTGAACTGGCCCGACAGGAGCCGCTGCCGCCGTGGAGCACGGCAGGCCGTTCTTCGGCGTTGATGGGTTAGTGTTTCCACAAGTCGGGGGTTGATTGTCCGGGTGAGTCACTGGTAGCGGCCCATGCCATGTACGCAAGGAACAGGTAGAACGCGAGCACGCACAAAGTGGCCAGTACCCAGTCCGGCATCCATTCCTGTTTTTCGGGTTCCTTGACTTCCTCCGGGTCGGAACCTCCCGGCTCGTCGTTCGTCGGCGTGGAGGTCTCGGTCGATTGTACCAGCCACTTCACATCGAAGTCCTCGTACTCCACCCCGCGCGCCTCCCTCGGATAATGGTACCGGCGCTCCTTGTGAACCCGAGGCGACCCGCTGTGTTCATCCGTAATCGGCTTCGCCACAGGAAGCTCCGCGCCCGCAGTCCGCTGTCGAGACCCCATGCGCAGAGCTTAGCGGCGATGCGGGGGCATGATCAAGCTGCATCCTATTTGCGCCTTCCGCGCCACTGCGGGCCATTGCCGGGCCGATCACGATCTGGATCGGGCGCTGGAGCGGAAGCCAGGCACCGGCAGCTTGGCCCCACGCTTGAACCGCAATCGCTGAGCTCTGGTTTCTTGCTATTTCTTCGCCGGACCTGAAACGGACGCCGCATTGGTTGGGGTCCGAAGTCTTGGCGGACGGAACATGATTACCGAGGAAAACCGTTGTCTCGTCCCGGCGGCGGGCGCTGAGGGGTCTTGCACTGAGGGGTCTGCAAGGCCAACCCAGTCGCTGATGGCCTCATCAACGCGAAAGGTCAGCGCACTTGAAGGCATTAACCAACGCACGGGCGATGGCAACATAGTCAGTTTCCGCCGCCAACTCTCTTCCGAGAAGTTGAATACGACCCGCCAAGCTCCGGCATTGGTCGAACCCCGCACCACATAGATGCTCGACTGTGCCGGGCCAAGGTACGCTCCTCGATTGAAGGACGCCCGGCGCAGAGGGCCGACACGGCCTCGTTCCTCGATGAGATAGAAGGGCCACCGATATACTCCCGTCCCGCCGTCGTTGGATACCCGGAACGCAGCTAGCCGCGCACCGGCCGCGTCGTTGGTGTAGCCACAGAATCTGGCCGTGAGTCTGACCGGGCCGCCGGGGCGCGTGCCGGTCCAAAAGGCAGCACAGAGCACCAGAGTTAACACCACGACGCTGGCCGCGATAATGAGCAGGGTTTTACGCACTATCTCAATTGAACTCCACGCCGGTGCCGGAGTTTCAGGTGTTGTCCGGTTGGCTGCCGGACATGCCCGCCCGGCCTACAGGACATGCGGAATCCTTATGGTGGCTGGCAACATGGCGACCAAAAGCCCAGTGACCACATCAGGCGCTCCTGCGAGCGGTTCAACCCCTCACTCAGCGGTCTGGTAGAGCATGCCTGAGGTTCCCGTGGCCAACTACGACGTTGCCTGCGTGCTAGGGCGCTGGAGCCGGCCGGGCTGGCGATGATCACGTGATCTCGCCAAGGATGACCACATCTGCCCGACTGCGCCAGTTCAGCGTCTGCACAATAGCGCGGCAGAGGCCCGGGCAGCTACAGGGAAGGCGAGCGACCACCGCTGCCTGCGGCGGGCTGCCGCGCCAACCGGACGTGGCAGCCAGCTTTGGGGCTTGAGAGCACTTCCTTTCTGATCCTTGTCCTGACCTGGGGGTATTTTGGGCTTGCGGCGTGTTTCAAAAGAAGCGAACCTGCGGCCTCGTAGTAATCGCGAAAGGCCCATGAAATCAGGCGATTTTGAACGGGTCTTCGGCTCGGCTGCGCGGTTAGCTCAGTGGTAGAGCACTTCCTTGACACGGAAGGGGTCAGAGGTTCAAACCCTCTATCGCGCACCATCCCTTGCCCAGCCCCGGCGTTTGACCATCACTTTCCGGGAAAAAAGAGTTGCCCTGCCGCAGGCCCCTGCTATCTTGAGCCGCCCTGACGGGAAATGACCCGGCGGGGCATAGCGGCCTTAAAGTCCTGCGCCTGGGGCGCCGGTGGCCATAACAACACTGAATACAATCCCGTGTTCCGCGGGATGGTCCGCCCAAGGGGCGAACTCTCAACAAAAGGAAATCTGTGATTAGTATTGGCGTAAAGGAATTGCTGGATTCGGGCGTCCACTTCGGGCACCTCACGAAGCGGTGGAATCCCAAGATGAAGCCCTTCATCTTCGACGCCCGCAACGGCATCCACATCATTGACCTGAGCAAGACGCTCAACCAGCTCGAGGCCGCCTGCAACTTTCTGGCGGCCACCGTCAGCAAGGGCGGCAAGGTGCTCTTCGTCGGCACCAAGAAACAGGCCCAGCAGGCCGTGAAGGAAACGGCCAAGGAAACCAACCAGTTCTACGTCACCGAGCGCTGGCTCGGCGGCACGCTCACCAACTACGCCACCATCAAGCGCTCCATCGCGCGCCTCAAAGAGATCGAGAAGATGGAAGCTGATGGGAGCATTAACAATTACGTCAAGCAGGAGCAGTCGGTCATCCGCCGGGAAGCGGCGCGGCTGACCAAGTTCTTCGAGGGCATCCACGCGATGGAAAAGCTCCCAGGGGCCATGTTCGTAGTGGACATCAAACGCGAGCACAACGCCGTCGCCGAGGCCCGCCGCGTCAAGGTCCCCGTCGTGGCCATAGTGGACACGAACTGCGACCCGGACCTGGTGGATTACCCGATTGCCGGCAACGACGATGCGACGCGCTCGGTGCGCCTGATCCTGGCCACGATCGGCCAGACGGTGATGCAGGCCCAGGCGGAGTACGAGACCAAGTATGCGCGCCGCAAGGCCGCCGAAGCCGAAGCTGCCCCGGCGCCCGTAGCCCCTGCGGAACCCGCGCCCGTGCCTGTGCCCGAGCCCGCGCCCGTTGCGCCCGCGGCCCCTGCGGCCTGAAGTTCAGCCGGGGACGGACGCGTCCCCGGAGGGCTTGTCGCTGCTTCCCGCTTACTCACAGCAAACACTTAAACTGGAAGAACACAATTTATGGCTGAAATCACTGCTGCCCTGGTGGGCAAACTGCGCGAGATGACCAATGCGGGCATGATGGAATGCAAGAAGGCGCTCACGGAAGCCAAGGGCGACCTGAACGCCGCGGTGGATATTCTGCGCAAGAAGGGCGCGGCCAGCGCCAGCACGCGTAGCGCCCACGAGGCGCGCGAAGGCGCCATCACCCAGTACATCGCGCCCGGCGGCCGGCTGGGCGTGCTCGTCGAGGTCAACTGCCAGACCGACTTCGTGGCGCGCAACGACCTGTTCCGCGCGTTCTCGGACGATGTGGCCAAGCGCCTGGCTGCCGATCCCAAGGCGGACTTTGAGGCCGAGCGCGTCAACCTGGTCGCCCGGATTCGCGAAAACATCCAGGTGCCTCGGCACGCCCGCATGGAGGTCAGCGGCAACGGCATGATCGCCGCCTACATCCACACCGGCGCGAAGGTCGGCGTGCTCGTCGAGGTGGGTGCGGGCAAGGAGAGCACCGTGACCAACGACGATTTCAAGCAGTTGGTCAAAGACATCACGCTGCAAATCGCCGCTGGCCATCCTTACGCGGTATCGCGCGAGCAGGTTCCGGCCGAAGTCATCGCCAAGGAACGCGAGATCGCTGCGCAGTCGGATCGCCTCAAAGGCAAGCCGGCCCAGGCCCTCGAGCGCATCATCCAGGGGATGCTGGAGAAGTTCTACCAATCCTACTGCCTGGTGGACCAGGGCTTCGTAAAGAAGAACTCCGAGGTCTCAGTGAAAGAGCACGTCGCCTCGGTGGCCAAGCAACTGGGCGACGAGGTCACGATCCGGCGCTTTGTGCGCTTCCAGGTAGGCGAGACGCCGGCGGCGTAAGCTCCAGCCACGCAGGAACTGACGGGTAGCTTCCGGCCCAGGCGGTGCAGGTCTTCTGGCCCGCCTGTACGCGCCGCCTTCCCGCCCTTTCCGGCCTTCCCGGCAAGATACCCAACCGTCATCCCTCCCTATGCACGCCGTTACCTCGCCGTCACCACACCGTCACCTCACCGTAGAACCTCCAACTTCAAGTTAGAGGTTCTACGGTGAGGATACGGTGTGGTGACGGCGACGTAAGGGCGGGGGAGCCTGTCCCAAAAGGAGACATTCTGCAGGAATCGGGCTAATCAGCCTGCCCGAGCGCTTCGTCGAGCACGCGACGGACGAAAGCGTCGATGCCAGGCTCTTTGGAGGCTCTCGAACCGGCAACGTTCAGCATCCGAATGCGGTTGTGGCGCAGCCATTTGCGCAAAGCCAAGGCAGCTTCATCCTTGAGGCCCAAATGTAGGTGAAGGCGGGGCTTGCGGTAACGGAGGGCGAATTTCAAGGTGCGGAGGGGCCCGGCGGTGAGTTGTGCGGCGAGGGTGAAGATGACGGTGCCGTCGGAGTCGCGCACGTTCCATTCGGTGCGCCGGATGTAGGCCGAGGTGGGCGTTTCCCGCAACGTGTAGCGCGGCGGGATGGGGCCGTCCTCGGCGCGCCGACCTTTGGGGCACCAACCGCCATGCTGCACCCCGTGGGCGATGGCCCAATCGAGTCCAGCGCGGTCGGCGCCGGTTTGGCCGCCGGAGATGATCGTGAGCGGCAACACGGCGCGGAGGATCAGCTTCGTTCGACCCTGGCGGAGAGCAACAGGTCCGGTCCGAGCCAGCGCCATTCGAGGTCGCGCAGGCTCAGCACCTCGTGCCAATTGTGGGCGCCGTCCCCGGCGACGGCGGGGCGGGACTTGCGCCCTCCCAGGACCTTGGGCGCGTAGAAGAAGCCGATTCGCTGAGCGAGGCCTTGCAGCAGAAAGGAGGCATTGACCTCGCCACCGCCTTCGACGAGGAGGCTGGTGACTTCTTCCGCGCCGAGCCTCTTGAGGAGCCAGCGCAAGTCAAGGGCCGGGCTGCCGCCCGCCACGCCAGGGTGCGTTCGTGGCCTCACCTTCGCGAGGGGTGCGACGATGACGTTTACGCGCTTGGCCAGGGCGGCCACGCGCGTGGCGGGCGCCAGCTTGCTAACTACAACCGTCGTTAGTCCGGCGTGCGCATCGCTGACAAGCTTTGCGCTCAGCGGCGTGCGGGCCTGTGCATCGAGAACGATCCGGCGCAGCCGAGGACCTCGCGTTTCGATCTTGGCCGCTCGTCGCTCGCGGCGCGGCTCTCGGAAGGTCAGGCTCGGGTCATCCGCCAGCACGGTGTTGATGCCTACCAGGATGGCATCTGAGCCCTGCCGGAGCTTCATGCCCCAGGCGCGGGCCCGTTTGCCGGTGATCCACTGCGATTCGCCGTTGGCCGTGGCGATCTT
>DATKNZ010000043.1:0-11476 GCA_035541055.1 Candidatus Acidiferrum sp. | reverse complement strand
GGTGTTCATCGTGAGCCGCGTGGCGCGGGGCCTCGCCTACGCCCACGCCAAGGCCGACAAGGACGGCAAGCCGCTGGGAATCGTGCACCGGGACGTGAGTTTCAAGAACATCATGATCGCCTTCGAGGGCGATGTGAAGCTCACGGACTTTGGCATTGCGAAGGCGCGCGGGTTCCTGGTGGACAATGAAGGCGAGGTGGTGGCCGGAAAGGCGGACTACATGAGCCCCGAGCAGGCCGACTTCCAGATCACGGACAAACGCTCGGACCTGTTCTCCGCGGGCGTGGTCCTGGCGCACCTGATCCTCGGCAAAAACATATTCAAGGGCGCCACGGCGGAGGAGTCGCGCCAGCGGATGATCAACCTGCCGATCCCCGACTTCCGCAACCTGGACTCGAGGGTGGACGACCGTCTGAATGAGATCCTGCACAAGACGCTGGTCCGTAACCTCGCCGAACGGTATGCCAATGGCGACGATCTCCTCTACGACCTGGAGCACTATATGTATCACTCGGGCTACGGGCCGACCAACGAGACGCTCGGCAAATACATTCGGGAGCTGTTCGGGCAATTCATGATCCCGCCTCCCGTTACCCAGGTATCGCGCACGAGCACCCGCTTCATCGCCCGGCCGACGGGCGGCATGGCAAAGGCCTGAACGGCTATGAGCTCCCCTCCGGCAGCCACCGTGAAGGTGGGCCTGATCCAGGCCGCTTGCGGGCCGGAACCGGACCGGAACCTGCGCAAGACGCTCGCGGCCGTGGAAGACGCAGCCGAAAAGGGCGCGCAGATTATCTGCACCCAGGAACTCTTTCGGTCTCAATACTTCTGCCAAACCGAGGATCACCGTCACTTCCAATTGGCGGAAAGGATTCCCGGGCCGAGCACCGAGGCATTCCAGGCAATCTGCCGGGAAAAACGTGTCGTGGTCATTGCCTCAATCTTTGAGAGGCGCGCCGCGGGACTCTATCACAACAGCGCGGTGATCATTGATGCCGACGGCAAGCTGCTGGGAGTATACCGCAAGATGCATATCCCGGACGACCCACTCTACTACGAGAAATTCTATTTCGCTCCCGGGGACCTGGGCTTCCGCGCCTGGCAGACGCGCTACGCAAAAATCGGGGTGCTGATCTGTTGGGACCAGTGGTATCCCGAGGCAGCGCGGCTGACCGCGCTACAAGGGGCGGAGGTGCTCTTCTACCCCACGGCGATTGGCTGGCATCCCGCCGAAAAGAAAGCGCTCGGCCAACAGCAACACTCGGCCTGGGAAACGGTGCAGCGGGGCCACGCCATAGCGAACGGTTGCTACGTAGCCGTGCCAAACCGAGTGGGGCACGAGAAGCTGGCCGGCAAAGGCATCGAGTTCTGGGGCCAGAGCTTCGTGGCCGGAACCTCCGGGCAAATCCTGGCGAAGGCCAGCGCAAGCGACCCGCAGACGCTCGTGGTGCCGCTCGATCTCGGTGAAGTGGAAGTGGCCCGTACTCATTGGCCGTTTCTGCGCGACCGCCGCATTGATGCCTACGAAGGGCTGACCAGGCGGCTGATGGATTGAAGACGATTTGGATCACGGGCGCCGGCGGGCTGATTGGGAACTATCTTGTCCAAAGCGCCACGCAGAGAGCGGGTGGCATCGGGGCGGGAGCAAAGGTGGTTGGCCTCACCCGGACCATGCTCGACCTTACCGACTTCCCAGCCGTCCGTGCCGAGTTTCGCCGCCAACAGCCCCAGTTCGTGATCCACTGCGCCGCCCTCAGCCAAAGCACGGCCTGCCAGGCTGACCCGGGACTCGCCCGCAAGCTGAACGTCGAGGTCACCTCAGTGCTCGCTGAGCTCTCAGCCGACATCTCGTTCATCTTCCTGTCCACGGACCTGGTCTTTGATGGGCGCGTCGGGAACTACGACGAATCCGCATCGGTGAATCCGCTGAGCGTGTATGCCGAAACCAAAGCCGCCGCCGAGAGGGTCGTGCTCGCCAACCCGATCCACTCCGTCGTGCGCCTCTCGCTGAACGGCGGCACCTCGGCCAGCGGGTCCAGGGGATTCAACGAGCAGATACGCCGCGCGTGGGAGGCAGGGCAGACGTTGAAGCTATTCGAAGACGAGTTCCGGAGCCCGACAGCCGCAGCCGTCACAGCGCAGGCGATTTGGGAGCTGGCGGGGTGCAATCAGCCGGGCCTCTACCATCTCGCGGGCAGCGAGCGGCTCTCTCGCTTGCAGATAGGCCAACTGCTAGCCAGGCGCTGGCCGGAGCTGCATCCGCGAATCGAGGCGGCTTCGCTCAAAGGCTACAACGGAGCGCCGCGATCCCCGGACACGTCCCTCAATTGCGCCAAAGTTCAGAAGCTGCTTTCCTTCCGCCTGCCAGGCCTGACCGAATGGCTGGAGGCGCACCCCGACGAGAAGTTCTAGGGGCTCCCTGCCCTAGTGCCACCGAAGGCCCACACACCGGGAGTGCGCTCGAAGCCGGCCCCTGCCCTTACATGTGCTCGATGATGTTGTCCCCAAACTGGGAACACTTGATCTCCGTGGCGCCTTCCATCTGGCGTGCGAAGTCGTAGGTCACGCGCTTCGAGCTGATCGCCCCGTTGAGCCCTTTCAGGATGAGGTCGGCGGCTTCCTTCCAGCCCAGGTAGCGGAACATCATCTCGCCGCTGAGCACCACGCTGCCCGGGTTCACGCGATCCTGGTTGGCGTACTTGGGCGCCGTGCCGTGCGTCGCCTCAAAGATGGCGTGGCCCGAGACGTAGTTGATGTTGCCTCCGGGCGCGATGCCGATGCCGCCGACTTGCGCGGCCAGGGCGTCGCTCAGGTAGTCGCCGTTCAGGTTAAGCGTGGCGATGACGTCGAAGTCATCCGGCCGCGTGAGCACTTGCTGCAAGGTGATATCCGCAATGGCATCCTTGATCACGATGCCTTGCGGGGTCTTGCACCACGGGCCGCCTTCGATCTCCACCGCGCCAAACTCCTTTCTGGCCAGCTCGTAACCCCAATCGCGGAAGGCGCCTTCTGTGAACTTCATGATATTGCCCTTGTGAACGAGCGTGACGCTCTTGCGATTCTCCCGCACCGCATACTGGATGGCCGCGCGGACAAGCCGCTGGGTGCCCGGGCGGCTGACGGGCTTGATCCCGATGCCAATCTCATCCGCGGCCTGGGAGCCAAAGCGGATCTTCTTCACGGCGGCCGGCAGTTCGCGCTGCAGGAACTCCAGTATCTTCTTCGCCTCGGGGCTGCCAGCCTGGTAGTCGATTCCCGCATAGATGTCCTCCGTGTTCTCGCGGAAGATTACCATGTTCACCCGCTCAGGCCGTTTTACGGGAGATGGGACGCCCTTGAAATACTGCACCGGGCGCAGGCAGACGTAGAGATCCAGCATCTGCCGAAGCGCGACGTTGAGCGAGCGGATGCCGCCGCCCACAGGCGTGGTGAGCGGACCTTTAATGCCGACGAGGTACTCCTTGAACGCCTCGACCGTATCGTCAGGCAGCCAGGTATCGAACTTGTTCTTGGCAGCTTCGCCGGCATAAACCTCGAACCAGGCGACCTTGCGCCTGGCGCCGTACGCCCTCTGCACCGCGGCATCGAAGACACGCTGGCTGGCTGCCCAAATGTCCGGGCCGGTGCCGTCACCCCGTATGAACGGCAGGATGGGGTTGTCGGGAACATTCAGCTTCCCGTCACGGCTGCAGACCTTCCCTCCGGCGGGGGGGACAATATCTTTATAAGGCATGGTGTTTAGCTTTGGTTATCTGATGTATGCCCAGAAGTACCCACGACAGCGGCCAAATTCAAGCGCAGACTCCGGGGTCCGGAACGGAAAGCTCAGCCCTGCCCCGGCCGCCTGGCTGCTTCAGAGCGTTTTTGAAGAACCAGGCGAGAGAGGGCGAGCGTCCCTCTGAGCCCACAGACCCTTGCGGAAAGGGGAAAGTTAGGGCTCGCGGGAACGCTCGCCCTCCCGAACGGCCACTTTCCAGACACAGGCTCAACCTGCTGTGAGCGCTGGCAATTGGTTCGAAGGCCCCTGCGCTATGGCTGGATGTCCAATGACTGCAGGTTGCCCCAGTGCCGAACGCACCCTGGCAACCGTGTTCTCGACGGTCAGCCCATATTTCTGCCGTAGTTCCTCCACTGTGGAGGCGTGCTCGATGAACTGGTCAGGCCAGCCGACCTGGATGACCGGAGTCGTGACCCGCTTCTCGTTGAACAGTTCGAGCACGGCGCTGCCATACCCCCCCATCAGCACGTGGTCCTCCAGCGTGACGACCACGTCGGCTGCCCGGGCGTAAAACTCCGTCGCTCCAACGTCCAGCGGCTTGACAAAGCGCGGATTGATGACCGCTACGTCGTAACCCTCGGCCTGCAACTGTGCGGCCACCTTGCGCCCCAGCGACATCATATTGCCCAACGGGAACAGAGCGACTTTGCGCATACCGGTGTTGCCGAAGGTCGTGATCACCTCCGCCTTGCCGATTTCAATCAGGCGCGGCTGGTCCTTCACGGGCACGCCCTCGGCAGGCCCGCGGGGGTAACGAATGAACGTCGGATGCCGCTCGTGCGTGGCCGTGAACATCATGTCCACCAACTCGTCTTCGTCCTTGGGCGCCATGGCTATGCAATTAGGCACCGAGCGGACGTAGGAGATGTCGAACACCCCGTGGTGCGTGGGGCCGTCCTGGGCGGAAAGCCCCGCTCGATCCATGCAAAAGATCACCGGCAAATCCTGCAAGGCGGCGTCGTGCACGATGCAGTCGTAAGCGCGCTGCAGGAAAGTCGAATAGATCGCGCACACGGGGTGGAAGCCCATTGAAGCCATGCCGCAGGCGAACAGCACCGCGTGCTCCTCGGCAATGCCCACGTCGTAGTAGCGGTTCGGCATCGCCTTCTCCAGCAGCTTAAGGCTGGTGCCGCTAGGCATCGCCGCGGTGATGCCGACAACTGAATTGTCCTTTTGACACAGCTTGACCATGGCCTGGCCGAACACATCCTGCCAGTTGGGCGGGGTGCCCGGCTTGGCCGGCAACGTCGCCCCGGTCGCCACGTCATACGGACCCAGGCCGTGGAACTTCTCCGGGTTCTTGAGCGCCGCCTCGTATCCCTTGCCCTTCCGGGTCAGGACGTGGATAACGATGGGCCGGTCGCAGGTCTTGGCGAACTCCAAGGTGCTGATCAAGAGCGGGAGATCATGGCCGTCAATTGGCCCCAGGTAACGAAGCCCCATTTCCTCAAAGATCAAGCTGCTGCCGTACCCGCCGCGCCCATCCATTTCGCCTTCACTGGCGGTAGGCCGGAGACCTACATCGCCCAGGGCGCCCTTGAAGCCTTCCTCGGCCTTGTGCGCCAGCTTGAGGGCGATCTCGCCTTTGGGCAGGCGCAGCACGAAACGCTCGAAATCCCGCGCCAGCTTGTTGTAGCGGGGATGGGTGATCAGGGCGTTCAAATACGTCGCAATGGCGCCCACGTTCTTGGCGATACCCCACTCGTTGTCGTTGAGGATGCCGATAAACCGCTTCGTCGTGTGGCCGATGTTATTCAGGGCCTCGAACGAGATACCGTTGGTCAAAGCAGCGTCGCCGAAGATGGCGACCACGTGCTCATCGCCGCCGCGTTGGTCGCGTGCGGCACAAATGCCCAGGGCCGCGGAAAGGGCAGTGCCGGCGTGCGCCGCCCCATAGCAGTCATGCTCGCTCTCGGTGCGAAGGGCAAACCCGCTCAAGCCGCCCGTCGTGCGGATGCTGCCGAAGCGGCGCTTGCGCCCGGTCAGCAGCTTGTGCACGTAAATCTGGTGGCTCACATCCCACACGAACTTGTCCCTTGGCGTGTTGAACACGTAATGCAGCGCCACGGTCAGTTCCACCACTCCGAGGTTCGGCCCCAAGTGCCCGCCGTTCCGGGACAGGACTGTGATCAACTCCTGCCGGATTTCCTCCGCCAGCGTGTGCAGTTGATCCAGCTTCAGCTTCTTGACGTGCGCCGGGCTGTCCACCATTTCCAGGTATTGGCTCATGATTAAAATCTAGGCATTTGAGTGGCCAGGCGTCCATGCCGGGAACCCATTCTCCCCTGCCCCGCCCTGCCGGGGTCTATTCGCCGGCTCCTTCTACGGGCGGCAGCGGCTTAAGCTGCATCCCGCCCGCAGCCGTCTTCTCCAGTTGCTGGATTTTCACCTCGGCCTCCGCCAGCTTCTCCTGGCAGGTCTTGGCCAGGCGCGTGCCTTCCTCGTACTTGGCCAGCAGGGCTTCCAAGGGCAGATCCTCCGACTCCATCGCGGCGACGATGGTCTCCAGCTTCTTCAAAGCCTCTTCAAACGGCAGACTGCTGGCTTTAGCGGTGTTGTTGGGCACCGTATTCTTCGGAGCACTCGGCACAAGGAAAACGTAGGGCACGGCTGCCCGGGCGTCCAGTGTATATTGGCCCGCTAAGGGTTGAGGATTGAGAGTTGAAGGCGGCGCGCCCTTCCTTCCCTCAACTCTCACCTCTCAACTCTCAACCACTTTCCCTTCCGCGCGGCTGAGGACTTCGCCTCGCTTAAGCCGTGTTTTCAAACGCTGACCGGCTTTGATCTGCGCGGCATCGCGCAGGACCTCGCCGCTGGCGGCGTCGGTGGTGATAGAGTAGCCGCGGGCCAGCACCTGCTCCGGTCCCAGGAGACGCAGGCGCGCTTCAAGCGCAGCAAATCCGTCGCGGCAGGCATCCAGCCGCCGGCGCCCTTGCTCGTGCAGGCGGCGTTCCACTTGCCCGAAGACTTCGCGCCGCTGCCGCAGCAGCACCGCCGGGCGGACCCGCGCCAGCCGCTCGGACAGGTTTCGCCATGCGAGGCGCTTTTCACGCGCGCCCTGCCTTGCGCAGCGCAACAGCCCGGCCTGGGCATCATCGAGGCGCTGGAGCCAATCGTCCAGACGCCGCCGCGGATGCACGCGCGCCAGGCGCTGCGTGGTTTGCGTCAGCACGTAGCGTTTGTCGTCCATTTGCTGCTGGGCCAGGCGCCCGATGCGGCGGGTGGCTTCGGCGACGAACTGGCAGCTTGAGAACACGCCTTCGGTGATCAGCTCCGCCGCGGCGCTCGGGGTTGCGGCGCGCAGGTCGGCGACGAAGTCGCTGATGGTGAAGTCGATCTCGTGGCCGACAGCCGAAACGACCGGCAGGGTGGAGTTGAAGATGGCACGGGCGACTACTTCCTCGTTGAAGGCCCACAGGTCCTCCAGGCTGCCGCCGCCCCGGGTGACGAGGACGAGGTCAATGGCGAGTTGCCGATTGCCAACCGCCGACTGAGCGGCGTTGAACTCGTTCAACAGCCGGATGGCTGCGGCGATCTCTTCACCTGCGCCTTCGCCCTGCACGCGGCAGGGCGCGAGAATGATTTCGAGCGAGGGGTTGCGGCGCTCGAAGACATGCAGTACGTCGCGGATGGCCGCGCCGGTGGGCGAGGTCACCAGGCCAATGCGCTGCGGGTAGCGAGGCAGTGGGCGCTTGCGCTCGGGCGCGAACAGGCCCTCGGCCTTGAGCTTCGCCTTCAGCTTCTCGAACGCAACTTGCAGCGCGCCGACGCCTTGCAACTCGACGTTGGTCACGCGCAACTGGTATTGGCCGCGCGGCTCATAGACAGTCACCTCGCCGCGCAGGATGACCTTCCGCCCGTCCTGCAGCAGGGCCCGGTCAACTTGGACCTCGCCGCGGAACAGCACGCAGCTTAATTGGGCGTCGGCGTCCCTGAGCGTGAAGTAGATATGGCCGGAGCTCTGGACGCGCAGGTTGGTGACTTCACCCGTCACCCAGACCTGGCCGACGTGCTGCTCGAGCAGGCGCTTGATCTGCCAGGTCAGCTCCGTGACCGACAGCACCTTGCGCAACTGCTCCGGGGGGAACAACTCGCCGAAGTCCCATTGTGATCTAACGGGCTTAGGCATGGCGGGCTTGCAGTGCTAGGTGAGTTCGGAGTTCACGCTTCAGCCTTATCTATGCAGATGACTTTTAACGCAAAGACGCAAAGGAGCGAAGGCGCAAAGGTTTTGGAAGGCTGAGTCCATATCCTCGGATATTACTGTTTGGTTGGCCTTAACAGGGCCGGAAAAGGGAGCCTTCTCAGCGTTGCTCCTTCGCGCCTTTGCGCCTTTGCGTTGAATTCCGAATCCACTGTTACGGCTTCAGACGCAACCATCATAGCGGCTCCGACACGCGCTGGATCGCCCGCGCACGTCCGGTCTCGTCATCTATATCAATGACCGCGCCCTGGAGCAGCACCCGGCCTTTGGCGACCTCGAACTTCTGCGGGAGGTTCGTCATGAACCGGCGGACTATGGGCTCGATCTCGCGGCCAATAACGCTCTCGTGTGGTCCCGTGAAGCCGCCGTCACACAGGAACGCCGTCCCGCCAGGCAGGATTTGCTCGTCGGCAGTCTGCACGTGGGTGTGCGTGCCTACAATGGCGCTCACACTGCCGGCCAGCATCCGGGCGAGGGCCACTTTCTCGGAAGTCGCCTCGGCATGGAAGTCCAGGAAGATAAGCTTCGTCGTGCGGCGCAGGCGCTCCACCTCCGCCAGCGCGACATGAAAAGGGTTTTCGAGGGGCGGCATGAAGGTGCGGCCTTGCAGGTTCAGGACCGCCAGCGGCGGCAAGCCCGGCGTATGGAAGAGCGTGCTGCCCTGCCCGGGCGCGCCCGCCGGATAGTTCAATGGCCTGACGAAGCGCCGCTCGTTTTCGAGCAGGCCTGCCACCTCCTTCTGGTCCCACAAATGGTCACCGCAGGTAATGATGTCCACGCCCGCGGCGAAAATCTCCTCGGCTGTCCTGGGGGTAATGCCCGAGCCGCCGGCGGCGTTCTCCCCGTTGGCGACCACCACATGCAACCCATGCTGCTGCCGAAGCCGCGGAACCAGCTCCTTAACCGCGCGCCGGCCCGGTTGCCCCACGATATCCGCGATAAAGAGCAATTTCACGGTTCCACAGTAGCGCCCGCAGTCCCACCGGCAAGAGGTTTCCCGCCTGAACGCGCCCGTCCTCGGGCGCCGCAGCGTCCATACTGGTAGCGCACCCACCTACTAGGGTGCTGGGCCCGAGGACAGGCGCGCTCCAGATGCCACGGGCGGTTGCCCAGCTCCCTTGGGGGCCACTCCCTATTGGCATTGCCGGGGGCAAGCAGGAGTCTCTCCCATGATCAAATACTCGCTCTGCGTGAGCCTGGCTCTGTCCGCATGTGGCCGGCTGTGGGCCGCAGCGCCTGGCCCGGTAATCGGCGCCAGCCCATTGGTGCTTTCGAACACCCCCTGCCAGACGCCAACCAACGATAACTGGACCAGTCCGACGGTCCTGCAGTCGGCCATCCCACAGTTCGTGCTGGCAAATAACTTTTGTGCTACAACGAACCAGGGCGAGCCGTGGATTGACGGCGTGCGCGGCGGAGCCTCGATCTGGTTTCTCTGGACGCCCAGCACGAACGAGACGGTGACCCTGACCACGCTGGGCAGCGACTTCGACACCCTGCTGGCCGTTTATTACAGCGCGGACGCCACGAACCTGACCGGCCAGATTGCGGCCAACAACGACATCGGACCGGGCACCGTCCAAAGCGCCGTGGCCTTCTCTGCCGAGCAGGGCACCAATTACCTGATCACGGTGGACGGGGTGAACGGCGCGCAGGGCAATGTGCGGCTTAACTTCAACTCCGCGCCCAACGATATGTTCTCCAACTGCCAGGCGATCGCGGGACTCACAGGAACCATCTATGGCTTCAACATCGGCGCGACCAAGGAAGCGGGCGAACCATACCTCGCCGACGACGCAGGCGGCGCGTCGGTGTGGTACTGCTGGACGGCACCCGCGAGCGGAATGGAGGTCTTTGACACCATCGGCAGTTATAGCGTAGGCACCGTCGTTACCAACCTGGATACCCTCCTCGCCGTCTATACGGGCTATGCCCTAAACGCGCTCACGCTGGTGGCGGCGGATGACGACTACGGCGGCGACCGCGCCAGCCGCCTGGCGTTCCGTTCCGTTGCCGGGACGACCTACCATATCGCCGTGGATGGCTACAATTTCACCGACAAGCCCGCGGTCACCGGCATGATCGAGCTGAATTGGAATCCGCCCAGCAGGCTGACCATCGCCGCGGGCAATAACACTGCCCAGGTGTCCATCACCGGCGGGTTGGGCTGGTATGCAATCGAGAGCGCCCCCGACCTGCAGAGTGTGTGGACGAATTGCGCCACGTTCTATATGCCCCGGGGCGGCTACCGTCTCACGGTGCCGGCGGGCTATTACAAGGCCGTGCAGATAGCGCCGCCGTATTGACAGACGCGGGAGCGTGGCACGTGTTGCGTGTTGCGTCTCGGGCACGGAGGACGCAACACGTGCCCCCGGAGCTTGAGCTCCGAACACAGGACGCCTTCAGTTCTTCAGGGCCGCGGCAAGTTGGGTTTTAAACTCTGCCTTGCCTACGCAGTTGATATGGCCGGCGTCCGGAATCACGTGGACCGGCCAATCCGGCCTCACCTTCGCCAGCGGCTCGACATACAGGCGCCGGCAAACGTCCCGCTCACCCACCAGGATCGTCACCGGCACGCGCACACCTTTGAGGTCGGCTTCGCTCACGGCGAGCGCGGCGATGCCGTGAATGCAGGCGGCGGGCACGTGCGAGAGGCCGCGCCCCTGCATCGCCTCCCAGAAATGCTGCAGCGGGGTATCCGACTGCAGCCACCCCATCCCGCCCAGGACGACCGCGCTGACGCGGTCCGGGTGCAGCACCGCGAGCTTCAAGGCGATCATCCCGCCCATTGAGTAGCCGACCACTTGCGCCTTCGGCACGTGCAGCCGGTCCATCAGCCGCACCACGTCCTGGACCATCTCCACGCCATATTGGCCTTCCTGCTCCGGCTTGCCCGATTGGCCGTGGCCCCGGTTATCCAGGGCGATGACCCGGTAGTGCTTCGACAACTGAGCCAGGGTGCCCGGCATCTCCCAGTTCATCCGCACGTTGGAACCAAGCCCATGGATCAGGATGACCGGCGGCCCGTACCCCGTGTCCGTGTAGTGGATCTTCACTCCTCCGGACATGAATTCATCGGCGCAGGCCAGGTTCGTGCCGCCGCCCGCGAGGACCGAGCACATCGAAAGCATCAGCCATTTCATGCATATATAAACGTCGTTGCGGGCAATGACGTTACACCCGGGGCGGATTCAGGAAAGCCGTTTGGAGTTCAAGCTTCAGCCGCACCTGAGCGTAAGAATTTTAACGCAAAGACGCAAAGGAGCCAAGGCGCAAAGGCTTTGGACGTCTGAGGCCATGACCTGAGACACCACTATGCGAGTGGCATCCCCACCGGCGGAGATTGGAGTCTTCTCCTCTTTGCGTCTTTGCCCCTTTGCGCCTTTGCGTTGAATTCCGAATGCACTGTTACCGCGACTGTTCGAACTGCAGGCATATGCATGTTGCTGGGGACAGGCCACGCGCATTTGCGCGCGGGCGATGAAAGCGCTCGT
>DATKNZ010000042.1:0-7897 GCA_035541055.1 Candidatus Acidiferrum sp. | reverse complement strand
CTGCACCTCATCGAAGATCAGCAGCACCTCGTGCTCGTCGCAAATGCGGCGCAGCGCCTGCAGGAACTCAGCCCGGAAATGGTTGTCGCCACCCTCACCCTGGATAGGCTCGATGATGATGGCGGCCACATCCACCGCCTTCTGGGCCAGCACATCCCGAATCTGCTGCAACGCCTGCTTCTCCTTCCGGATCGCCGCGGCTTCCCGCTCGGCGGGCGGCAGCGCGAAGTCCAGCGTCGGCGCCACGATGCGCGGCCACGGGAACTTCGGATAATACAGTATCTTGCGCGGGTCGGTATTGGTCAGGCTCATCGTGTAGCCGCTCCGCCCGTGGAAGGCGCCCTCGAAATGGACGATCTCGGTCCCGCGCTCGCCCCGCCCCGCGGCCAGGTTCTTGCGGACCTTCCAGTCCATGGCCGCCTTGACCGCATTCTCGACCGCCAAGGCCCCGCCCTCGATGAAGAAGTAGCGGTCCAGCGGCGCCATGCCGCCCACCCGCGCGAACGTCTGCACGAACATCGCATACTGCGCCGTATAAACGTCCGCATTGGCCACCTTCACCTTGGCTGCCGTCAGCAAGTCCGCCTTCACCTCGGGCCGCTCGAAATACGGGTGATTGAAGCCGATGGGCTGGGAGGCGTAAAAGCTGTAAAGATCAAGCAACTCGCGTCCCGTGGCGGCGTCAACAAAGCGCGACCCGTGGCTGCGCGTGGCGTCGAACACCAGCTTGAACCCGTCCACCAGGATGTGCTGTTCCAGTTCGGCGATGACCTGCTGCGGGGGAATAGTCTTTAGGGATGAGGGTGGGACCGCCTTTCTGGCGGTGGCCTTTCGAGGTTGCTCGGCTACATGCATAAGGGTTTCCCCGTGGCGGAGAAACTGTAGCACCTTAAGCAGGCGGAAAGCATGGCTCAAGCCAATTTGAGAGGACAGGGGAGGATTTTAGCATTTCTTTTGCTTGTGTCCCCGGAGCCAAAGCACGACAAGAGCACTTCAGAGTACGCGTAGAACCTAAACCACGAATTGCGGCACCATAGACCTGCAGCACCATCAAACCACTCATGAGCATAAAGAAGCTGAATCCACAGATCCTCAAAGCCCTGGCGCTGTGCGCGCTGGGGGCCTTGGCCCTCAACACCGCCCAGGCCACGACCTGGTACTGGGACGGTGCCACGCCCGTCAGCAACGGCGCCAGCGATAATACCACGACCACCGGCCTGACCTGGCTGGGCACAGGCTCGGGAGCCGGCTACTGGGACAACGGCACCTCCCAGCAGCTTTCTGCCTGGACGGCCGGCGACTCAGCGGTGTTCGGCGGCTCGGCGGCCAGCGAGACCATTACCGCGTCCGCCCTGACCATCGGCAATCTCACCTTCGGCGGTAGCGGCGATGGCTCCGGCACCGGCACCACCCCCGCTTACACGATTTCCAGCAGCACGCTTACGCTCGGCAGCAGCGGCACCACGGTCACGGTCAATACGCCGACCACGATCAGCTCCGTCATTAGCGGCTCCACCGCCCTGACCGTTGCCGGCCCGGCCACGCTGACGCTCTCCGGCGTCAATACCTATAGCGGCGGCACCACGATCAGCTCCGGCAGCACGCTCACCATTGGCGGCGCCGGCAAACTCGCCGCCGCAGGGGCCATCGTGGACAGCGGCGTCTTCAACTATAACAGCTCCGCTGGCCTGACCTTGTCCGGAGTAATCTCCGGCGGCGGCTCCGTGTCCGTCGGCGGCAGCGGGGCCCTGACGCTCAATAAGGGGGAGACCTACACCGGCCCGACCACTATCGCCTCCGGCTCCACCCTCACCCTGGCCAGCGGCGGCAAGTTGGGCAACGGCACCTACTCAGCCAACATCACCAACAACGGCACACTCAATTATAACAATGCCGCCTCGGCGACCCTGTCGGGCGTCATCAGCGGCACAGGCCAACTCGTGGTCAACCCCAGCCTGGCCGCCGGCTCTCTGCTCTACCTGCATGGCGTCAATACCTACAGCGGCAAGACCACCATTGCCCTGAACGGGCAGGTCATCATTTACAACGACTCCAGCCTGGGCACCCCGCCGGCTACTTTTGTCGCCAACCAACTGACGCTGAACTACGGGTTCCTCAAGGCCAGCGGCAGCGCTACGTTGAGCCCCAACTTCGGGATCACCCTGGGCAATGCGGCGCCCGGCCTCGGCGGCAGCATCCAGGTTGACCCCGGCTTCACGCTGACCATCCAGGCGCCCATTACCGGCCCCAACGGTTTCATCAGCGGCAGCGGCCTGGCCAATTACGGCTTCGGCACCAACCTCCTCACGGGAAACAGCACCTACACCGGCGCGACGGGCATCTCCACCGGCCGCTTGCTCCTGGGCACCAACGGGGCGCTGCCTTACGGATCTCCCGTCCTCATGGCCCCGGATGCCGGCACCTCCCCGGCGGGCGCCATATTCGACCTGGGCGGCTACAGCCAGACCATCGGCACCCTTGGCACCACCAACTCCTTTACCGGCGTCGCGCCGAGCAACGGCATTCCCACCATCCTGCTGAACGGCACCTTGACCGTTCTCCAAACCAATGCCGCGACGGTCTTCAACGGCCAGATCATCGGCCCGGGCACCCTCAACCTCAACGGCAACAGCAGCGGGATGCTCACCCTGAGCAATTACGCCAGCGCCTGCGGCAGCGTGATCATCAACGGCGGCACGCTTGATGTCAGCGTCGGGACGGCCTCGCTCGGCGGCAACCTCACCGTCAACAGCGGCGGCACGCTCAAGCTGGACAGCAACACCGCGCTGGCCTCCACGGCCAACCTCACCTTGGCCAGCGGCGCCACCGTGAGCTTAAACTACTCCGGCACGATGACCAGCGGCTCGCTCACCTTCGGCTCGATCTTGCAGGCCACCGGCCTGTGGGGCGCGCCGGGCAACGCCGGAGCAACTTACACCGACAGCCGCTTCACCGGCGCGGGCCTGCTGCTCGTCTGCCCGGCCCCCGACACGATCACGCCAGCCTCCGCCTCCGTCTGCGCGGGGGCAACCACGACCGCCAGCGTGCCCAACACACCCGGTGCGACCTATGCCTGGACGGTCAACAACGGCACCGTCATCTCCGGCGATACGTCCCCGACCGTGACCTACAGCGCCTGGGCCGTCAGCCCGGTGACCTTGAACTGCGTAGTGACCTCTGACTGCGGCGTGACGAGCCCGGGCAACCAGAACCTCCCCGTGACCGTCAACGTGTGCGGTCCCCTCGCACAGACCACCAACATCGTATATGACGCAACCAATGGCGCCACGATCACCGCGACCGGCGTGATGGGCGCCTCATGGTATCTGTACGGCAGCTCCGATGTCACCGCGCCCCTGCAGTGGTCATACGTCCAGAGTGGCACCGTTACCTCCAGTCCGTTTACAGTCGTTGACCCGGACTCTACCAACTACACGCAGCGATTCTATTACATGATCAACGGCCAGTAGAGCGGATCCTTCACTCCCCGACCCAGGCGGCAACAGTGCGCCGCGCCGCCGGGGCGCATTGGCCATCGGTGCGAACTCTCTGCCCTTTGCCGCCCGGGGGCATTGGCGATAAGCTAATCTCAAGTGTCCCGCTGGGACAAGGCACCGCCCAATTTGCGAAAGGTATTGGGGGACCGCGCACACGGCCGCGTGGCTGAAAACCGTGCGGCCTCTACGATTGCGCCGGCACCGGCCTGGCGCTTACGCGCAGGCCGTATTTTTCCGTGGCTTTGGCAAACGACACCATGCCCCGCTCGGCAGACGCGCCGAGGTAGGGGTCATTCGTGACCAGGATATTGCCATCCAGGTCGAGGTAATCGCAGAGCTCGGCAAGATGCGCAGCGGCGCTGATGAGAATGCTGCTCTCGATCATGCAACCCAGCATGGTCTTCAGCCCGGCCTTTCGGGCGGCGGAGAGGGCGTCGAACCCGGCGCTGATGCCGCCCGTTTTGACGAGCTTCACGTTGACGCCATGGAAGCATTCGGCCACTACAGCGACGTCTTTGGCCGAGTGGTAGGATTCGTCGGCGAGGATGGGCAGGGGCGAGCGTTGCTTGAGCCAGACCCAGTCCTTGGCGGGCGTGGCGGCGGGCATGGGCTGCTCGACGAATTCGATGTGGCCGTCCTTGGCCAGCCACTCGATCATTTCGAGGGCTTGCTCCTTGGTCTTCCAGCCTTCGTTGGCGTCCACGCGCACGGTCTTGGTGGGGGCGACTTCGCGGAGGGCCTGCATGTTGGCCTTGTCGTCGGCGACACCCACCTTCACCTTCAACACGGGGTAGGACTCAGCCTCGAGCACCTTCTTGCGAATGACGTCGGGCTTGTCAATGCCGATGGTAAACGAGCTGATGTGCTGGTTTTCGCGGAAGCCCAGTTCGAGGTAGTCGTAAATGGCTTTGCGTGCCCGCTTGGCGGCGCCGTCGAGCAGGGCGATGTTCAGGGCGCACTTGGCGGACATGTCGTGCGGCGAAAGGGTTTCGAGATAGCTCATGCTGCCTTCGACATCGTTGAAAGAGAGGCCGCGAGCATCCACCTTTTTCAGGAAGGCTTCCACGGTGTCGAGCGACTCGCGGTAGCGGGCGATCGGGGCGGCTTCGCCCAGGCCGACGGTGCCATCGGCGCCGGTGAGTTCGAGCACGATGGTGCGGGAGACGTTGGTGCCTGTGCCGCGGGCGATGGCCCAGGTGTGCGCCATATGCAAATCCAGCCTTCTGGAGGTGAGTTTCATGCCGGAACGAAAGCGCAAAACGCCCAGGGAGGCAACTCAGGAGTGGGAGGCGGGGTTCGCCGGGGCTCGACGAAGTTCTTCCGGCTGGGCGCGCCGTAGCCGGGGCTGCGACAAAGAAGACGCCCCGGGCGCAAGCAGCACCCGGGGCGATGACTGAGAACAAAACTACGCGCTGCGATAGAGCTTGGTCAGCACGAACTCATCGTGCCGCAAGGCCTCGGCGGAGGTGAAACGGCCGCGAATCGTCTGTTCGAGGCGCTTGAGCAAGGCATCGGCCGCCGCGTCCAGGTTCATGTCCAGCCGCAGGATTCCCGTCAGGTCCACGTCTATGTGCTCGGACATCGTCGAGACGGTGAGCGGGTTGGCCGAGAGCTTGATGACGGGGACGATGGGGTTGCCAATGATGTTGCCCTGGCCGGTGGGGAAAAAGTGCACCACGGAGCCCGCGGCGCCGCAGAGGGTGACCATTTCAGCGGCGGCGCTGGAGGAATCCATGAAGTGCAGGCCCGGCCGCTTCGGTTCCTCGGCGGGCTTCAGCACGGAGGTGACCTTGCAGCGGCCGATCTTCTGGATATTGCCCATCGCTTTCTCCTCAATGGTCGTCAGCCCGCCGCGGATATTGCCTTCCGTCGGCTGCGAGCCAAGCAGGCTCACGCCCTGGCTCTCGATGAGTTTCTGGTAGTCGTCGAACATCGCCTGGAACTTGGCGCGGTCGGCGGGTTTGATGCAGCGGGAGGCCACGATGTCCTCGCCGCCCGTGAGTTCGGTGGTTTCACCGAAGATCAGCGTGGCGCCCGCTGCCAGGAGGCGCTCGAAGGAGCGGCCGACGGTTGGGTTCGATGCCAGCCCGGAGGTGGTGTCGGACTCGCCGCACTTGGTGCTCATGCACAGGTGCTTCACGCCAAAAGGCTCGCGTTGCTGCTCTGTGGCGTTTTTCACGAACTCCATCGCCTTGCGCGAGGCGGCCTCGATAGTCTTCAAGTCGCCGGAGCGCTCGATGGAAAAGCCGGCGACCGGCTTGCCGGTTTTGGCGATTTCCTTAACGATCAGGTCCGTCCACTTGGGCTCGATGCCGATGACCACGGCGGCGGCCACGTTCGGGTTGCGGCCGGTGCCGGCCAGCGTGCGGAAGGTCAGGTCGAAGTCCTCGCCGAACTGGAGCCGCCCGTACGGGTGCGGCAGCGCCATGGTGCCTTTGATCAGGCGCGCGACGCCCTCAGCGGCGGCGTTGGAGATGTCATCCACCGGCAAAATGATCACGTGGTTGCGAATGCCGAACCGGCCATCGGGCCGGCGGTAGCCGGTGAACTTGAGCTTCTCAGGCTTAATCATATAGACCACCTCATTGATTTCAGATTGTGGGTGTGGACGTGTGCGCCCTTGCCGATGGCTTGAACGGCCTTGCCGACGGGGCGGCCATACTTGATAACGGGCTTGTCCTTGGGCAGATCACGCATGGCGACCTTGTGGCCCAGGGGGACCTTTTCGCGCATCGTGACGGTGCCCGCAGGCTTGCCTTCCAGGGTCAGGACGCCTACGGCAGTCCCTTTCTTTAAATCAACGACGGCGACGCCTACGTCGTCATCGCGCTCATGCACCAGAATACCATGTTTCATATATCGAGTAATCGCGGCTAACAGATGTTTGCTTTAAGCACCGGCCACCTGGAGGCGCCATGAACCGGCCAGCGCCTCTGAGCCGTGCGAGGGGCACTGTGCCAGCGGTGCGGTTACTTGTAAATCGAAAAAATATGGGGGCGCAGTTCCCAGGTGCATGTCCAGCAAGTCACTTTCAGCCGCCCTGCGGGATGGTCGCGGTGCCGCCCCGCTGAATGAAGCCGGTGGCATGCCCGGCATCGGCCCCGATACCCGAGGCGAATTCCTCATCGAATGGTGGCGCATCAGCCGGACGCCACGGCACTTCATAAACGGTCACCGCCACGCTGATGCCCTTGAGATTCTGGCCGGGCATTGCCTTGCAGGTCGCGGCCAGTTCCGGGTCGTCGCGGAGCAGTTGCTGGTAGGTGTTCGGCCCGATAAAGACGCGCCCGCGCCCCGAGGCGCTCTCCAGGCGGCTGGCCAGGTTCACGTCGTGGCCGAACACGGTGTAGTTCTGCTGCCCGGTCTCTGAACCCATCAGCCCGACGGTGGCCATGCCCGTGTTGATGCCGCTGCCCAGGAGCAGGATGGGCAGTTTCGGCTTGAGCGGCTGTCCGGCGGCCGCCAGGGCGAGATTCCCCAACTCACGCCGCCGGTTCTCCTCCGCGCGTTGCTGGTTGAGCGCATAGACGGCGCGCTGGGCGGCGATCGCCGCTTGGACGCAGGCGAGCGCATGTTTCGGATTGGGCGTCGGCGCCCCCCAGAACGCCATCACGCAGTCACCGATGAACTTATCCAGCGTCCCTTCGGCTTGCATTACCGTGTCCGCCACCAGCCCGAGGTACAGGTTCACCGTCTCGATCGTCTCCCGGGCAGCCTTGTCGTAGCAAGCCTCGGCCGCCTCGCCGATCAGCTTTTCCTGGCGCACCTGCTCGGCCACCTGCGCCTGGCTCGAGTCGGTCAGCGCGGTGAAGCCCCGCACGTCCGCAAAGAACACAGTGACCTGCCGCCGTGCGCCGAAGAGCGAGAGCACCTCAGCCTGGAGCAGCTCCTGCACGATCTTGGGTGAGACGACCTTGGAGAAAATGGAACGGAGGCGCCGCTTGTCGGCCTGCTCGAACACGACGCGCCAGGTGACCAGGCAGAGGTGAGTCATCAGCAGCGCCCCTGACACGGGCAGCACAAGGGGAATCCAGTAACGCGTATGGTTGTACAGCAGGAACCCGAAGACTACGTAAGCGACAGCCACGAGCAGGACCATTCCGAACGCCAGCAGCGCGCGGAGTTGCCAAGTCAGCACGGCGGCCAGGGTCCCCAACACCGCAATCAAAACGAAATCCAGCGCCAGCGGCGCCCGGCGCACGAACCGCCCGGTGATGATCGAGTTCGCCACGTTCCAGTGCTCGCTAGCGAGCGCTGTGTGCTCGCTGAGGGGCGTGGCCCCGAGGTCGCTCAGGTTGCGGCCGGTGGCGGTCGAGCCGACCACCACGAGCTTGCCGGACCAGGAGTTCGACAGCCCGTTGGTTTCCCCTTTCAGCCGGTGAAGATTCTGTAGCAGCAAC
>DATKNZ010000041.1:0-2917 GCA_035541055.1 Candidatus Acidiferrum sp. | reverse complement strand
TGACGCTCAGCCCGTTCTTCAACCTGAGCGAACTCGTCAGGAACAGGCCGCTCGCGCTGTCCGACGGCGGCACGCTCGTGCCGATCTACCACGAGTTCATCGGCAAGTTCCCCGAACTCCTCTGGTTGGGCGACAGGTCGCACGGGCTTTCCGCCATGAAGACGCGCATTGCCGGCGGCCGATCCGGCTTCCAGCCCGCCCTGGCCGCCCTCGGCACGAACCGGGCGCTGGCCTTCCTGCGCGATTGCAGCGCTCGCGCGCGCATCTCGCTCGCCCGCAGCGAGGATAGCGCCCGCACGTGGTCCGACCCGCAAGCCCTCGACCTGCCAAACCCCGATTCCGGCCTCAGCGCCGTGCGCCTCAGCGATGGCCGCCTGCTGCTCGCCTTCAATGACTCCGAGACGGGCCGTGATAACCTGCGCCTGGCCATCTCCGCAGACGACGGCCGCACCTGGAAACGCGTCGCGACCCTGGAAGATGAGCCCCGCGCCGAGTTCTCCTACCCGTTCCTGCTGCAAGCGCGGGACGGGAAGATCCACATTGTTTATACCTGGAAACGCCAGGCCATCAAACATGCCGCCTTTAACGCCGCCTGGCTGGATGCGCAGGCCAGACGTCCGCCCGGATGACCCACTCCACCGTAACATTGCTGTTCTCGTCCCTGGCGCCCTGGCTGGTAGTGCTGGCGGGCCTCCAGGCGCTGGCCAACCGTTTCGGCCCGAAGATGCGGGGGGGAATCCGTATCACCCTCCTGGGGCTGGTTGCCGCAGGGCTGCTCGCCGCGCCGGTCCGGGGCATCTCCATCGCCGCCTGGGTGCGGGGCGTCGCGGCGGGCTTCAGCATACCGGCCACAGGACTCCTGGCCCTCGCCGTGTGGCAGACCGAGTTCAGGAAAGTCGTCTTCTCGAAGGCCGACTGGCGCGCGGCGTGGGTGTTCGGCGCACTCGCCGGCCTCGTGCTCTATCCGCTGGCCCTCGGCCTGACCCGCTTTGACCCTTATGTCTGGGGCTGGCACTTCAGCCCGCTGTTCGCAGCCGTTGCCGCGCTGAGCGCGCTTCTGCTCTGGCGACAGAATCGCTTCGGGTTCCTGCTGCTCCTGGCCGTTGCCGCCTACCAACTGCGCCTCCTGGAATCGGCCAACTACTGGGATTACCTGCTGGATCCGGTTTACTGGGCCGTCTCGCTGCTGGCATTGGCCGTCAGGCTGGCCAGGGTGGTCGCTCTCAGCCAGCCGGCAGCCTCCACCCCTGCCCCACCCGGTCCGCCGCCAAATGCCTGACTTTATGCCAGACAATGCGCTGAACACCCGTGTCGCGCGGTTCCAATCCCGCCTCGCGGAATTCCGCCAGCGGCTGACTCAATGCCCCGGCACGGAGGGCGACCCGGCATTCGTAAATACCATGCAGGAGTTCCTGCGCTTCATCGGCAACTACGATGACAGAGAGGCCTACGCCGTTTTCGAAGCCTCCGGGCCGCTGCTGGAGTTCCGGTCCTTCTTTGCCCCCTGCGTGTTGCGTTTCGCGTGGGTCATGGAATCGCGAACTTACACGGAGCTGGCGGCCAAAATGGCTCCGGGCGACCAGAAGATGGGCCCCCGGATTGACCGCAGCACCTGGGGCTCCTACGCCCGGATGGAGGACGCGGTCAAGCTGGTTGACTTCTCAGACTGCCGTCGGCTCGTGGTCATGGGTTGCGGGCGCGCCCCGTGCAGCCTCTTCTACCTGCATGATTGGACCAACGTCGAGTGCCTGGTGGGCATAGACCGTGACCGCCAATCCCTGGAGATGGCCCAGCGCCTTGTGGACGGCTTCGGCCTGCGCAGGGTCCGGCTCATGGAAGCTGACGCCTGCGAGTTGGACTACTGCGAGTTCGACGTCATCTACTGGGGCCCCTTCGCGGCGCCCCGCCGCAACGTCATGGCCCGGGTCGTGGCCACCGCCCGCCCCAACAGCACGGTCGTCCTTCGCGATCCGTTCTTCACCGGCACCCTGCTCTTCGAGCCGATGGTGCGGTCGCTGGACCCCCGCCTGGCGATAGGCGCATCGTCGGAGGCTTACCCAGGCCGCTTCGTGCTGAAGCATTACGTTCTGCGTCTCAAGCCCCTTCACCTCGTATAGGTCCACAGATTTCTGTTACTTGAGCACAGAGAACGTGTTACGTGCTCATGGGTTGCCCTACCGGAGTCCGTGACGTGGCACGCCATCCGCCACCCCGGGGAACCACACGAGCAGGCTGAACCTAACGCAGGCTCCATAGAGTTCGCGGAGACACGCGGCCTGACGCTCTGCTCCCTTATCCGTCCGGTACCCCTCCAGTACCTCCCCATATGCACAAGCTAGATAACAATGTTATCCAGCTTGTGCATGTGGAGGGGTACTGGAGGGGTGCTGGATGGGGACTGGCGGGAGGACGGTTCGTGCTCAGAAGCGCCTCGGACATAGGAGGCTACAAATCTGGAGGCCTGTTGCCCCGGTAAAGGTTCGGCGAATCCGCGCCTGCAGGCTTCATCGGGCACTTTATCGGCCACTTTATCCCCCATACGCCGCGGTAAAGTGTCCGTTGAAGTGCACGATAAAGCCGGTGGGCACGGGTTTGCCGAGTGCTTGCTGGTCCCGTGCACTTTGCGTGCTTGGCGGTCGTCGGGGAGCTGTGCGGGGCTCAAGCACGGGCGACGGCGCGACGGGGCGAGCCGCGGGCGGGCCGGGGTGCTGCGCCAGCCAGTTGGGCTTGCACGGCGTCGAGGAAGGAGAGGTCGGCGAAGCCTGAACTGGGGCCCTGGACGTAGCCCAGGTCCGCCATGAGCTTGAGTATCTGGTCCATGGCGGCGGTGTTGCGGAGGGCGTCCAGGTTGGGCTGGTTCTTATCCAGGGCGGCGCGAATGAAGCGCGGGTTGATGCCGATGTAACGCGCGGCCATT
>DATKNZ010000040.1:0-6772 GCA_035541055.1 Candidatus Acidiferrum sp. | reverse complement strand
ACCGACCGCGTTGGTGGCGTAGGTGTAAGGATCGTGCTGCACGGCATGGGTATCGTATTCCCAGCCCCCGTAACACTCGTTGCCAACCTCCCAGTATGTGAAGGCGCAGTGATTTGTCTGGTTGGCAAAGCGCACCCAGCCTGCCGCCTCGGCTGCCGTGCCGCTGCCGTAGTTGACCGTGGTAAAAACCTGCGCTCCCAGGTTGGTGGCAATGGTTTGGAACGTGGCATTATGGTCCAGGTCGCTGGCCCAGTGATACTCGTCTGAAGTCGAGCCGCCTGGCCAGCGCAACGCCTGGCAGCCGATGGTCTGCAACAGCGGCACGGTCTGGCCATTACCGAGGATGCCGTCCCACGTCGCCGTGTTAAGGCCAAATTGCCGCGCGTCCACCACTTCCAGCACGGAGGCTGCGTCCACGCCGAGGTGAACCAGCGCGGGCGGGGCCGCGGCCACCAGTTCCACGTCATCCACATAGAAGGTCGCCTGGGCCGTGCCGGTGCTGCCCTGGATGCCGAAAGCGGTGCAGTTGGGCTGGTTCGCTACGCCGAGCGTAGCCAGGGAAACGGTGACTTGCTGCCAGCCGGGCGTCAGCGCCGGCAGACCGTAGGAGGTGGGCTTGGTTCCGTCCAGCAGCCCCCACACATTCACGTGCTGGCCGCCCACGCCGCCGTTGATCCAAAACCGCAGGCTGGTGTACGGGCTGGTATTGAAGTCGGGGCGATTGAGCGACAGTGCCTGGTAGTTGCCCCGGTCCGTAACACTGATGCAATACGCGCCCGAATGCGGCGCCGGATTCAGACTGGTCAGGTTCACCGCCGCCCAGCTCCAGCTTTGGAAGCCGTTCACCAGGTTGTCCGTGTAGATGGACAGGTTTGTCTGGGCCGTGCCCGTGGTGGAAGGCGGGTTGACCACCTGGTTCAACGCGTTCGTGCTCGAAGGATAATTGCCGCCGAAGTAGGCCGCGGTGATGAGGTCTGTGCCCACCGGCAGGTTCGACAGCGCCGCGCTCGTGGCGCTGCCGCCGCTCACGGTATTCGTGCTGAACGGCCCGCCCACATAAGAAAAGACCACCTGGCCGATGGCATTGCCGGCCACCACCCCGTTGGTGACCACGCTGGCGGTGAAGGTGACGCCCGTGCCATAAGCCGCCGGGTTGGCCGAGGACGTGACCACCACGTTGTTCGCCAGGCGCGTGAGCGCGAGGTTGTCCACCGTCAAAGTATCCGTTACGCCCGCGCCTCCCCACTGCCAGGCATTAATCTGGAAGTTCAACTGCCACGTAGCGCCCGTTGGGCTGGCACTGAGGACCGTGCCCAGGTTGAACCGAAAGGTCTGCCACGTATTGGAGGCCGTGAGCTGTTGGTTGGTCGTGACGCCGAACAGCTTGGCGCCCCCGAAATAGTTGCTCTGCCAGCTTTCCAGCCCGAGCTGGATGGTCGCGGCCTGGCTGCCCTTCGCGTCGAACGAGAAGACGTAATCTGCAGCTATGGGGTCGCTGTTCCCTGAAACCGTCATCAACTGCGCCTGCCCGGCATAGAAGTCACTGCCCGTAGTAGCGGTCATGCTGATCTGCAGGCAACCGTTGGGGTTCCCGCCGCTGGTGAGCACGGTGGTCGAGGTGCCTGTGGGGCTGCCCCCCTGGTAATGACTGGTGCTGTAGGCGCCGGTGTAACCGCCGTCGTAGTTCTCGTTAAATACGTTCGTCTGCCCCTGGGCCGCTACGGCGAGGCACCCGAGCGCCAGGCCGAGCAATGCGACTGGACGTGAACGGTTCATAAAGCGTGCGGGCTGCCCTGCGCATGGAGCGCGCCCGTCCTCGGGCGCAGCAACGCCGGGGTGGCTCGGCCCGCCGGCAGCTCGAATGATCCACCCAGCCATCACTCATCATCCTCATTCTGGTTGCCCGGATTGTCCATCGCCCCCGCGCTGGCAAACGTGGTCCCCGCGTCCGCCCGCTTCTTGCCTTTCTGTTTCCGCCCGCCCGCGCCCGGACCCGGGTCCATGATCCCACCGGCCGGATTCAGCTCCTTCAGCACCACCTCCAGGCGCTTCCGGGCGGCGACGGCGTCCGGGTCCTGCGTGTCCGCGGGCACCAGCGGCTCGGCGTAAGGCGCGCCATGCATATCAAATAAGTTGCCTATCTCATTCAGCTTCCAGTTCCTATCGCGGTCATACCAGCGCCGTCCCAGCTCCACGAAGATCCAGTCGCGCGGCCAGGCCCGGGATTGGCCGAGGAGCTGCGGCGTGAAATCCCTACCATCCACAACCACGCCGGCGGGCAGCTTCGCTCCCGCCACCGTCGCCAGCGTCGGGTAGAAGTCACAGATATTAATCAAGCCGGGGGTGACCTGGCCGCCGGAAATCCTGCTGGGCCAACTGGCGATGCAGGGCACCAGCGCGCCGCACTCCAGCATGGTCGCCTTGTGGCCGGAGAGGTCTTTGCCGCCCTTGATCGTGCAGCGCCGATACCACTGGGCGGCCGTGCCGTTGTCGCCCGCAAAGAGCACCAGCGTGTTCTCGCGCAGCTTCAAGCGCTCCAGCTCGGCCATCAGCTTCCCGACGAGCTTGTCCATGTAGGTCACATTATCCTGGTATAATTTGAACGGGTCGCTGGTGCCCGGCGCGGTATCCGGCGTCGGCAGGATTTGCGCGTGGACATGCGACATCGAGTAATAAACATAGAACGGCTGGTCCTTGTGGCGCCTGATGAAGTCCACCACGAACTGCTGCATCCGGTCCGGCAGGTATTCGCCGTCACGCAGACGCACTTGCTCGCCGTTCAGGTTGTAATTCTTGGCCCCCGGCTGGGTGTTCCAATATTTGCCGCTGCCGTTAAAGCGAAGGTATTCGTCGAAACCCCAATCGCCCGGCTGCAGCGGCAATTGGCTCCACTTGCCGCACTGCGCTGTCACATAGCCCGCCGGCTTGAGCACGCGGGGCATCATGATCTCGTTGGCGGGTTTCAACCGGGGGCCGGTCTGGTTGCTGGTCATGCCCGTGTGATACGCGTAGCGGCCCGTCATCAGTAGCGCCCGGGAGGGGCCGCACAACGGCGAAGCGTAGCAATTCTCGAAGCGAAGACCGCCTTGGGCCAGCGAATCCACGTTCGGCGTCTGGAAGTTATCCGCCCCGTAGCAACTGACGCTGCCGATGCCGAGGTCGTCGGCGAGAATGAAAATGATGTTCGGCTTGGACGCCGGTGCAGCCGCGCCGGCCCCAAAAGTGGCAAGCACAGCGACAGCAAGAGCGAGAACGGGGGTGAACAGCGTGGTCTTCATGGGCGAAGGATGTGGGGTCTCGGGCTTAAACAACAAGAGACTTCGAGCCATCAAATCAGACGGCGCTGGCGCCGGATAGTTACAATGAACGTACGCCGTTGCCCCTCCCTACCCTGTCCCATACCCCTCCCTGGCACCTCTTATCCCGGATAAGAGGTGCCAGGGAGGGGTATGGGACAGGATAGGGAGGGGTGCTGGACAGGCCGGGGCGGGCGCGGGGGCCGCCAGAACAGCCTTCTCGCGGAAAGTGGGCTGATCAGAGCGGGCTTTGCTGGCCAGATAAGGAGATTTTGGCTCCTGCCTCAGGTTGCCGGCGTATTCAAGCTTACGATACTTCGCAGACACCCGGTTGGCTCGTTCCCGTCGTGAGGCAAAGGCCGGTGCCCGGTCAATGTGACATGCGGTTGCTACATCCACGTTGGCTGGGTCACGGAGGATTTGCCAGTGACCTGAGGTGCGGGGCTTCGCGCCGAGTGCCAGGTGCTTTCTCACTGATCGAGATGCTCTGCGTGATGGCCATTATTGCCATTCTGGCCTCGCTGCTCCTGCCGGCGGTGTTCGGGGCCTACAACCGGATCAAAGGGTTCGCGGAGGAATTCGAGGGGGATGACGTCGCTCACATGCTGAAGGAGGAGACGCGCAAGTATTGCGCCGCCAATCCGAGTTACCAGTTCGCCAGCAAAGCCGAATTGGCGGACAAGTGCATTCTTGCGCCTAAACCCCGCAACTGGGTGCAGGCGCCCAGCACCGATTTTGTGGCGTTCACGTATCTGGATCCCACCAACAAGCTTGTGCTTTCCGTGTATATCGGGCCGAAGCACCGCACGGTGTATCGCTTTACCAAGGCCGACTTATCGGTGGAGCCGCAGCGATAGGCCCAACGCCGCCAGGGTAGCGCAGCCGAGGGTACTTGCAGCGTAGATGTCTCGCCGCTACAGGGGCAAGAGTCTGCCATTGTAGGCCGCGTGCCCTCACGCGGCGAGGCCTCCCTACCGGTAGGAAACATTCGGGTCAGCGCTCGTCTTCGGCTGGTTGAGGCAGCTCCGCCGGCGGTTGGTTGGTCGAGATGCGAATGCTGAAGGCGCCGACGTAGCAGTAATCCCCGGCTGAGGCCCACTTGCCCCGTCTGACCTCGCGGGCGGTGTTGTGGATGACATTTTGGTCATTGAAGTGCCACACCCAGCCGCCCCGGCTGCGCGCGCCCAGCCAGTATTTCACGCCCGCCTGCAAGGCTGGCGCTTTGGTGGATTCCAGGGTGAGCAGGCCGGGCTTCTCGTCCGCGGAGACGGAGAATGACTCCAAGGTGCGCCCGGGAAAGCCGTTCTTGTCCCTGGCAAGGAATACCGTTGCTTTGCCGGGCGACGCGCTGCTGCCGTCCGGTTCGATAGCCAATAGGATTTCCGATAGCCGGCCGCTCAGTGTCGGCACGAACCACTCGGCATGCGCCTCGCGCCCAACGGCCCAGGTGTTTGTCGCCCGGTAAGTCCCGGAGGGGCCGAACGCATTGAAGACCAGTGTGGGATCGCCGGCGACCGGTTTGTTCGTGAGGAAAGCCGGAGTCGCTGGTGGCCGCGCCGGGCGATGGGCATGGACCGGGGCAACGACGCCGACCAGAGTGCGCCACAACAGGGTGATCGCGATGCCGACGACAATCAGGATGCTGAGAGCTTTTCCCAAGGGAGTTCCGGGTTGCCACGTTCCCGCCCTGGCATAAGCCCAACCTGACAGCCCGGGAGAGGGCAGGGGACCGGCCACCGCCAGCCCTAGCGCGTTCCTTAGCTCCGTCGCAATCCAGCGCAGTTCGTCCTTATCCCGTGCCGCGAGAAAGCCAATCTTCTTCCCCGTGGCCAGGCGGACCTGCAGCTCAGGCACGGGGCGATGATTCACCTGCCAATTGCTTGGGCCGGCGCTGACATCCGCTATTGCTGCGCGTTGAAAGTCAAGGCGCCTGGTTCCAAATGGCCCGGACTTCACCACCGTGAGCCCGCTGTGCCCCGCGGTGAAGGTCACACGGCGCCTGCCCAGATGGATCGCGAGCGCCAGCATCACCAGCCCTGCCAGCCAGAAAACCGCGAGCACCGGCAGCACCGTTGGATCGAATTGTCCGCCAAAGGCGAAAGCGAGCGTTATGCCGGCAAGGATCAGGCACCAGAGCGTTCCGAAGACTGGAAGCCCCATGCTGCCCTTCCAGAAGCCGGGGGGAGGAACATCCACGGTAATGCTGGCGCTGCCCCGCTGCAGCACTACCGGGCTGCCTGCGGGCTTTTCAGTGGCCTCGGCCGCCAGCTCTCTTGTAAGCCCCTGGTAAATCTCCACCGGCGGCGGCGGCGTGGACTGGGCCAGCCCGGTCCGAGCCGACAAGTCCTGCGCGATCGCTTCCAGCCAAGGACGGGGATAGCCTGTGACCACCGTCCGGGAGACTCCGTTTTCAAAGGTTGCCGACAGCGCGGCCAGAGTGGCGAAGGGCCCCGGCAGCGTCCGGCCACCCTCGACGGGGCCGCCGCCTGTTACGATGAACTTACGGATTGGCCCGCGTGGCATTCGGCGCGGCCAGCCGAACGGGCCGACTCGCTCCAAGACCGTCAAATGCGTGTCGCGCCAGCGAATCCAGGATCGCCCGAACAGGATGAGGAGCCCCACTACCGCCGGCGCGCAGCCGGCGGCCATGAAGCAAACGAGAAACGCGCAGATGAAGTAGCTGAAGCGCTGCGGCTGACTGGTCAGGTGCCGGAATTGCGGCACGAGGACGCTTCCGACGAAGCCGAGCCACATCACACTGAAAGCCAGCGGGAACAATCCTGCCAGCCGCAACAGCCCCAATGGCCGCGCCGGCAGGCGGTAGGTCACTTCGTCCCCGGCCTGCTCGACATGAAGGTCAGGTATGTCTGCCAGTTCCATGATCGCCTGGTGGGCCGGCCAACCAGACCCGAGTCCTCACGCTTGATTCCATGAGCACAAAAGTGCCGCACAAAAAGGGGAGCTGCGACTACAAACCGCGAGGCGATTTGCACCGCCCCGGGCTTAACCGGCTCCCATTGGCGTTCCCGCCCGAAACCCGTCCACGAGGCCAAATGTTGCAATCTGGAGCCTTTTAAACCAGAAACGCCAAAAACAGCGCTATACCTGGTGGTCTGCACCAAAGGACAGACACAACAGGTAGTGTGTCTTGGCCCGGCTCATTTCCAATTGCCGATATGGCCCCCGGAATCCTCTCCTGTGGCAGCCATCCGCCGGGCCAGGCCGATCAGAGTTGTTTGCGCCGCAGGATGTATAATACTCGCCCAATGAACCTCTCGAGGACGTTGCTACCGCTTTGTCGGGCCCCGCGAGTATTCATGTTGAGTTTGCTGATCGTGATCCAGACCGCGGCGTCCTTGTTCAGCGCCGATACCGCTGCGCCCGTCGGCCCTCGCGTCCTGCCGGAAGGTGTGTTGCCGGAGGATGTCCGGCTACAACCGCTGAAGGACTTCAATGGCTATTTCCCGTTCCAGACC
>DATKNZ010000039.1:0-5875 GCA_035541055.1 Candidatus Acidiferrum sp. | reverse complement strand
GGCAGGTTACGGGACATTGTTCTAGCGTATGAGCCGATAGTAGGTTGTGGTTGCGGGAACCGGGAAGGTGACCTGGTAGAAAGCGTTGCTTTGGACGACCGCATTGGTCGCGGTGTGCCATCCGCCCCCCAGCAGGCTGAGGTTGGTTTGCGCCACGTAGCCGCCAAACCCATTGGTGGGCCACGAGAGCGTCACCGTGTTCCCCGCACGGGCAATCGTTACCGAGGGGCGTGGCAGCAGCCCATACACATTCAGCCGGTTGGAAAAGGTAGCCATGTAAACCTTGCCATTGGCCACGGTGGGAGCCACGAACTTGGCGAAATTCCCCACCGTATCGCGCGCGCTGAGTTGCTGGGAATTCCACAGCTCGTTCGAGATATTCTGCGCGTTGTAGGCGTGCAGGATGCCCGGACGCACCTGCTGGTTGGCGTCGCCCGCCAGGTTATGCGATGCCCAGACAATGCCCGTGCCGGCGTTGGTCCCGTTGGCGGAAACGGCCAGCATCGCGCCCGGCTGACCGGAGGCTGCCGCGGTGGGGCTCTGCCCGTAATTCGGGACGCCAAACGTCCCCGTGGCCCAATTGAACTTGTATTGGCGCAGGTAATCCGAAGCCGGCTGGATGTAGGCACACGAGCCGTCCGGGCCATCCCACCAAACCGCCCCGCCGTGAATCTGGTTCGCTGCCAGCGTGATAGTCTGCACGATGTTGGTATCAGCGCTGGTTGAGCCGCTCAGCCCGCCCATGTTGTCGCGGTTGACCAAGTAGAGCTTGCCTTGCTTGCCGCCCGAGAAGGCGAGATTCGTGCCCGGGATGAGCAGCACCCCGGCGGAGCCCAGGTCAAGGTCGCTGTTCTCCAGGTTGGTGTAGTTGTAGGGAGTAAACCAGCTTGCGACTACCAGGTTGGTGCCGCTGCGGGTGAGCTTGAGGAAGCTCTCGCCACGGTTCGTCGTATCGCGCCGGTTCGACGTCGTGCCGACCGTGCCGTTGCCCGTGGCGAGGAAGATGTTCCCGCTGCTATCGGCGGACGGCGCCTGGCCGCTCATCCAGAGGCCGCCGTCCGAGCCGTTCGGCGTATCATTATAGACCACGGCCTGCTGCAAGGTCGTGGCGTCATAGCCAATCAGCCACCCGTGATACGGGCCCCAATCGCAGTGGGACGCCCAGCCGATATAGACAATGCCGTTGATCAGGGCGAGACCCGGGCGCTGGTTCTGCCGCTGCGGGTCGAAAGTGACCATCCCGCCGCTGCTGCCCGCGCCGGTGCCGGGGCAAGCCGCGGTGATGACCACCGGGCTGGACGGCTGCTCGGCTCCGGAGCGAATGTCCAGCGCGTGCAGGCGTTGGACAAACGTGGTGCCGTTCTCCTTGGTCCGGGCAACCAGGTAAAGGGTGCCCGTCGCGGGATCAATCACCGGCGTGCCGACGATCCCGCAGTGGCCGCTGAAATCCTTGTAGTTGCCGCCGCAGGCGCCGGTCATGTCCGTGTTCGAGGGCGGCACAACGTTCGGCCCCAGAAACGAGACCTGCCAATAGGCCCCGCTCACGCCGGGGGCGTCGGCATCAAACGCGTACACCGAGTCGTTCACCGTCGCGACAATGACAATGTTGTGCACCCCATTGGTGCCCAGGCTCACGTTGGTCGCGACCAGCGGCTGCGCATAAATCTGGTCGTCCACGGCGCGGCTGAACACGAGGCCGAACTCGTTCGTGTTGACGTTGGAAGTGTTGAGGACGGTCTCGGCAAGGTTCGCGCCCGTGCGGGCCAGGTCGTTATGTTGCGTAAGCACAGCGACGTCGGCCCGGGCCGTGAGCGCAAACACAGCCATCAGGAAACCAATGCGGGTCTGGGGCATTGGCGCTACCGTAGCCTACAAACCCACTGTCTGCCAGCGACTGGCGTAGTAGCGTAAGCCTCCGGTTTGCGGCAGTCCCAACAATCCTCCGGATTGCTCGGGTGCTGGGTTATGTGTGGCAACCGCAGAGAGCTGCCGGGAGGGCGAGAGTTGGTGGCTCACGCGCCAGCAAGCCAGAGGCTTACGCTACTTTATGCTCGTAGCCATCCGCCTTGGCCGGCCAGGCGGCGATGAAGAACAGGATTCCGATGACGGCTACCACGATCAAGGCGAGCAGCCCGGCATCCCAGCCGCGCCATTCCACCAGCGCACCCAGGCCCCAGCCCGAAAGCACCGTGCTGAGATACCCGAAGAAGCCGGTCAGGCCGACGGCGGTGGCGGCGGCGCGCTTGGTAGCCAGCTTGGCGGCCGTGATCCCAATCAGGCATTGCGGCCCGTAAATGAAGAACCCCGACGCGCACAACAGCAGGGTGTTCCACAAGCGGGAGTTCCCGGCCGCCTTCCAGAACAGGAGCAGCGACACCGTGGCGGCGATCATGTAGAAGACCCCCACCCGCATGGGCCGCCCGGCGAACCAGCGGTCGGTGAACCAACCCGCCAGCAACGCGCCCACCACGCCGGCGGCCTCGAAGCCGGCCACCATCAGGCTCGCGTTGCCGATGCTCAAGTGCTTGGCTTGCATCAGCATTGTTGGACCCCAGTCCAGGACCGCGTAGCGAAGGATGTACACGAAGAAGTTGGCCACGGACACCAGCCAGATGAACTTGTTGCGGAATACGGCCTGCCCCAGCAGCTTCATGAAATCGCCGGTGGTTTCCGGCGCGGGCTCCGCAAGGTGTGTGCCTTCGATCTCCGGCAGGCCCACGGAAGGGGGTGTGTCCGGCAGGTTAAACCAGAGCATTATCGCGCAGAGGAACGCAATCCCGGCGGGCACCAGGAAGCACATTCGCCAGTTGATCCGCACGAGCACGTAGCCGCAGAGCAGCAGGATCAGCCCCGCCCCCAGCGAGTGCGAGATGTTCCAGACGGCCATCTTGCGGGCGAACGTCCGCGGCGGGAACCAATGCGTCAGCAGCCGCGCGCAGGGCGGGAAACCCATGCCCTGAAACCAGCCGTTGAGCATCCACACCACGCCCATCAGGACCACCGCCGAGCCGAGCCCGAAGAACACGTTCAGCACGGCCGACGCGGCCAAGCCCACCACCATGAACACGCGGGCATTGCAGCGGTCGCCAAAGAAGCCGTTCGCGAACTTCGATATGCCGTAAAGGATGCCATGCAACGTGAGGAACAAGCCCAACCCCGCTTTGGAAAGGCCCAGATCGTGCTCCATGAACGGCATGGCCACGCTCAGGTTCTTGCGGACGAAGTAGAACGCCGTGTAGCCGGCGATGGTGAAGAACAGGACCCGCCGCTGCCAGGCGCGGCAGCTTCGCTCGATGGCCGCCGGCTCGGTGAGGACAATAGGCGCCGCGGGCGCAGGGGCGAAGAGGCGCAGCCAGGCAGGGCCTGTTGGCCCGCTTGCCGGGGTGGGCGCGGCGAGCGACATGGTCAGCCGCGCCGCGGCGCCTGCCCGCGAGCCGCCCCAACCGGCCAGGGTCCGCCGTCGGAGAAGAGCTGCGCCGTGATGCCATCCAACGCGCCCGCCCGCACGGCGAGGTCCAGGCTTGTGAAGCGTCGCCGCAGAAAGTAGCACGGCCAGAAGCAGTCCCGTAGGCGCTGGCGGGTTATGCCGATCTGTTCCGGCTCATTCGGCGCGCCGGCGTCATGCAGCATGGCTTTGATCTGGGCCAGCGGCATAAGCTGGGCGTGCAGCCGTTCGCGCAAGTCGGGCCAAAGGCGGCGCAGGGTTTCGAGCTGTCGGCGCAACACTGCCGTGTCCACCCACTTTGCCCGGGTTTCCTCCAAGGCGATGCCGGCCAGATCGCCGTCTCCCAGCGTCGCGCGGATCATGCGTTCCTGTCCGGCCTGGTCGGGCCAAATGGCGCAGCAGGCCTCGACGTCCAGTTCGTGCAGCGGCAGCGCGAGCAAGCGCTCGTAAAACGCCGTCATGGCGGTGGTGCCGATGCCTACCTTGAAGCCGTGCGACGGCGCCTTGCCTTGGTGCGTGTGGTGCTGCATGTCCCACAAATGGCTGAACTGGTGCTCGGAGCCCGAGCCGGGCCGGCTCGATTGCATGGCCTGCATCGCGAAGCCCCCGAGCAGCAAGCCCTCGATCAGCCGGCGCACGGCGCCCAAATCGCGCTGCCGCAGAAGCGCTGGGTCCGCGACGGCTTCCCGCAAGCCGCCCTGGACGATGCTCCAGGCTTCCGCATGGATCGGCTCGGCGCCCAGCGCGTCGGCGATCATCCAATCCGCGCCCGCGGGGACCTTGGCCAGCAGGTCGGCGTAGCCCGAGGCCGTGAGTTCCAGCGGCGCGGCAGCGATGATGTCCAGGTCGGCGACCACCGCCAAGGGCGCCGGGCAGGAGAAGGTTTGCTTCGACCCATTGTAGGTGATGGACGCGCCGAACGCGGCATAACCGTCCATCGAGGCAGCGGTGGCCACGCAAAGATAGCGCCGGCCACTGCGGTGCGAAGCCAGTTTGCTCAGGTCATTGATCGTGCCCGAGCCGACGGCCACGAGGACGGCATCCGTGCCCTTCAGCGCGGCCTCGAGGTCGAGCACGAAGGGGTGCTCGGCGTGCAAATTGGGGTCGGTGAAGATGAACGGCTCGCGGCAGGAGCAGCCCGACGCGCGCAACGCTTCGTGCACCCGTCGGCCGGCCACGGCGAACGTCGTCGAGTCGGCCACGACGAGCGCGGGCTTGCCGGGGAAGAACCGCCGGAAGACCTCGGGCGTCCGTTGTAGCGCGCCGGAGTCCAGCTCGAGCCCGCGCGTGTCGCGGGCCGCCGCGAGCGCGCGGCTGACGGAGGGAGCGGTGGCGGGTGTGGGCATCGTGTGCTTCTAAAACCTCTCGCCCCTGCGGCACACTTTCCAGGAACCTTGGGAACATCCAACATCCAACATCCAACATCCAACATCCAACGACCGCCGCTGCGGCGCCCATTGGATGTTGGATGTTGGATGTTGGATGTTGGATGTTCCCGCTCCCGGCTCCAGGGTGTCACTGCGCGAGCAGGCTTCTTTGGAGGATTCTCCGGCTGGCGGAGGGGGATACCGAAGGAATGATGAGCGCATTCTGTTCCCGTCGCGGCTCATGGCGACCCCCTGAGCGAGGCCAGCACCATCGACATTGGGAACCTGCAGCCCGGGCAGCGCGTGTGCACGATGTTAATCTGCTGATGAGTTTTCACGGCAGCGAGTGCAATATGGCAGCGGATCATCAGCGCTTCAATCAGTGCCCGGAGGCTCTGCAACTGCCGCGCGCTCGGGGTGTGCTCGTCGAAATTCCCGACCAGGCAGATGCCCAGCGCAATCTTATTCTGCGCCTCGCTGGCGAGATGGCCGCCGTCGAGTTGCTTTGTCCAGCGCGGCCCCACGGCTATTTCCCCGTCGCCCATGCCGCTGCCGTTGCCGATGACGAAATCGTAGGCCAGCCCGTTCTCCATGTGCCGCACCTCGCGGTGGTAGTGGTCCATCGCTTTCACCGTGCCGGTGTCCACGCCGCTGTGGTGGATCACAATGTATTGCCACCGGCCCGGGCGCACCGGCGCGCCGTCGATGGCGCGCTGGATCGAGCGGGGAAGGCTAACACGCGCAATCAGTTCAGTGCCCCGCCGACATGCAGCCGCCGAGCCGCCGCCGCTGCGCGCTGACGGGATGACCAACCGCTGGCCGGGGGAGAGATGGTAACTTCGGCTCAGCCCGTTGCGTTCGGCGAGCGCCGCAGGCTGAATGCCCCGGCTCCGCGCAATGCCGAAGACCGTGTCGCCCTTCTTAACAACGTAGATCTCCTCGAGGCCACGCGCGGCCTGAGGAAGCAGGAGACCGCAGACTGCCATGGCCAAAACCGCCGGGCGCAAAGCCCACTTCAGGAACGGAGTTGGCGCTGGACTGCGGTTCACTGCGCCGGAGGCTA
>DATKNZ010000038.1:0-3373 GCA_035541055.1 Candidatus Acidiferrum sp. | reverse complement strand
CGCGTGCTGATCAACCTCGCCCCCGCCGACATGCTGAAGGAAGGCAGCCATTTCGACCTGCCGGTGGCGCTCGCCGTGCTCGCCGCCATGGATGTGCTGCCTGCCGAGGAGCTGGCGCAATTCGCGGCCCTGGGCGAGCTTTCGCTCGATGGCCGGATCAACCCGGTGGCCGGGGTGCTGCCTGCCGCCATCGCCGCCGCTCAGCGCGGCTGGGGGCTGATCTGCCCGGAGGCCCAGGGCGCCGAGGCCGGATGGGCCGGGGAGATCGACGTGCTCGCGGCCCCAGACCTGCTCAGCCTGATCAACCATTTCCGCGGCACGCAGCTCATGCCCGCCCCACCCCCGGGTGAGCTTGGCGGCGGCGCGAAAACGCTCGACCTCGCCGATGTGCGCGGCATGGAAACCGCCCGGCGCGCGCTGGAGGTGGCGGCAGCCGGCGGGCACAATCTGCTATCGTGCAGGACGTGGGGACCTACTGTCTAGCGTAATTCTCACTACGGGCAACACGCCCTCACCGCCTGAAAGGCGAGTTGCAGAATCGCCGACAAATGTTAAGCGGGCGACGCCCTTAAACATCAATAAGTTGGAGCCTAACGATGCTGCTGCGCGTCCTTTTTGCGGCTGTCCCCCTCGTCCTGCCTGCATTCGCGTCCGCACAAACGCTCTACAATGCTCCCCAGGCCGCCCAGCAGCATTGCCCTAACGATGAGGTCGTATGGCTGAACACCCGCTCCGGCGTGTATCACTTCCAGGGTGAACGCTGGTACGGGAATACGGAAGAGGGAGCTTACGTCTGCAAAAAAGAAGCCAACGCAGCGGGAGACCGGCCAACCAGAAACGGGCAATGACCACCGTCTAGAAGCCGCTCAGAGCCTCCTACAGACTCGCCTACGCCCCGCCGCCACCATCCCACCGCCCAAGCCGCCCGCTGACTCCAGCGAGGCCCTGTAAGCCAGGAAACGGCCACCACCCCCGCCGTCTTCAACCGCGAGGGCCGCATCCTGACCACCAGCCGCGCCGTGGCGGATTACTTTGGGAAGCGTCATGAGCATGTCCTCGACGCCATCGACACCATGATCCAAGAGGGTATCCCGAATTTTCGGGAGACCCCCTGGACCAACCCCCAGAACGGCCAGACCTACCGTGAGTACGTGATGGACCGCGACGGCTTCGTGCTGTTGGTCATGGGCTTCACCGGAGCGAAGGCCCGGAAGTTCAAGCAGGAGTACATCGCCGAGTTCAACCGCATGGAGACCGAGCTGAACGCCCGGCAGCAGGCCCCGGCGGTGAACCTCCACGACGCCCGCAGCCTCCGGGCGCTGCTGCTTGGCTACACCGAGCAGGTCGTCGCGCTCGAGCATAAGGTCGAGGAGCAGCAACAGGAACTCGCCGTGGTGACGCCGAAGGCGCTGGCCCACGACAAGTACGCGTCCGTCAGTGACGATTGGATGCTGGCGTGAGCACAGCCATCAACATCAGCATCGCGACCAGTGTCGTGCGTTTCATCGCTACCCCCCTGCCTCGTCTCTTCATTCTGTTAGACGATGCGCCACTGCTCACCGTCAAAACCAATAGTCTTTCCAGTCGAAGAAAATTTGATCTCAAGCTTGTCAGGGTCATCAACCGGCTCCGCCGCGTGACCGTTCTCGTGTGCCAACCGCAGAATGTAGTCACGAACTTCAAGGGGCGTGGCCTTGTTGCTGACCTTCCAGCCCAGTGCCTTTCTAAAGATATTATTAACGTCCAGCTTGCTTTGGCTCATGTTGCCGCCGCTCCATTTTGGGGAGTTCTGACCTCGTTTCATTTCATTTACAGTGCATCGACGACCATTGCCAGTAGAAAGCAGGTGACCGTTGTTGGCCACGCCACCAGCAACATCACCGATGATGTTTATTCCGACGCCCCCGCAATGGAGCGACTCCGGGCCTACATCGAGTCTGTGAAACTGCCCACGCCTAGAAGCCACTCAGAGCCGCCCACAGACTCGCCTCAGCCCTGCCGCTACCATCCCGCCACCAAGGCCTCCCACTGACTCCAGCAAGGCCCTGTGAGTCAGGAAACGGCATTCCGCGCCTACGCCTCGGCCCTCTCGGTCTCTGTCCGGATGACCGCCCCATTGCAGCGGACACGGTACGCCATCTGCAAGTCCGCCTCGACCACCCGCGCGGCAGTTTGGGGAACAATAATGGAGTCGTGGACCGGCACGGCGGGAATGTCCCGGCTCCAGGCATGGCCCAGGGCGGCGGTTATGGCGTTTGCTTCCAGCGCCTGGAGCCGATGCCCGACCACCTTCGGGGCAACGCCAAGCACCTCGGCGGGCCGCTGTAGGAACGGGAAGCGCGCCGCTAACGCCTCCGTGATGTCCCCCAGGCGGACGCTGTCCGGCACGCGCAGCTTGTCCTTCATGCCGTTTGGCCAGCGCGTGGGCAGCTTTCCAGCGCCCAGCGCCGCCACGGCCACGCTCTTCACCACCTTCCGCGCATTCGGCAGGCGGCTCCAGGGAGCATCCGAGAAGGTGTAGGGGTCGTCAAACTCCAATTTCTTCACCCCGGCGAACGCCGCCAGGATCGACAAGTGAGACGCCTTCACATCAACCTCGGCGACAGGCCGGTCATTGATCCGTATCTTCAGCCGGGCATCGGCGCTCATGCCCTGGATCGGCATCGCCCCCGCCGTGATCCATCGCCCACCGAGGCTGAAATCCTGACTCCCGCCCAGGCTGAAGTCCTTATTAAAGACCCGATACAGGGCTGGCGGTGTGCAGCCCTCGAAACGGTGCGCGGCCAGCACGGCATTGGCAGCCTCAACCTCGGCCGTCAGCCTTATGGTCTCCGGATCGTCCCTATCTAGCGGGAGGCTGTCTTTACGCCGCTTCTGCTTCTCACCGGGCCGCTTGTCCGCCAATGGGCGCAGTACCACGCCCTCCTGCACCTTAGGCGGCTTGGCGGGCCACCGGATACCGAAAACCGTGCCTATGTTGCTCTGGTCGATTCCGTATGATGCTGCCAGGTTCTTCAGCGCCTCCGTGGCCCCGAACCGGGCGGCAATGCCTTCCCAAAGGGCCGGACCATCGAACAATGCGGCCCAATCGTAGCGGATGCCCGAATAGCGGCGGATCAGCCCCTGCGCCGTGAGGCCGCGCAACGCCGCTTCAGCCTGCCGGTAGGCGATCACCTCGCCCGCAAAGCTGTTTTTGTTCATGGAGCGGTACACCAAATCCTCGTCCTTCCATGCGACGGCGAGGACACCGCCCAGGACGGCACCGACTGCCTCACGGAGCTTGGCCATCTCACCGGCACCACGAGGCCGCTTGCGCTTCTCCTGCGCCGCCACCTGCGCCGTCACCGCCTCAACCAGCGCCTTGGCTTCGGGG
>DATKNZ010000037.1:0-7701 GCA_035541055.1 Candidatus Acidiferrum sp. | reverse complement strand
GCAAAGGGTTTGGACGTCTGAGTCCAAGACCTCGGACCTAACCGTTTAGTTGCCATTATCGGGGGCGTCGAAGGGGGCCTTACCTGCTTTGCGTCTTTGCTCCTTTGCGCCTTTGCGTTGAATTCCGACTGCATGGTTACGGCTTAGCTGGGTAGGGACGCCTCGCCGAGGCGTCCGTTTCCGGCGCACCCGGACGCCTCGGCGAGGCGTTTCTACCTGAACAAGGACAGTGGTGAGAGGCCCCCCCTGGCTGCCGCCGAGGGCGCAATCTGCTGGACATCCGTCCGCGGGTCATTTGAAATGAATGCCTGCATAATGACGCCGCACGTCCCATACGCGCCCGGATTGGCAGTCGCCATCGTGCTTGGGGCGCTGTGCAGTCCGGCCGCGCCTCCCGCCGCGGTGCTCACTAATGCAGCCCAGGTCTTGGCCCTGAGCGGCGAGCAGGCACGCCAGAAGATCAGCATCTCGATCACTGGCGTGGTGACGGCGGCGGAGCCGACCTGGAACGGGCGCTTCTTCGTGCAGGATCCCACCAGCGGCGTCTTCGTCAATAACACCAATGCCGCGCAGCCCACCGTGGGTGATGTCGTGCACGTGTGGGGGGTCAGTCATCCAGGAGGATACGCCCCCGTGATTACCAAGCCGCACTGGGAGAAGCTGGGCAGGGCTCCGTTGCCCGAGGCAAAGCGGATTTCGGTGGAACGGCTCATGTCAGGCGCCGAGGATAGCCAGCGAGTGGAGGTGTCGGCGGTCGTGCGCTCGGCGGTGCCCGGCACCAGCCGGATTGCGTTGGAACTGGCCTCCGGCAGATACCGGTTCCGGGCCTTCCCGCCGTTGGACCCGGGCATTGATCCTGCCAAGCTGGTCGGCGCCACCGTCCGGCTGCGCGGCACCGCGGCCGCCTCGTTCAACGCGCCGTTGCGTCATATCCTCACGGTGGCAGTATTTGTGCCGCAGTCCTCCGACTTCTCGATTGAGCAACTGCCCTCCCCAGCCGTTTTCGAGGAGCCCGTTACCCCGCTCAACGGCATCGCCCAATACCGGCATGATAGCACGCCCGGCGCGCGCATTCGCGTCCAGGGCGTCGTGACGTATCAGCGCCCCGGGGAGGCGGTATTTCTCCAGGATGCGACCGGCGGGCTGCAGGTCCGTTGCAGCGAGACCAACCGGCTGACGCCCGGGGCGGTGGTCGAGGCCATCGGCTTCCCGGATGCCGAGGGTTATCTGCCTATCCTGCAAGACGCAAAGCTGCTTCAAACCAGGCGAACCGAGCCGTCGCTCAGCCCGGCGAGGGTTCCATTCCGGGAGTTGCTGCAAGGCCGCCATCACGGCGAGTTCATCACGCTGCAGGGCAAGTTGCTCGACCTCTCCATCCGCCCGGAATCGCCGACGGGACCCCGGCCTAACGCCGTGAAAAGCGTGCTGATGGTCCAGGACAGCAATTTCGTGTTCAGCGCCGAGCTGCCGCCCACGGATGCCGCCGCCTCACGGGCGCGCCTGCCCATCGGGAGCACTCTCGAAGTCAGCGGCGTCTGTGTGCTGCAGGTGAATGAAAACGGTCGCATGCAGAGCCTCAACTTGCTCATCCCCGGCTCGGCGGACATCCGTATCCTGGCGCGGCCCGGCTGGTGGACGCCCCAGCGGCTGGCCATCGGTTTGGGCGCCGTCCTGGCCGTGCTGCTCGTGGCGATGACCTGGACGCTGATGATCCTGAGGCGCAATTCCGCCCTGCGGGCATCCGTCGCGGAGAAGGCCGCCGCCCAGCAGGAGCTGCAAAGAGCCCACGATTTGCTCGAATCCCGCGTGCAGGAACGGACCCAGCAGTTGAAGGTCGAGATGAGCGCGCGTAAAGAGGCAGAGGTGCGCTTCAAGGCAACCCTTGCCGAGCGCACCCGGCTCGCCCAGGAACTGCACGACACCCTCGAACAGACGATGACCGGCATTGGGCTCCAACTCGACGCCGCGGGCCAACTCTCTCCTCAGCAGCCGGAGCGCGCCAGCCATCATGTGGAAATCGCGCGCAACCTGATGACCCAAAGCCAAATCGAGCTGCGCCGCTCGATCTGGGACCTGCACTCCCGCGAACTGGAGGAATTTGACCTGTGCGACGCCCTGACCACCAGCGGACGGCAGTTGACCGAGGGCACCGACGTCCAGTTGCGGGTGGAAATGAAAGGCACGCCCAGGCCGCTGCCGGAAGTCATGGAGGAGAACCTTCTGCGCATCGGCCGGGAAGCACTGACCAACGTGGTAAAGCACTCGGGCGCTCACCTCGCAACACTTACGTTGCTGTTCGGCGCGCAGAGCGTCATCCTCCGGATCCAGGACGATGGCAAAGGCTTCACTCCGAATGGCGCCGCCGGCCCTCGCGAAGGCCATTTCGGCATCCGCGGGATGAGTGATCGCACCAAACGGCTCGGCGGACGGCTTTCGATCCAGAGCGCCCCTGGCGCCGGCGCCTGCGTGCAGGTCGAGATACCTGTTTCCCAGGAGCCGGCGGGCGAGGCTTCCCCGCCACAGCCCGGTGCCGGGCCGGCATGAAGGAAAACCGCAAGATTCGCATCCTCATCGCCGACGACCACTACATCGTGCGCATCGGCGTCGTGGCGGTGGTCAATACGCAGTCGGACATGGAGATTGTGGCGGAAGCTGAAGACGGCTCGCAGAGCGTCGAGCTGTTCGAGAAGCTTAAGCCTGACCTTGTCCTGATGGATTCCCGGATGGCGGTCAAAACGGGGATCCAGGCTACTGTTGAGATCCGCAGGCGGGACCCCAATGCGCGCGTCCTGATCCTCTCGGCTTTCGACGGGGACCAGGACATCCGCCGGGCGTTCGAGGCCGGCGCGCAGGGCTACGTGCTCAAGAGCGCTACGCGGGAGCAGCTCATTCCCGCACTGCGGGCCGTGGCGGCGGGTGAGCGCTGGATGCCAAAGGAGGTCGCACACCGGCTCTCGGCGCACAACTCCTTCGAGGCGCTGACTCCCCGGGAGCTCGAAGTCCTGAACGAAGTCGCCAAGGGGCTGGCCAACAAGCAGATCGCTGAAGTCTTCGGCATCTCCGAGCATACGGTCAAAGGGCACCTCAAGATCATTCTCGCCAAGCTCCGAGTTGCAGACCGGACGGAGGCGGTGCGCGTAGCGGTGCAGCGCGGCATCATTCAATTATAGGCATGTGAACCTGACGCAAGCTGGTAGGGACGCCTCGCCGAGGCGTCCGGGTTAGGGCACCAGCAATCGCGAACGCCTCGGCGAGGCGTCCCTACCAACTTCCGTCAACTACATCGCCCTATTCAATTGTAAGCCAGCGCCCGGATACCCCTCCTTAGAGGGGTGCGCGGAGGGGCAGCTTCGAGTCAAGCTGCTCGCGTGCAAACTGCAGTGCAGAACCCGCGGATGTTCCCGACCACGCCCTGGAGGCAGAGGCCGCATATCACCAGGTACAGGCGCGTGATCGTGTCGTGCGCGCACGCGGTGTTCCTGCTCGGATGGCTTGTGCCGCAGCCCTCTGGGGCCGCGGCTGTCGAGTCCTTCCTGCACGCGCAGGGACAGAGTATCGTGAATGACAAGGGCGATCCCATCCACTTGCGGGGCGTGGGTCTGGGGAACTGGCTCCTGCCGGAAGGCTACATGTGGCGGTTCGGCAACGAGGCCGACCGGCCCCGCCGCATCGAAAAGCTCGTGGAGGATTTGCTCGGCGCGGAGGAAGCGCAACGCTTCTGGCGGCAGTTCCGCGCGAACTACGTCACGGAGGCCGACCTGGAGCGCATCGCCGCGCTCGGGTTTAACTCAGTGCGCCCGGCCATCAACTCACGGTTGCTGCTGGCCCAGGCGGAGCCGCCCGTCTATTCGGAGGAAGGCTTCGCGCTGCTGGACCACCTGATCGCCTGGTCCAAAGCGCGCGGGATATATGTCATCCTCGACATGCATGCCGCGCCGGGAGGCCAGACCGGCCAGAACATAGATGACAGCGCTGACGACCAGCCCGAACTGTTCAAGCAACCCAAGTACCAGGATCAGTTGGTGGCCCTGTGGGCCACGATCGCGCGCCGCTACAAAGACGAGCCCGCCGTCGGCGGCTACGATCTGCTCAACGAGCCCTTGCCGGCACGGACCGGCGCGGCCGATGCCTTCAAAGCAAACCTCGAGCCCTTGTATAAGCGCATCACGCAGGCCATCCGGTCCGTTGACCACAAGCATATCATCATCCTCGAAGGGGCCGATTGGGCCAACGATTGGTCTGTGTTCGGCCCGCCCTTTGATAGCAATCTCGTCTATCAATTCCACTATTATTGTCGTGGCAACCCCGTCACTTTGCGGAGCATCCAAAACTACCTGGACCATCGGACCCGCCTTAATGCCCCGGTCTGGGTGGGCGAAACGGGCGAGCGCGACAACGCCATCTACTGGGCAACCACTGAGTACTTTGAGGCCAATAACATCGGCTGGGCGTTTTGGCCCTGGAAGAAGATGGACACAAGCAACACCCCTTACTCGATCATGTCACCGCGCCAATGGCAGGCGGTAGCGGATTACTCGCGCGGCGGCCCCAAACCTTCGGACGAGGTGGCGCGCGAGGCCTTTGCGGAATTGCTGGCCAATATCCGCCTCACCAACTGCACCTTCTTCCCGGACGTGGTGAACGCCATGCTGCGGCAGGCTCCGGCCCGAATCGAGGCCGAAAACTTCGGCCGGGAGGGGCTCAACAAATCCTACTTCGTCAGGGACACTAATCGCCTGGCGAGCGTCTATCGCACGTCGGAGCCGGTGATGATCACTGCGTTGGGGACCAATCGGTGGCAGCGGGGCCAGTACATCACGCTGGGGCCGACGGAGTGGACCGCCTACACCGTGCAGAGCCTGGCGCCTGAAAGGTACCAACTGACCGTGAGAGCGAAAGCCGTGGACAAGCCCGCCAAGGCCCGGATTACTATCGGCAGGCAGGTCCGTAAGGTGAATATCCGCAGCAACAACTGGACGGAGATCAACCTCGGGACCATCACCCTGGCCCGGGGTCAGAACCGCCTGGTATGGCGCGTGCAGAGCGGGGCTGCGGATCTGGACTGGCTGGACGTGACCACAGCGCATGTGGATCAGCAGCCGGCCCGCCAGTTCTCATCTGCGCGGTGAGAGGCGCTGGGGCATGTAGCAAGGTGGCGCCTGGACGCCTTCAGCGGCATTGGAGAGCCAAGGCCGAAGCCCGAAAGAAGGCCGAAGCCCGAAACCCGAAGGCGTTGACCGCAGCAGAATGGACTATTTGAGCGCAGAGACGCAGAGAACGCGGAGGTGCGCAGAGAAGGTAAAAGCAAGGAGTTCTTCTCCTCTGGTTCCTCTGCACTCTCTGCGTCTCTGCGTTAAAAGGGATGCCAGCCCGCGGCTTGGGAGTTCGGATTTCGGCCTTCTTTCGGCCTTCGGACTTCGGCCTTCGGACTTCAGCCGCTACGCCCCTGCCCACGGGCGGTGGTGCCAACTTGCGCCTGGAGGGCGCACCCCCCTAAAGAGGGGTGCAGCCTCGTGAGCCCACAGGTAGGCTGCCGGTTGTGCTGGACCCATACACAGCCGCAGTCTTCATTTTACCCCGGCTCCTGTGGTAGAGAGCCAAACGACCTAATAGTTCAAACACATGAAAACTCCCTTGCGAATCATCCGAATCGCCGCCGCTGCGGTGGCCGCCATTGTCGCTACGCACCTGGCCGGAGCGGCCACGATCACCTGGTCCGCCACCAACAACGTTTCAGTGAACACGAATTGGTCCAGGCCCGGGAACTGGTCAGGCGGTGTTGCCCCAGGCTCTGCTGATTTCGTCAAGTTCAATGATAACGGGGCCGCGACAGTTCCAGGCACCGTCAACAACGTCGTGGATGCCGCCTTTGGAGGGACCATCGGCGCCGTGCAGTACGGGAGCGTCACGAACGCCTTCACAACACTGATCAGCTCCGGTGTCACGCTGACCGTGCTGGGCGGAGTAACGGCCGGCACGGAAACCGATAAAACCGGCGCGCAGCAGGAAACCAATACCATCATCGGCGCCGGGGCCACGCTCGCGCTGAACAACACTTCCTCCAACCTGATCGTGCGGCAGTGTACAGCCGGCGCCAACGGCAGCCTGCGCTCGACCTTCGACCTCTCCGGGCTGGACACGTTTAGCGCCTCGATCAGCAACGTCCTGGTCGGCCAGCAGATCAGCACGACGCTGTTCCGCGCCACGGGGACCTTGCTGCTGGCCAGGACAAACCTGCTGACGCTCTCGGGGTCGTTCCTGGTGGCGGACACTGGCAACAATGCGGGCGGCCAGAACTACCTCTACCTCGGTCAGACCAATGCCGTCTTTGCCGACGCAGTTAGCGTCGCGCTGTCCAAAGCCCTTGGCCAGGTGTACTTCAACTCCACTTTTGCGAACCCGGTGCTGTATTTGCGCGGCAAGACCGCCACCCGGGTGGGCAACTTCCGGATTGCGGACAACTCGGCAGTCAGCGGCGTTACGGGTGCCAGCACCGGCATCATGGATTTGAGCGCCGGAACTGTGGATGCCCAAGTCGGCAACCTGTCTATCGCCAAGGGCCAAAACGGAGCCGGCACTGGAGCCTCCACCGGGACCCTCACCCTGGGAGCGGGGACATTCGACGCCGACGTGGCGGAAGTGGGTTACGAGCAGAACACGGGTAATGCCAGCGTCAGCACCGGCACTATCAATGTCAACGGCACGGCGACTTACGTCGTGAACACCAGCCTGCGACTGGCGCGCTACCTCGGCACCGGAACCGCCCCCGTTGGCAACCTCAACGTCAACGGCGGCACCGTGCTGGTCAAAGGCACGATTATCGCCGGTGGCGGCACCTCGACCATATCCGTTAACGGCGGCACGGTCATTACGACCAACAGCAGCGCGACGATCGGCGCCTCGGCTGCTCTGATAAGCACGCTGAACCTCTCGAACGCCGTGCTGAATCTGACGCCCTCCACGGGCGCCCCTGCGCTCAATGTGGCGGCTCTGAACAGCATGGGGAGCACCAACACCATCAACATCTACTCGCTTCCTAATATCCCCAGCTACCCGACTACGATTCACCTGGTTAGTTACGCCAACCCGACCGGCAACAACGCCCTGATCGGCCTCGGCAGCCTGCCTGCGGCCTCCCCGGCTTACCAGGGCTCCGTCGTGGATAACGGCGGGGTGCTCGACCTGGTGCTGACCGATGGCCCGAAGAACGGGCCGCCCTCGCCGCCGACCGGCCTCGGCGGGGTTGCCATCGCTGACGGCCAGATCGCCCTGAGCTGGAATCCCTCGCTGGGCGCGACCAGCTATAACGTGTGGCGCTCGCTCACCAGCGGGTCGGGCTACTCCCTTCTGGCCGCCAACGTCCCCGGAGCCAGCTACACCGACGCTACGGCCGTGGACGGCGTGAAGCGGTACTACTACGAAGTGACTGCGTCCAACAGCAATGGCACCAGCGTTGCCTCCGCCGAAGTCGGCGTCCTGGCCGCCCTCCAGCTCGAATTCAGTTTCGAGGATAGCGGAACAACGACGACCGATGCCATCTCCGGCGTGACCCTTACTCTTGTAAATGGCGCCGACGCCCCCACGGACCTTCACGGCGCCCCCGGCTCGGGCGCGGAAGGCCTCGGCAAAGCACTGGATTTCTCCTCCAACCTCTACAATTCCCCACCCACCGGCCCGTTGGCCTCCGTCGTGAACAGCAGC
>DATKNZ010000036.1:0-2107 GCA_035541055.1 Candidatus Acidiferrum sp. | reverse complement strand
ATGCTGGAAGTGCAGAAGCAATGGGGCTGCGGCTTCACGATGCTGAGCACGAGCCGGGTGTATTCCATTCGCGCGCTGGCCGGCATGGCGGTCGAGGTGAAGGGGGACCGGTTCGTCCCTCGGCCCGGCAGCGGGCTGGCGGGGTTCAGCGAGAAGGGTGTCGCGGAGGACTTCTCGACCGAGCCGCCTCTTTCGCTCTATGGCACGTCGAAGCGGGCGTCGGAACTGCTGGCCTCCGAGTACGCTGAGACCTTCGGGCTGCCTGTGTTTGTGCTGCGGTGCGGCGTGTTGGCCGGCGCCGGGCAGTTCGGCAGAGTGGACCAGGGCATCTTCTCCTATTGGATTCATTCGTATTGCCGGCGGAATCCCCTGAAGTACATCGGTTTTGGCGGCAACGGCTGCCAGGTGCGCGATTGCCTGCACGCGCGCGATCTGCTGCCGCTGATCACACAGCAAATTGAGCATCCGCGGCCGGGCGCGCCTCGCATCCTGAATGTCAGCGGCGGCCTGGCCCAGAGCGCCTCGCTGCGCCAGCTCAGCGACTGGTGCGCACAGCGCTTCGGGCCTCATCGCATTTCCGCGGACCCCGCGAACCGGCCCTTTGATGTCCCCTGGCTCGTGCTGGACTCGACGCAGGCCGAACGGGTGTGGGGCTGGAAGCCGCAGACGTCGTTAGAGGCCACCTGGTCGGAGATCGCCCTCCACGCCGAGCAGAACCCCGGGTGGCTGGAGGCGACGGCAGATTAGCAAGGCTTGCGGGGGGCTGGCTTGGCCCGTGGGAACATCCAACATCCAACATCGAACATCCAACATCCAACTCCCTGCGGGGCGGTCATTGGATGTTGGATGTTCGATGTTGGATGTTGGATGTTTTCGCTCAGGCCCTGGATGCCTCTCCCGCCTTCCCGCCACCATCCCCCGCAAGCACTCCACTCCTCGCTCGCCAGATGTAGAAGATCGCCGGATACACCACCAATTCCATCACCGTTGAGGTGATCACGCCTCCGATCATGGGCGTGGCAATGCGCTTCATCACATCGGCGCCGGCGCCCTGGCTCCAGAGAATGGGCAGCAGGCCGGCCACGATGACCGTGGCGGTCATGGCCTTGGGGCGGACGCGCTTAACGGCGCCGTGGTAGATGGCATCGCGGAGGTCAGCGACACCGCGGAGCCGGCCTTCGCGTCGCCACTGGGCGTAGGCCAGGTCGAGGTAGAGCAGCATGACCACGCCAGTCTCGGCGTCCAGCCCGGCCAAGGCGATAAGCCCAACCCAGACGGCGACGCTGAGGTTGTAGTGCAGCAGGTAGAGAATCCAGATAGCGCCCACGAGGGAGAACGGCACCGCCAGCAGGACAATGGCCGTCTTCACGGCCGAGCGCGTATTGAGGTAAATGATCAGCGCGATGATGAGCAGGGTGAGCGGGACCACAATCATGAGGCGCTGCCGCGCGCGCAGCATGTATTCATACTGGCCGCTCCATAAGATGCTGTAGCCGCCCGGCAGGCGGATGACGGCGCGTGCGAGGGCGTCGTTGACGGCGGCCTGCGCCTGCTTCACGTAGGTGCCGACGTCAACGCCTTTCACGTCCACGTAAATCCAGGCGTTGGGGACTGCGCCTTCGCTCTTGATCCCCATCGGGGCGCGCACGATGTCAATCCGGGCAAGCTGCCCCAGCGGCACCTGGGCGCCGGTGGGGGTGGGCACCACAATGTCGCGCAGGGCCTCGAGGTTCTCGCGGAAATCGCGATCGTAGCGCAGGTTCACCGTGTAGCGCTCCAAGCCCTCGACGGTCGTGGTGAGCGGCATGCCGCCAAGGGCGACTTCGAGCACGTCCTGCACGGCGCCGACTGAGAGGCCGTAGCGGGCGATTTCGTCGCGGTTGATGTTGAACTCGATGAAATTGCCGCCCATGACGCGTTCGGCGTAGGCGCTGGCGGTGTGGGGAAGCTGCCGCAGGACCGGCTCGATCTCCGAGGCGATACGTTCCAGCTCGGCGAGGCTTGGGCCGGCCACTTTGATGCCGACAGGGGTCTTGATGCCCGTAGCGAGCATGTCAATGCGCGTGCGGATAGGCATGGTCCAGGAGTTGACCAACCCGGGGAACTG
>DATKNZ010000035.1:0-4679 GCA_035541055.1 Candidatus Acidiferrum sp. | reverse complement strand
GCCCCCCCCAGTGACAAGCCTTTCCCACCCTATACACTAGCTGTGTACAAGGGGTATACAAGGGATGCACACCGGATGCACACGCGTCTGACGCGTGTGCATCCGGTGTGCATCCCTTGTGCACCCCTTGTACACAGCGCGAGGCTAGCCAGGGCTGGGCTTGGAGGCTCGGGGATGCAAGCTTTGGGAGCTGACGTCCGGAACCGGAGGGCCTTGAGCGGGGAAGAATGGACTCTTTCAACGCGGAGACGCAGAGAGCGCGGAGAAACGCAGAGAAGAAGAGCTTTTTGCTGTCAGCTTCTCTGCGTACCTTTGCGGTCTCTGCGTCTCTGCGTTGCAAGAGTCACCAGCCAGCGGGTTCGGGTTTCCGCCCTGGTCGGGCGCGGCGACCGGAAAATTTAGGCTTTACGTCATTTCCGTGCTGGCCAATTTGGGGGTATAATGTCTAACTAAAGCGTTGTATGCCCCGGCGGCCTTCAAACTGGCTCGCGCTGAGCATCATGCTGCTCGTCGCGGCGGCGTCGTTCTGGCGTCTGGGACAGGGCAGGGCAGCCCGCAAAGGGGAGGCCTGGGATTCCCCGAAGGCTGCGCTGAGCGCGGGTTTCGAGGCCGGCGAGGTCAAAAAGGAGAGCGGCCGGTCAGTGGAGGCCCGTCGCCTTGGAGCTGCGCCGGGTTCACTGCGGCTGACCAACACATCCCTGCCTATCGGAAAGCTGGTCCGGGACACTCATGCGATTCTGCTGCAGAACGCGTGGCTGGATACTTCCCCGGTTGCGAGGACAGGCCAGGGTAATCCGGCAGGCATAAAGGCTGGCCGACTGGTGGCTGTCCCCGGGCACCTGCGGGCCGCCGGGGACCCTGGCGCCTACGTGGTGCAGTCCCGCGCGCTGCCGGATGATGCGTTCCGCGCCCTGCTGAGCGCCGCCGGCGGCAGCATCGTGTCTTACATCCCGAACAACGCTTACCTGGTGCGAGTGTCGGCCGCCGGCGCGCAGCAGTTGTCTGCGGACCCTCACACGCAGGTAGTGTTGCCTTATGAGCCTTATTACAAGCTCGACCCCGGCCTGCTCGGCTTGGCGGTGGCGCAAGCCCCGCTGCCCTCGGCGAGCACATTAAACGTGCTCCTGTTTCCGGATGCGCCGGCAGCCGCTCGCGAGCAACTGGAGAGCCTAGGGCTGCAAGTCCTTTCTGAGGAACGCTCGCCCTTCGGCCCCGTGCTCAAGGTGCAGGCGGCCGCGACGACGGCCGCGCAGGCGCTGGGTTCAGGACCCGCCGACATCCTGCCGGCCCTCGCGCGCCTGCCCGCGGTGCAACATATCGAAGCGGCACATGCGCGCGTGCTGGCCAGCGACTTGTCGCGTGCGCGGATCGGTGTGGCGGCGAACACCGTGGCACCGGACAACTACCTTGGCCTGACCGGCACGAATGTGCTCGTGAATGTGAACGATTCGGGCGTGGATGCCAGTCACCCGGACCTGACGAACCGGGTCAGTTCGGATTTCGCCATCAGCAGCACGGATACGAACGGCCACGGGACGCATGTGGCCGGGATCATCGCCGGCAGCGGCGTGCAGTCCGCCACGGTGTCGGACGCAGCTGGCTCGATTATGCCGCCGGCGCCGTTTCAGTTCCGCGGCATGGCGCCGGCTGCCCGGCTCTTCGCCACGGCTGCTGACCCGAACGCCGGTCCGGCCTCCTCGGACGCCTACCTCCAGCAAACCGCCGCGCGCACCAACGCCCTCATCTCGAACAACAGTTGGCATTACGGCAACGACACGGCCTACGACCTGGCGGCCGCGAGCTACGACGCGGCGGTGCGCGATGCCTTGCCCGAAGAGACAGGGCCACAGCCGCTGGTATTTGTCTTCGGCGCCGGAAACGCGGGCGACGGCGCGAACGACGGCACCGGGGGCAGCCCAGACTCGATCCAGTCGCCCGCCACGGCGAAGAACGTCATTACGGTGGGGGCGATCGAGCAGCCGCGCGGCATCACGAACCGGGTGTGGCAGTGCTCGATTGTGGACGGGACGAACGTCTGTCAGACGAACCAGCCCTGGTTCGGTGAGACCGACAGCAGCAACCAGGTGGCGGCTTTTTCGAGCCGCGGCAACGTAGGCATCGGCATCGAGGGCCAGTTCGGGCGAATGAAGCCGGACGTCGTCGCTCCGGGCACCTTCGTGGTGGCCGCGCGTTCGACGCAGTGGGACCAGGATGCTTATTACTTCCCGACGAATGACTCCGACTACTTCCAAGTGCTGAGCAACCTGAACGAATGCGTCGGGCCGTTTTATCGCTACGAATCGGGCACGAGCATGGCGGCGGCCGAAGTCTCAGGCGTGCTGGCCCTCATGGAGGAATTCTTTCAGCGCCTGAGCATGACGAATAGTCCCGCGCTGATGAAAGCCCTGCTGATCAACGGCGCCCGCAACCTCGCCGCTGGCTACAGCTTTCAGCCCAACGCCGGCACCAACCTGCAGGGCTGGGGGCTCATCAACCTGACAAATACGTTACCCGGGGCCTTGACCAATTTAGACGCGACGGCCAGCCCCATGCTGCTGTTTGATCAAAGCCCGGCCAACGCACTGGCGACGGGCCAAAGCAACACGCGCTACGTCTCGGTCTCGTCGCAGGCCACGAATCAGCCGTTGCGGGTGACCCTGGTGTGGACGGACCCGCCCGGCAATCCCGCCGCCGGCGTTAAGCTGGTGAACGACCTCGACCTCGTGGTCACCAACCTCGACACCGGCGAGGTCTTCCTCGGCAACGATTTCCCGGCCGGTGGCTCCTTCAGCGTGGCCTGGGACACCAACACGGCGCCGAACGTGGACGTAGTCAACAACATCGAGAATGTGTTCCTGGCGCCGCCGCTCGGCACGAACTACTCGGTCACGGTGCTTGGGCGAAGCGTCAACGTGAATGCCGTCAGCGCGCAAAGCACGAACGTGGCGCAGGACTACGCGCTGGTGATTTCGAGCGGCGACGGCGGGCTAACCAACGCGCTGATGGTCACGGATGCGCCGGTGGGCGCCGTAAGCTCGCCGCAGGTAACCCTGATTACGAATACCTTCGGCCCCGCGCAGCCCATTTCCGGGGCGCTCCTGCTCGGGCAGCGCGCTGGGGCGAACGCGCCGTTAGCGCAGACCGGCTACATTCCCTGGCCGGGCGGATCGAACGGTTTGATCGCGCCGGGCACGCTGAGCCAGTGGCGTTTTTACGTACTGACGAACGATGAGGGCTACTCGAATGCAGCGTTCGTGACGTTTGACCCTGCCACTCTCGCGCTGCCGCCGCCCAGCGTGAGCCAGAGCAACCTGTCGGCCGGCGCGGCGCTCGCAGCGGATGTGGACCTGTATGTCTCGACGAACCCCGCGCTCACCAGCCTTGACCCTGCGGCCCTGGCCCAGGCCGATAAGTCGCTGCACCGTTCAGGCACCCAGATGCTGGTCTATAGCAATGCCGCGGCCGGCCCTTACTACGTCGGGGTGCAGGCCGAGGATGGGCAAGCTGCGGAGTTCTCTTTCATGGGCGTATTCAGCTTGCTGCCTTTCAGCACGCAAAACCCCGATGGCAGTTGGGTGCTGCAAGGGATCAACGTGCCGGCCGTTATCCCCGACGGCACTGCGGCGCGTCCTGGGGTAACGAGCGTGGTGGCGCTGGCGTCGGCGCCCGTCCCCGTCCGCCGTGTGGTGGTCACGAACGAGATCTGGCACGAGAGCTTCTCCGACCTGGTCGGCACGCTGTCTCACGGGCGGGTCTCGGCCGTGCTCCTGAGCAATTCGGTGCCGCCCGTTATCCCGGTGCCGTATGACTACACGTATGTCTTCGAAGACAACGGGGAAGGGGACATTCCCGGCTCGCAGCCGAGCGACGGGCCGGGCAGCCTGCGCAGCTTCATCGGCCAACAGGGCGCGGGCTTGTGGCTGCTGACGATGGCCGATGAGGTGCCGACGCACACGGGCTTGGTCGCCAATGTATCCATCCGGCTGGACCCGCAGTACGTGAACACCGGCCTGGAGAGCACCGTGCAGTCCAACGCGCTCCTTTACGACTTCTTCGATGTTCCCACCGGCGCCACCAACCTGACGGTGTGCGTTAATAACGACTCGGCGATATCCATGCCGATGAATCTATATGTGCGGGCGGGGAGCCCGCCGACGACCACCGCCTGGGACCAGATGGCCGTGGTGAATGACATCGGCGGGTGCGTGTCCGTGAACGGGTCCTCCCTGCCTCCGATTTCGGCGGGATGCTATTACATTGGCGTGTTCAACCCGGGCAGCGTCCCTCAGACCATCCGCATCAATGCCCAAGTGCAATTGAACACAAACATCGAGCCTGCGGTGAGCTATGCTGCCGCGGGGCCGGTGCCGATTAGCGACGACGCGGTCACCTACGCCGGCTTGTTCGTTACGAACACGCAGCCCATCGCCTCGGTGGCGGTGCAGTTGCACCTGGATCACCCGCGCGTTTCGGACCTGGCCATCACACTGATCAGCCCGGACGGCACGCCGGTGTCGCTGTTCCAGAATCGCGGCGGCGCGACGACGAATGGGCTGGGCGGCACGGTGATGCTGACGAACATCTTTCCCACGCGCAGCTCGGGCGACTACAACGCGAACACGAACGTCCTCGGGGTGGGCCACAACCAGGGGACGTTGTTCATGTCCTACGACATGTAC
>DATKNZ010000034.1:0-20418 GCA_035541055.1 Candidatus Acidiferrum sp. | reverse complement strand
ACCAACCTCGTCTTCGACTACGACAACCTGTTCTGGCAGATTCGGCTCGACGGCTCCGTATGGCCGTTCCCCATTCCCCACGCCTACAACCAGGGCGCGCCCGCGGTCAACCCGGTGGACGGCAGGGTGGCCTTCATGAGCCTCTACCCAGGCACCTCGGGGCTGTACGTCACGCCGCCGGATCTTTCCTCTGAGCAGCTCCTGCTGACCTATCCCTATGGCCCGCGCTGGCCGGCATGGGACCCCGATGGCGATTGCCTGGCCTTCGCAGACGGCTACGTCAGCCCGCTCGTGGATGGCGGGCGCAACCTCTGGGTAGCCCAAGTAGTGTCCAACAACGTCTCCCTCTCCCAGATCACGGCTTTCACCGATACCACCAATGGTTTCCCGCACGGCGCCGAGTGGTCGCCCGATGGCGATGAGCTGGTGGGCGCCGGCAGCATCCAGGGCACCAACGGCATCTGGGTCATCCCCTTGAATGCCGATTGCATGTGCTCGGACGGCCCCGTGGTCGTGCTTCCCACCTCTCCGGGGGACCCCATTGATTTCGTTGGCTCGATCGTAGCCGCCCCGGCGTCCCACACCTCGGTCCAGCCGGGCCTGTTCATCCGCCTCGACCCCGACGCGGTAGTGGTCTCCTGGAGCGCCGCTTACCTGGGCTTCACGCTCGAAACCACGACCGACCTCTCGCCGCCCACGACCTGGACCCCTCTGCCCAGCCCCTATGCCTTCGACGGTTATCTCTACTCTTACAGCATCCCGGTGAGCAGCCTCCTGGACCGCCAGTTCTTCAGGCTCCATTATACGGCTGCCCCGTAGCCGTATCCATGCACCTGGCGCTGGGGAGCGCACGCGCCTCGCGTGCTGCCAACGGCGCCCCGCCGTTGGCTCTCTCGCCCACTGGCGGCTCGCTGCTTGGCGGCCCATCCAAACCACGAGCCCTTCGCGGCGCGGCGCCGCGAATCACACGCGAGGGCGCGTGTGCTCCCCCTTGCCAACTGAATCGTTACGGCTTAGTCGGGCCGGGAGGACATATGTCTCATTTCAGGACACTTTCCCGCCATCTGCACTGTCTCGGACGGTTATCACCATCCCTATATCGCCGGAGCTTCTCCGTCACCCCTCCCTTACCTCACCGTTGAACCTCTGCAAACCTTGCAGAGGTTCAACGGTGAGGTAAGGGAGGGGTGACGGAGAGGCTACGGCGTATCCCTATCCAGGTAGCGTAAGCCTCCGGCTTGCGATAGTCCGGACAATCCTCTGGATTGTCCTGGTGGCGGCAACCGGGAGGCTTGCCGGGACGTTCGCAAGCCGGAGGCTTACGCTACTAACTGGCCCTCCAGCCAGTCCAGGAACCAGCTCTCCGGCTCCGCGCGGAAGGTTTCAGGGTGGCCGCGCCAGGTAAACCGCACCTCGCGCGCGTGCAAGGCATGGTGCGGCAGGATCAGCCGTCGCCGTTGCTCATCGGTCAGGCGGCCTTCTACCAGGGCCAGATACAGATCTTCGTCCCCGCCATACAGTTTGTCACCGACGATCGGGTGTCCGATGTGCGCGAGGTGGATCCGAATTTGGTGTTTCCGCCCGGTCAGGGGGCGCACGAGCAGGAGCGCGAAGGGCTGCCCGTCCCGGGTGAAAGTGCGTTCCAAGCGGTACTCCGTCGTGGCTGCCGCGCCGTCCCCGCGCACACAGTCCTTTATCGCCACGCGGCTTTGGGCGTCCTTGCCCAGCGGCGCAGCAATCGTTCCCCGCGGCTCCCGCGGGTGCCCGTGCACGATGGCCCAGTAGGTCTTTTCCACCTGCCGCCCTTCCCACAGCCGGCGCAGCTCCCGGGCGGCGTCCAGGTCTTTGGCCACGAGCGTTACGCCGCTGGTTTCGCGGTCGAGCCGGTTCACCAGGTGCGGATGCGAGCCTGGGCCCAGGTGGAGGCGCACGCGGGCGATCAGGCTCGAGTAGGCATCTCCCTTTGTGGGATGGCAGACCAACCCGGCGGGCTTGTTGACGACTAAGAGCGCGGTGTCTTCGTGCAGGACCTGAAAGAGCGCGGCCACGGCCCCATCGTGCTGGCCGGCCTATGGAAGGGCCAGCCTCAAAGCGGGCGGGGGCGCCTTTAGCGTCGTCGCGCACCCCGGCGGCACTTGACAGTGCAGCGCACCAGGTGCATCTTCTAATGCATCCCAGTTGCCGACCTGATGCCGCGAAGGGTGCGGCAGGTTCGGCGGGGATGAAACCGGATGTATAGGGCCATGAAATTACAGTGCTGGGCGCTCATCAGACACTTGCCCCTTGTCGCAACCGCACGAGCTGGTTCATGGCGTGTTTTCCCAGTCACCGCAACCGGGGGCGGGGCTACTACCGGCTTCGAGCCCCTCCGCTGCCCCGCGCGCTATTACCGCCTTAGCGTGCCATAGGGGAAGGTGAATGATTTCCCGGACGAAAGTCAGCGTCCGGGGGGCTGTGTGCGCCGCGCGGGCCAAGAGTCGGGCGCCTCATTCCGACTCAACCGCGCGGCGCTCCAGAACCGGCTGGCGCCGGGCGGCCGGCTCCTTCAATATGCCCCTGCACAGCCGCTCGAACGGAAGCATGCATGAAAAGCAGAACCCGCAGCCGGTACTCCCCGCCATGGCTCCTGTTCGCATTGCTCGCCGCCCTGGGCGGCGTTGGCACGCCCGGCGGAGCAGCCCCGGCGAAACCCGGCCTGCTTCCCGCAGCCCCGGCGCCGATTGACCTTTCCCCGGACGGCGAACTGGTGCTCCTGTTCCTGCCAGGCAACCAGGGCTTCGAGTTGGTCAACACCCTCACCGGCTGGCGCGATACGGTTTCCCACACTCCCAATGCCGGCTACTTCGCCACCCTTTCGCCGGACAAGCAATTCGTCTGCTATAAGGACTTTCAGCCCGGCAAGGGCCAGTTGCTGCAAGTGCCGGTTCTATACCGGATTGCCGACCAGAAGCAGCTTCCGCTGGCGGACCCGGCCCCCGCGGCCGGCAACCCGGTGGTCTCGACCCGCGGCCAGGTCGCCTACACTATCGGCAGCCAGCTCGTCGTCCTGAACCCGGACCTGAGCCGGGCGACGCAAACCGATCTTGGCACGCTCGCCAACGTGCTGGCCTTTTCGCCCGATGGCCGACGCCTCGCCTTCAGCGATCCGGATGAAACCATCTCCTGGATTGACGTGGACACCGGCCAGCGCGGCTCGCCGCCCGCCGGCGCGGTCAGCGGCTACCAGCCTCGGTTCTCGCCCGATGGCACGGGCCTGCTCGCTCGCCGCAGCAATGGCGCGATCCTCGCCTGGCGCGCCGGCCTTTCCCGCAGCCTGGGCCGCGCCGATGCAGCGACGTGGCTGGACGACGACACGGTCGCCGTCGTGCAGAAGGACGTCGCCGATTTCGGCGTGACCCGGACGCACGTGCGGAAGCACAAGCTGTCCGATGGCTCAGTTTCCACGTTGCTGAGCCGCGCGGGCGACGTCGCCGTCGCGCTGAGTGCGTCTGCGGTAGCTCTAAATGCGGAGGACGGCTTGGGCGTGGCCGACACCCGGTTAGGCACCGCAAAGAGCGTCACCCTCGCGCCTGCCGCGTCGCAGGCGGCGCCCAAGGACCTGGCTTTCGCTGCTCCGTCGGGAGCGATTTCTCCCATGACGGTTACGAACGGCTCCGTCGTGCAACTGGTCGGCGTGCCCTACGTCAACCAGGTCTATGACACCCCGGATAACTTCAGCGGCTATGATTCCTGCTGCAGCGCGACCGCCAGCCTGATGGCCATCCAGTATTACAACCGCCTGCCGCCGCATCCGATCACCTGCTCGGCCCGCAGCAGCAGCCACACGTCTTACTACGGCTATTACATCTGCAACGTCTATAGCTACAACGGCTTCGTTTTCAACATCCCGTCGTCTTCGATCTGGGGTTCGAGCCTTGCGGGATGGTATGGCGGCTTCGGCTACTTCCTGCAGGACACGACGGACGATTCGTTGCTGCACAGCCAGCGGCTGGCGGGTTGGATCGCGGGACACGGCCTCACTTCGGGCACCTATGACCTGCCCCAGAGCGGGGCGGACCTCGCGAATATCAACCTGGCGCGGGCGGAGATTAATGCCAACCACCCCGTCGTGCTCCTGAACAGCCTCACCTCCGCTGGCCACTACATCACCTGCATTGGCTACGTGCAGAACCAGTTCACGCTCATCTTCAACGACCCTTACGGGAACAAGAATGTCAGCTATCCCAGCGCCAACGGCGCGGGCGCTTACTACGATTGGCCCGGCTACAATAACGGCTACCAGAACCTCAATGCAGCCTGGCGCTATGTGTATGCCCGGGGCACCGTCGCCGCGAATACGAATTGGGGCAGCTACTGGGACCGCAACGGCGCGACCAGCGGCTCGGGCGGCCCTTCGCCTGCCGGCACGTGGGACTCGACCTCAACCAATTGGAGCAGCAGCGCAGCCGGGACCGTCTCCACCGGGCCGTGGGCGGAACAAAATGCTATCTTCTCCGCCGGCTCGGATGCCACCGGCTCATACACGGTGAGCGTTACCGGGACGCAATTGGTCGTGGGCCTGTTTGTCCAGTCGGGCACCGCCACGTTCACGGGCGGCAACCTGTATTTCCTCGGTACGGGCAGTTATTTCACCAACTACGTGGCTGCGGGGGCCACGGCCATCTTCAACACGCCGTTCGTGGGTACCGGTGCGCCGGACAAGTGGGGGCCGGGCACCGCTGTCTATAGCGGCGCCAGCACGTGCGCCGGCTATTACACGCTGAACCAGGGCACGTTGGCCTTCGGCAATAATGCCGCCCTCGGTTCGATCCGCCTCGACGTCGGTGATACCGCGGGGGCCAACACGGTCACCCTCGAAACGGCCGACGCTAGCGCCCGCGCGCTTCCCAACTACCTCAACCTCCTGACCGCGCATATCAACATAGGCGCGGGGGGCAACCTCACCTTCAGCGGGCCAATCAATGTGAACTCGAGCTCGGCCGCCGCCAGGATCATTGCCGTGAGCAACAGCCTGACCACCTTCTCCGGCGTGCTCAGCAATACCTGCGGCATTACCAAGACCGGCCCGGGCACCCTGGTCTTGAGCGGTTCCAGCGCGAACACTTACGGCAGCAATGTCGTCAACGGCTACACCACGGTGAGCGGTGGCACGCTCAAGCTGAGCAAGACCGCCGGCACCGCTGCCGTGGCCAATGGCACCCTGGTGGTGAACGCCGGCGGCGTCCTCCTCCTGGGAGCCGCCAACCAGATCGCCGACACCGTCTCGCTGACCCTGGCCGGCGGCACATTCCAGAGTGCGGGCTACAGCGAGCAGCTCGGCACGTTGAAGCTGAGCGGCAGCTCTGTCATTGACCTGGGCAGCGGGTCGAGCGTCCTGACGTTCGCCGCCAGCGGCAGCGTGGCCTGGAGCGGCGGCCAAATCCTGACGATCACCAACTGGAACGGCTCGATCGCGGGCGGCGGCGCAGTGCGCGTCGTCTTTGGCAACAGCGGTTCGGGACTCACTGCCGCACAGGTGGCGCAGATATGCTTTGTCAATCCCGCCGGCTTCCCGACCGGCAGCTACGTCGCGACCCTGCTGCCCAGCGGGGAGGTGGTGCCGCTTACCGTGCGCCCGAGCTTCACGTCACAGCCGCTGGGCGCTGTGGCCGTGGTGGGCAACACCGTCAGCCTGAGCTGCGCTGCGTCTGGCATTCCAGCCCCGGCCTACCAGTGGCGCCTCAACGGCACGAACCTGCCCGGCGCCACGGCTGCTACCCTCGTGCTGCCGGGCGTGACGCTGGCCCAGGGGGGCACATATTCGGTCGTGGCCACAAACGTCGCGGGCACGACCAACAGCCCCGGCGCCGTGCTCGCGGTGTATTCGACGGCAGCGCCCACGTTGTGCGGCGCGGGTTGCGCCACCGACGGACAACTCCAGATGAATGTGGTCGGCGTCCCTGGCTATCAGTATGCGATTCTCGCCTCCAGCAACCTGACTGACTGGTGCGTCCTCCTCACCAACAGCTCGCCGTTCACCTTTAACGATACAAACAGCTCTGCCTGTCCCCAGCGGTTCTATCGCGCCCAATACCTGCCGTAACGTCTCGGCCTTCTTCGGGGTAAAGCCAAACATGGACACGAGGGAACCTGAATGCGCTAAGTGTTTGTGGGGCAGCAATTTGCCTGGAGTAACGGTGTACCCGGCCCCGTTTTGTCCCGCCAAACCCAAACCCCTGCGGTGCCTGCCGTGGGCCTCCCCGGTGCGTGTCCGGTGATGGCCCCGTGTGTCTCCCATGTGGTCCGGGCCCCATGGGAGACACACGGGGGAATGACCGGATATTCAGCGGGGAAACATAGGCCAGCCGCCGGCACGTGGGGAAAGGCCCGGCGCGGTTTCCGGGGGTAGGGGAGCGGGTTTTGGGCCTTTTACACGAACCGAGCAGGAGATACGGATTGGCAGGGTTCAGGCACCCGGAATCGGCCTCAATTCGTGTAATCCGTGTCTAGACGAAGTCTGCTCCAGCTCAGGCCGGCGGAACTTGAAGTAGAGCAGATTGCCTACCGGCACGAGCACCGCCGCCGCCGTCAGCCCGGTCAGCACGTCCAGCACGTAATGGTATCGGCAATACACGGTGGAGACGCAGAGGAGGCAGGTGACCGCGAGATGGACCCACCGGATGGGCCGCAGGTAACGAAAGGAGAAGTACACGGTGCACAGAGCTACCGCGACGTGGCTGCTCGGGATAGCCGCGCCCGGCGCCTCGAACACCCGATAGACCCATTTCATAAGTTGGAAGAACACGCCCGCCTGCACGGACGCGGGATAGGTGTCCGCGATCGCCAGTTGCTGCGTGGCCGCTGGCAACGAGTATCCCTCTACCTGGTGGAAGAACGCCCGGGCGCCGATGACCGGCACCACGATGTAGATCAGGTAGCAGACGTAGAACACGAACGAGACCACCGACACGTAATGGAAGAACTGCTGGCGGCTGCGCAGAAACAACGCCACGCCGACCCCGGCGATCATGACGTAATACGAGAAATAGCAAATGTAGAACAACTCGCTGAGCGCCACCCACGGGAGCTTCTGCATCAGCAGCACGCTGGGCTGGCAGCCGAACAAATGCTGCTCCCAGCGGGCCACCACCGGGTCGAGGTAGTCCGGGAAGAACATCCGGTTGAGCGAGCCGGTCTCGACAAAGAACGCCGTGTAGAGGATGACCGGGTAAAAGTGGCGCAGGAAATCCAGCACGGGACTCCGTGGGGCCCGGGCGTGCGCTTGAACGAGCCAATGGATCAGAAGCAGGCCGAGGGCGTGAAGTCCGACCAGCGCGGGCCAATGGGCCACGGTGTGGTTGTGGAAGTTCAGGATAAGCAGCGCCACCAGGGCCATGTAGCCCTGCGTCGCGTAGTCAACGAACGTATAGTTCTTCACAGCCAGCGTTGCTGCTGATACCAGGCCAGGGTCTCTGCCACTCCCTGCCCTAAAGTCGTGGGACAGCGATATCCCGTGTCCTGCTCCAGGAGGCGCGCATCGCAGACCCAGCCCGGCGCGCGCAGCTCAGCGTATTTTTGCAGGTTGAGAATACTCGGTTTCCGCGTCAAACGCGAGCAGGCATCCTGGGCCAGGCATACCGGCCACAGCACCGCTGCCGGCAAAGGCAACGGCAGCGTCCAAACCTGCATCCGCGCCGCGATCTCGGCCGCCATGAGACGCGCCGTGACGATTTCCTCCGCCGACACGAAATAGGTCTTTCCCACAACGCCGGGGTGCGCCAGGCAAGTCACGACGGCTTCAGCCACGTCGCGCACAAAAGCCAGGCTCAGCGCCTGCGCGCCTGAGGGGGTGGGCAGGATATGGCGTCTGACGGCCCGGAACATGTGCAGGAAATCGGTGTCGCGCGGGCCGTACACGGCTGCCGGGCGCAGTATCACGAACGGCGCACGGCAGGCATTCTTCACCTCCACTTCGGCGGCCAGCTTGCTCTTGCCGTACTCGGAAATGGGGCGGGTCGGGTCGGCCTCCCGCGCCGGGCGCTCCCGGGTGGCCGGCCCGGCCACGGCGAGGCTGGAGATGTGCACCAGCCTCTCGATGCGGCCCGCCTGGGCATTGATCGCGGCGACGACGTTGCGCGTGCCGCCCTGGTTCACCTCGTAGAACTCGGCATTCCGGCAAACCTTCGTCGCGCCGGCGCAGTGGATGACGTGCGTGATGCCATCCATTGCCTGCTGGAGACTGGCGGGATCGCCGACCGCGCCCGTACGCACCTCCACCGCCGACAGGTGCGGCTGGATGAAGCGCCGGTCGCTGGTGGGACGGAGCAGGACCGCGGTGGGCAGACCCCGCGCGCGGAGACTTTCAAGAATATGGCTGCCGACGAAGCCGCTGGCTCCTGTGAGCAGGACCTTCAATCAAAGCACGCCGAGTTCCTTGCCTACCTTGCCCAGCTTTTCGAGCGCGAAATCAACCTGCTTGTCCGTATGGGTGGCCATGAGGCTGATGCGGATCAGTTCCTGGCCCGGCGCGACGGCGGGCGTCACCACCGGGTTCACAAAGAGCCCTTCCTGGTGCAGGCGCTTGCACACCTTAAAGGCCAGCATCAGGTCCCCTATGTACACCGGCAAAATGGGGGTCTCCGACGCGCCCAGGTTAAAGCCCAGGGAAGTGAGGCCCTGCTTCATTCGCTTCGTGTTTCGCCAGAGCTGGGCGATGCGCTCCGGCTCCTGCGCCATGATCTGCAGCGCGGCCATCACCGCCGCGGCGTTGGCCGGGCTCATGCTGGCGCTGAAGATCAACGGGCGGGAGTGGTGCTTGAGGTAGTCAATGGTCTGGGCATCGGCGGCGATGAACCCGCCCAGGCTGGCCAGCGACTTGCTGAACGTGCCCATGATGAGTTGCACCTTGTCCGTCAGCCCGAAATGGCTCGCCGTTCCCGCGCCGCGTTCGCCCAGCACGCCGATCGCGTGGGCGTCGTCCACCATGACCGTGGCCCCGTATTTCTCGGCAATGCGGCAAACCTCCGGCAACTGGATGATGTCGCCTTCCATGCTGAAGACGCCGTCGGCGACGATGAGCTTCCCGGCTTCGGGCTCCAGCTTCTCGAGGCGATTCTCCAGGGCCGCCATATCCTTGTGGGCGAAGCGCAGGAACTTGCCCTGCGAGACCAGGCAGCCTTCCACGATGCTGGCGTGGTTGCTCTTGTCCCCGATGACATATTCGCCCTTGCCGACGAGCGCGCTGATCACGCCCAGGTTCACCTGAAAGCCGGTGCTGTAGAGAAGCACGGCCTCCTTCTTCACCAGCTTGGCCAGCTCCTGCTCAAGCTGCAGGTGGATGTCGAGCGAGCCGTTGAGGAACCGCGAGCCGGCGCATCCGGTGCCGTATTTCTCCACCGCCGCCTGAGCTGCCGCTTTGATCCTGGGATGGTTCGTCAGCCCCAGGTAGCTGTTCGAGCCCAGCATGAGCACCTTCTGCCCGTCAATGATGACCTCGGTGTCCTGTGCCGAAGAAATGGTGCGGAAATAGGGGTAAACGCCGAGTTCGCGAAGCTGGGCGGCGGTCCTGAAGGCCCGGACTTTGGCGAGCAGGTCCCCGCGCTGCGGGGCCAGCCCGGGCAGGCGCGAGACCGGGTGATGATTCACCGGCTTGGGCGCGGCGGGCGCAACCGGGTAGGTTACGACGTGGTCCTCCGGCCTTTCCTCCACAGCCGGCCTCTTGTCATGGTAAATCATAAACAGGCAACGCGTTTTGAACCCCAACTAACTCAACGATTCTCCAACCGTTTTGTCTGCATTATCCAAAACCAACAGCTTGTTGTGAACTCACCGTCAAATCTCATATCTTCTAAGGCCAACCGGCACTTAGCAAAATCATCGGACCTCTTATCGGCTTCCTTCTACGCTATTTCCCGCCTGTCGCAAGGATTAATTTGCCGCGAATGGGGCGCGGGTCAACCAAGCTCGCTTGGCTTCCACACCAAGGTAACAAAGGAAACGAAGACTTTTGCCGTGCACCCGCCGGCAAGTCGCCCCTTTAAACCCGCACCTGATAGGCGGCCCGAAGGGTCCGGACGCCCCGCGCCTGGAAGTCGCGTTCGAAGTCGGTCGGCAGCCCGGCTAGACCGTCAGGGGTCTCGACGGGCCTGAACTCCGGGCTGGCGGCGAATACGGCCTGCATTTGCTCGTAATAAGCCTGGTCGTCCGTGCGCAGATACACCGTGCCGCCCGGCTGCAGCGCCTGGCGGGCCACGGCGGGGAAGCGCTCGTTGATTAGCCGGTGCCGCCAATGCTTCCGCTTGGGCCAAGGGTCGGGAAAATACACGTGGACCGCCTCCGCCGAGTGCGCCGGCAGCAGGTATTCCAGGAAGTAGGCGGATTCAATGCGGACGCCCCGCAGGTTGGTCAACCCCGCGCGGCGGCCCTTGCGATCCAGCTTGCGGATGCGCCCCAGCAGGCGTTCGACCCCGATGAAGTTCCGCTCCGGATGCTGTCGGGCGTATTCCACGAGGAAGGAGCTATCCCCGCAGCCCAGTTCCACTTCCAGCGGTTGCGCCCGGCCGAAGAGCTGCGCCAGGTCAAGCCGTTCGACCACCGAAGTCAGACCGTAAATAAGGTTGCCGGCTTCAGTGCCGGCGGCCATCTCCGGGTGCATGTCCGACCTTACTCAATTGGGCCTCTGGGCGGCACAAAAAAGCAACGGAGAGCGCCCGTCCTCAGTCGCCGCAGCCTACGAGTCCGGCAAGGCATTGGAGCTCCGGGCACCGCTGCCGGTTCCTGCAACGCCGCGCCCGGGGACGGGCGCTCTCCGCCTGGCCAGGTTAGGGTTTAGCGGGTGAGGCCCCCCTTGCGTACGGCGGGCCTTGTGGAATGGTGGAAGGTGAAGCTGGGTTGACACGATCTGTCGGATCGTAGCACACGCCGTGAGCGCAGGCGTCGCGAGCTCCACCGGCCGGCGGTGCCTGGTTTCGCAGTACCGCTTATGGTGTTTGGACATCCTCGCCTGTGGCTCCTGTGGCTGCCGGTGGCCTCAGTTTTGAGCGCCTCGGGCGGCTCCCTCGAGTTCAACCGCGACGTCCGGCCCATCCTTTCCGAGAACTGCTTCGTCTGCCACGGGCATGACTCGCACAACCGCAAGGCCAAGCTCAGGCTCGATGTGCGGGAGGTGGCGGTCGAGCGGGGCGCCATCGTCCCCGGCAAACCGGACGAGAGTAAGGTTGTCGAGCACATCTACGCGGACGACCCCGACGACGTGATGCCGCCGCCGGAGAGCAACAAGGAGCTGACGGACGCGCAAAAGGCGGTGCTCAAGCAATGGATTGCGGAGGGCGCCCCCTACGAGCCACACTGGGCCTATCTCAAGCTGAAGCGGCCCGAAGTGCCCGAGACCAAGGACCCCGGCTGGGTGCGCAACCCCATAGACGCCTTCATCCTGCACGATCTGGAAGCCAAACACATCCAGCCATCGCCGGAAGCGGACAGGCGCACGTTGCTGCGCCGGCTGAGCCTGGACCTGGTCGGGCTGCCCCCGACGCCTCGGGAGGTCGAGGACTACCTTGCCGACACCCGCCCCGGCGCGTACGAACGGCAAGTGGACCGGCTGCTGCAGTCGCCCCATTTCGGCGAGCGCATGGCGGTGCCCTGGCTCGACCTGGTGCGTTACGCCGATACCGTCGGCTATCACGGGGACCAGAACCAAAACAATTTCCCTTACCGGGACTACGTCATTGACGCCTTCAACCGGAACAAGCCTTTTGACCAATTCACGTTCGAGCAGCTTGCGGGCGACCTGCTGCCGGGCGCCTCGGCGGAAGCGCTCACGGCCTCCGGTTTCAACCGCCTGAACATGATGACGCGCGAAGGCGGCGCACAGGAAAAGGAATACCTGGCCAAGTACGCGGCTGACCGGGTGCGCACCGTTTCCATGACCTGGCTGGGTTCCACCATGGGCTGCGCCGAGTGCCACGACCACAAATATGACCCGTTCACCTCGAAGGACTTCTACTCGATGGAGGCGTTCTTCGCCGACCTCAAGCAGTGGGGCGTGTATGCGGATTACAACTATACCACTGCCAGCGAGCTGAAGGGCTACGGCAATGACCACCCATTCCCGCCGGAGGCCCAGGTGGCCAATCCGTATCTCCAGCGCCGCATCACCGACCTGGAGCGCAAGGCCGCCGCGCTCAACGACGCCGCGTCGGCGAAGCTGAAAGCGGACGACAAACGTGAGGAAGCGTTCCAGGGCTGGTGCCATCAGAGCCGCGCTTTCCTGCAGCATTGGCCGGCAGGCTGGGCGACGCCGCAGCCGCAGGTTAAACTTGCGCTCAAGGACACCAACGCGGTGCCGGCCACCAATTTCAGTGTCAGCGCGGATGCAACTGTCGCGTTTAGCGATAAGCCGAAAGAGAGCATCGTCCTGACGCTGGACCTGCCGCCGATGTGGCTCTCGGCCATCCGGCTGGAGGTCGTCGCCCAGGAGGTAAAGGCAGACAAGGCCGCGCCAAAGCACCGGAGCGGAACGGCCATCGCACCCAGCGCGACCTTAAGGTCCGGGGGCAAGGACGCCAAGGTGCCGTTCCACTTCGGCGAGGCGGACTACAAGGAGGAGCGTTATGCGATGAGCTTGCCGGTCATCGGCGTGACTGATCTCTGGCAGGTGTCCACCAACGCCGGGGTGCAGACCGCGGTGTGGCTGCTGGACAAGCCGGTGCAAGCCAAAGCAGGCGACGCCCTGTTGGTTAGCCTGGGCAGCATGACAGCGGAATCCGTGCGCGTCTCCGTCACCCCGTTCCCGGCTCCGCAGCCGCTGGAGTCCGGGCTTGGCCGGCCCCTGCGCACGGCGCTGGGTCATGCAACCGGGCGGCCCACCGGCCCGGAGAGGGAATTGCTCCAGCGCACCTTCCTTCTCACGACCCAGTGGGACACCAACGCTGTTGCCCAGTTCCGCAAGTTGCAGGCTCAAATCCGCGAGTGCCGCGGCGGCCGGGCCTTTACCATGATATCGGTCGCGCAGGCGCCGGCGGTAACCCGCGTGCTGCCGCGAGGCAACTGGCAGAACGAGACGGGCGAGATCGTCCAACCCGCAACTCCGCACTTCCTGCCCCAGCTTCCGAACCCGGAGCACCGGCGCCTGACCCGCCTGGACCTCGCCCGCTGGCTGGTGGCCCCGGAGAACCCCCTGACGGCGCGCGCGGTCGTGAACCGGTTCTGGAAACAATTCTTCGGCACAGGCCTTTCGGCTGTCGTGGACGATCTCGGGGCACAGGGCGAATGGCCCGTGCACCCGGAGCTGCTGGACTGGCTGGCCTGCGAGTTCATGCAGCCGACTCCGAATGCGGAATCCCGAACGCCGGATGCCGGAGCAAGCCGACGGGTCTCACGGAGCCGTTTGCATGGACCGCGATCCGGACAAGGCGCCCCCCTCACCCCTTCCCTCTCCCCATCCGATGGGGAGAGCGTGCCGGAGGCGGGTGAGGGGTTGGTTCCTGGCCCCAATGCAGGACTCAGGGCCGCGGAGACCCTCCATTCCTGGGACGTAAAGCACATTGTGAAGCTGATGGTGATGTCCGCAGCCTACCGGGAGGACTCGAACCAGCGGCCTGACCTCAAGGAGGTTGACCCCAACAACCGGCTGCTGGCCTGCCAAACACCGCGCCGGCTGGCAGCGGAGTTCGTGCGCGATAACGCCCTCAGCATCGCGGGCCTCCTGAACGAGGACATCGGCGGCCCCAGCGTCCATCCGTACCAGCCGGCGGGCTACTACGCCAACCTCCAGTTCCCGGATCGCGATTACATCGCGGACCAGGACGAGCGTCAATACCGGCGAGGCGTGTATATGCATTGGCAGCGCACCTTCCTGCACCCAATGCTCGCGAATTTCGACGCTCCGTCCCGGGAGGAATGCACTGCCTACCGGCCTGTATCGAACACGCCGCAGCAGGCTCTCACGCTGCTGAACGATCCGACCTTCGTGGAAGCGGCGCGCGTGTTCGCCCAGAATCTGCTCGCCGCAAGCTGCCCCGGGGACGCTGCCAGGCTGGACCGCGCCTTCGAGCGGGCACTGACCCGGCCGGCCAGGCCCAACGAGAAGGCGTCACTGTTGAAGTTCCTGGCCGCGCAACGTGAAGCGGCGTCCGAGGACGAGGCTTCAGCGGGCAAGCTCGTGCGGGTGGGCAACTCCGTGCCTGCGATCAACCTGCCGCCGGTTGAACTGGCAGCCTGGACCGAGGTTTGCCGCGTCATCCTGAACCTGCAAGAGACCATTACCCGCTACTGAATGAAGCCTCCGTTTGACAGCTACCAATTCGGGCTCGACATCAACCGCCGCACCTTCCTGGGCCGCGCGGCCTATGGGCTGGGCAGCATCGCTCTCGCGAGCCTTTTGGAGCCAGGCCTGATCGGCAGGGCCAGCGCCGCCGAGGCCTCCGGGCACTGGCGCGGCGTGGTGAACCCGCCGGACTTCCCGGTGCGTGCCAAGCGTGTCATCCATCTGTGCATGGCCGGCGGCCCCTCGCACCTGGAGAGCTTCGACCACAAGCCCGAGCTGAAGCGCATTGACGGCCAGCCCTTTCCCGCCTCGTTCACCCAGGGGCAGCAACTTGCCCAGTTGCAGCATTCGGAGCTCAAGGCGCGCGGGCCCTTCGTCGAGTTCGCCAAGCACGGCAAATCCGGCCAGGAGATCTCGACCATCTTCCCTGCGATTGCCGGCATCGCGGACGATATCTGTATCGTGCGCTCGATGCACACCGACCAGATCAACCACGACCCGGCCCATGCCTTCATGAACACGGGCTCGATCATCAAGAACCGTCCCAGCATGGGTTCCTGGCTGCTCTACGGCCTGGGCGCGGAAACCGACGACCTCCCCGGCTTCATCGTGCTGACCTCGCACGGCAAGTCGGGCCTGCAGCCGATCTCGGCCCGGCAGTGGTCGAGCGGCTTCCTGCCCAGCAAGTTCCAGGGCATCCTATTCCAGTCCAAGGGCCAGGCGGTGCACTACGTCGGCAACCCCGACGGTGTCTGCCAGAGCACCCAGCGCCAGGTGATCGAGGAAATCAACCGCCTCAACGGCCTGCTCGCCGAAGAGCGCACGGACCCGGAAATCCAAACCCGCATCAGCCAGTACGAGCTGGCCTTCCGCATGCAGAGTTCCGTGCCCGCCCTGACGGACTTGCATAGCGAACCCAGGAGCACGCTCGACCTTTATGGCATCAAAGAGCCCGGCGATGGCAGCTTCGCCTCGAATTGCCTGCTCGCCCGCCGCCTGGCCGAACGCGGCGTCCGGTTCATCCAACTCTACCACCGCGCGTGGGATCACCACGGCGACATCGAGAAAGACATGCCCGTGGCCGCTAAAGACGTGGACCAGGCCTCCGCCGCGCTGGTCAAGGACCTTAAGCAGCGCGGCCTGCTTAAGGACACCCTGGTCATCTGGGGCGGCGAGTTTGGCCGCACGCCGATGGGCCAGGGCACCGGGCGCGACCACCACATCAACGCCTTCTCTGTCTGGCTGGCCGGCGGCGGCATCAAGGGCGGTCTCACCTGGGGACGCACTGACGAACTGGGCTACCGCTACATTGATGACGACCAGCAAATGCACGTGCACGACCTGCACGCGACCATGCTTTACCTCTGCGGCATTGATCACAAGCGGCTCACCTATCGCTTCCAGGGGCGCGACTTCCGCCTGACAGACGTGGCGGGCAATGTCGCGGAGGGAATCATTGCCTGATGTAGGCGCGCGGTAGCGGTCGAACGCATCGCTCTCGTCCTCGACTCCCGGGCAGGGCCATTGGTTCGCCGTGCTTCGCGTGGCAGTGGCTGGACAGTTACCCTCGCCGGAGCGGTCGATCCGGGATAGAATCCGGCACATTTATGACTAAACCACCACCCGGCAGAGGACTCGCAGGCAAGGTCGCGCTCGTCACCGGCGCAAGCAAAGGACTCGGCAAAGCCATGTCACTGGCACTGGCGGAAGCCGGGGCCCAGGTTGCCCTCGTTTCGCGCGACAAGAAGCTGCTGGCTGAGGCCGCCGCCGCCATCCAGGCGCTGGGCTCCGAGGCTGCGGTGTTCCCGGCCGACGTCGCGGAGGAGGCGCAAGTCCTCGCGCTCCGCGAGGCTGTCATCGCCCGCTTCGGCAGGCTCCACATTCTCATCAACAACGCCGGGATCAACCTGCGCAAGCCCATCACCGACTTCACGCTCGCCGAGTGGCAGCGCGTGCAGACAACCAATGTGACCAGCGCCTTCCTGATGTGCCGCTCGTTTGTCCCTCATATGAAAGGCCAGGGCTACGGCCGCATCCTTAACCTGACCTCGATGATGAGCCACGTCTCCCTGCCGGGCCGCACCGCTTATTCAGCCAGCAAAGCGGCCCTCCTGGGCTTCACCAAAGCCCTGGCCCTGGAGCTGGCGCCGGAAAAGATCACCGTCAACGGCATCAGCCCCGGCCCATTCTCGACCGAACTCAACAAACCGCTCATGGAGAACGCCGAACTCACACAGTGGTTTCTGTCCCGCATCCCGCTGGGTGATTGGGGCCGACCGCAGGACATCGGGCAACTGGCCGTGTTTCTGTGCTCCGAGGCGGCAGGCTTCATTACCGGCACGGATATCGTGATTGATGGGGGCTGGATGGCGCAGTAACCGCATTGGATGAACCGCGCCGGCCAGGTGATCCTGCTCGGATGCTGCTTTGTGTGGCCAGCATCCCCCTGCGTGGGCTTCGCCGCCGATCAGCCGCAGTGGGGCCAGGCCTGGTCCCGGAACATGGTCTCGGACGAACGCGGGCTACCCGACTCCTTCGACCCTCGCACCGGCAGCAACATCCTCTGGTCGGCTGAGCTCGGCACTGAAACCCATGCGTCCCCGGTAGTCGCCGGCGGCCGCGTCTTCATCGGCACGAATAACGGCCACCCACGTGATCCCGCCCAGCAGGCCGACCGCGGCGTCCTGATGTGCTTTGAGGAAAAGAGCGGGCGGTTCCTCTGGCAACTCACCTTCCCCAAGCGCACCGAAGACACCTACTTCGATTGGCCCCACAGCGGCATCTGCTCTCCTGTCACAGTCGAGCAGGACCGCGCCTACTTCGTCAACAACCGCGGCGAGGTCCTATGCCTCGATTTGAAGGAAGCCAGTGACACGCAGAGGGCCGGCGTGGCCGATGTCCGCAGCGCCTGCCCGCCAGGAATTGTCTGGAGGTTTGACCTGCCCACCGGCGCCGGCATCTGGTCGCACGATGCCGCCCACAGCGGCATTCTCATCCACGGCGACTGCCTCTATCTCAATACCGGCACCGGCGTGGACAATACGCATCGGCGAATCCGCACGCCGGACGCCCCCAGCCTGGTGGTGCTCGAAAAGCACACCGGCCGCCTCCTCGCCCGTGACAACGAGCACATCGCCCCTAACATCTTCCATAGCACGTGGTCGGCCCCTTCACTCGCGGACGTCAATGGCCGTGCGCTGGTCTTCTTCGCCGCCGGCAATGGCATCGTCTATGCCTTCGAACCACTGACGCGTCCACGCTCCGACGCTTCAACGCTCCACACTCCCACCTCCCTCAATTGCGTCTGGCACTTCGACTTCGACCCCGCAGCGCCGAAGGCCGACGTGCATCGCTACAACAGCAACCGCCGCGAAGGCCCGAGCAATTTCTACGGTATGCCTGTGTTCGACGGCAACCGGCTATACGTCGCCGGTGGGGGCGACATCTGGTGGGGCAAGAACCAGGCCTGGCTCAAGTGCCTGAATGCCACCCGCACCGGCGACGTCACCACCAATGCCGTAATCTGGTCCTACCCGCTGCGAAAGCACGTTCTCTCGACGCCCGCCGTTTGCAACGGCCTGGTCTTCATAGCCGATTGCGGGCACACGCTCCATTGCGTGGACGCGCGCACCGGCAAGGCTTGCTGGACGCATGAGCTGGAGGGCGAAGCCTGGGCCTCGCCGCTGGTCGCGGACGGCAAGGTGTACCTCGGCACCCGGAGCGGCGCCTTCTACGTCTTCGCCGCCGCCCGGCAAAAGAAGCTTCTCAGCCAGATCGAGTTGGACAGCGCCATCAGTTCCACCGCCACCGCGGCCAACGGCATCCTCTACGTCGCCACCATGAACCGCCTGTATGCGGCACGCCAGGGCTCAGTGGCCCGGCAGCCTTAGTTGAACTATGAATCCCCGACCTGAGCAGAAAGATGGCCGTGCGCCAACCCCCGACATGGAGATCGTGCCGACGCAGGCCGGCTATGACCGTTGGGCCGCATTGTATGACAACGAGGACAACCCCCTCGTGCTGCTGGAGGAGGAGCACATTGCTTCCCTCGTCGGCAACCTGGCCGGCCTCACCGTGGCGGATATCGGCTGCGGCACAGGCCGGCATGCGCTCCGCTGGGCCGGCGCCGGGGCGCGTGTCACCGCCGTGGATTTCTCCGCCGCCATGCTGGAGCAGGCCCGCGCCAAGCCGGGCTCCAACGTCATCACCTTCCTCCAGCACGATGTCGCGAAACCGTTCGCCTTGAAGAGCGCAGCGTTTGACCGCGTCTGCTGCTGCTTGGTGCTGGACCACATTGCCGCGCTGGACCCATTCTTCTGCGAGCTGCGGCGGCTGTGCCGGCCATCGGGCTGCGTGATCATCTCGGTCATGCACCCGGCCATGTCCTTGCGCGGAGTCCAGGCCCGCTTCATTGACCCGGCAACGGGCCGCCGTATCAGCCCGGCCGGCCACGCGCACCAGGTATCCGATTATCTGATGGCCGCCGTGCGGGCGGGCCTCGAGCTGGAGCACGTGAGCGAGCACGCTGCCGACGCCGGCCTGGCCGCCCGCTCGCGCCGCGCCGCCAGATACGTCGGCTGGCCCATGCTGCTCCTTATGAAGCTGGTTCCCGGTTAAGGCACCAACTCCATCGCCTCCTTGGCTACCCAGCCAAAGACACGTTGGCATCCCGGCGCTTCCACCCCGCCGTAGAGGAACGTCATTGTCCTCGGTGATACCTGCCGCGCTTTCGGGTGCCCGCGAGGATAATACGTCGGCTGGACGAACGGCCGCACCGCTTTGGCCGGACGGAACGTGAGCCCATCCCGGATCAGGAACGAGTCCAGCCCCTGCCCGCCCAGGCCGAAACCGGGCACCGAGTATAGCACGTTAATGGTGCCGCTGGGCCGGCGCAGGTAGTGCGACGGCACCGGCCCGTTCGCCGCTTGAACGATCGCCAGTTCGCCCTCCGGCAGCACGTAGGCCTTGGGGTCCCCGCCGGTGATGCGGTAACGCTCGGTCCCGAGCGGCAGCGCCGGCAGCTTGCCGCGGCCAAGGCCGAGCCGGTCGAGCAGGCTCTCCTTCTCCAGCACTGAATCGAGCGGCACCCAGGCCGACGTGGCCACCACGCCTTCGCCTTCAACCTCCTTGCGTATGCCAGGGTCAACGAGCAGCTCGGTGCCAAAGCCATACAGGCAGAGCCGGCCATGAATGACTTTAGACATGCCATAGTTGAAGGCCGTGGCGGGCACCCTCTTGTCGCCCAGCCGCGCGGCCGGTGCCACCGTCCCCATCAGCACTCCTGCGCCGTCGAACATCTCGGCCCCAGCAGCAACCTGCCACAGCAGATTCTGGCCGGCGCTCAGCGGCTGCGGGTTAATGATCCGGTTGCTCACCAGCGTCTCCTTGTTCGGCGCGCCCAACACATGGCCATTCAGCTCGCTCCCGAAGCAGAGCCTGCCTCCCAGCTCGAAGCGGCGGTTGTCGGGATACTGCCGAATGGACTCGGCCGAGCGCGGCTTGTCCTCCGCCGCGACAACGGCCACCGCCCATGCCTGCGTCCGGCCTCCATCGCTCACGGTAACCCTGGTCGAGCCGGGGTTGAGCCCAATGACCCAGCCGTCTTGAAGCACGTCCGCCACAGCCGTATCCGAACTCGCCCAGGTGACGGGGTTGGTGAGTGACAGGCCGGGTCCGGCCTTCAGCTTGATGCCGCTGGCAACCGGCACCGACATCATCGACGGGCCTCCGGGCGTGCCGGAATTCTGGGCCAGAACGCACGTGAGCGTGAAAAAGGCTGCCAGGAATCGGCCCAAATGGCTGACGTGCGGCATAACTGCGGGAGTGTTGACGTTCCGGAGATGGTCGTCCAGTCTGCAACCAATTCCGGCAAACAGCCCAATCGGCTCGAGGATTCCGCTTGCCGGGCGGTTGTCGCAGGTCTTAGATGCAGGTCATCGAAGAAGGCCGGCCTTCGCCGGATCGCGAAGGTCAGCGGTTCTCATATCCAATTCAAGCAACACGAAAGGACAGCATCATGAAACATCTGACTGTATTGGGCCTCGCCACCCTGACCGCGGCGTCGCTGCTCGGAGCGGAATCGAGCCCAAGCGACGTGATCACCAGCGCTGCCGCCAAACTGCAGCAGCAAGCCAGCTATAGCTGGAAAGCCACGACCGAGTTCGCCAATTTCA
>DATKNZ010000033.1:0-4916 GCA_035541055.1 Candidatus Acidiferrum sp. | reverse complement strand
CTTCCAGCCCCTCCCGTTCGATGACGCTGAACACTTTCAAAGCCACCGCGCATCCAAGCGGCGTTCCGCCAAAGGTCGTGGCATGGGTGCCCGGGCCGAGCAGATCGCTATAGGGTTGCCGCACCCAGAAGGCCCCGATCGGGAAGCCGCCGCCCAGCGACTTGGCCATCGAAATCCCGTCCGGCAGAAAATCGCGCGCGCCCGGGGTGTCTTCGAGGAGTCGTTGGAAGCTTTGGAAACGGCCCGTGCGGAAATGGCCGTCCTGGACCCCGTCCATGAAAAGCAAGAGTTTGTGCTCGTCGCACAACGCGCGGAGGCCAAGCAGGTATTCCGGGGAGGCAGGGGTGATTCCCCCCTCACCTTGGATGCCTTCGATGAGGATGGCCGCAGTCGCGGGAGAGAGGCTCTCGCGCATGGCTTGCAAATCGCCGTAGGGCACATGGCGGAAGCCGGGCACCATCGGTTCGAAGCCCTTCTTGACCTTTTCCTGGCCGGTGGCGGCGATGCCCGCCAGCGTCCGCCCGTGGAACGAGTTGACGGTGGTGAGGACCTCGAACCGGCCTTCGTCGTGGCCGAACTTGCGGGCCAGCTTGAACAGGCCTTCGTTGGCCTCGACGCCGCTGTTGCCGAAGAAGCACTTGCCGGGGCCGATCAAGCTGACGAGCGCCTGGGCCAGGCGGCCCTGCGGCTCGTGGTAGTAGAAATTCGAGGTGTGGATGACCTTGCGCGACTGCTCGACCAGTGCCTCGGTGATCGCCGGATGCGCGTGCCCGAGCGAGCTGACCGCGATGCCGCCGCCCAGGTCCAGGAAGCGCCGCCCGGTGATGTCATACAGGTAGCGGCCCGAGCCGTGGCTGAGGACGAGGTCGAACCGGCCATAGCTGGGCACCACGTGCTGCTGGAAGAGCGCCTGCACAGCCGCGACGTCATTGCGCACGACGGGCGGCGGCGGCGGAACAATGTCTTTCATGATCTGCGCGTCACACGAAACGCCGGAATCATTAGCAAGAGCATTGGCAGAGGGAAGCGCAATGTTTGGGCAGTTCACCCCAGCGTATCGCACGCGCATGCCAGTTATACTGGGGCCGACCGAGTAACCAAAATAAGGAGTAAGAGATATATGAGCACATTACGGGAAACCTTTCTGGACGAGTTGGCGGACGTTTACGATGCCGAAAAGCAGCTCACCAAGGCCCTGCCCAAGATGGCTAAGGCCGCGGAGAACGAAGAGTTGAAATCCGGGTTCGAGGAGCACCTGGATGAGACCGAGGGCCATATCGAGCGCCTGGAGCAGGTGTTCGAGAACTTTGGCGAGAAGGCGAAGACGAAGACGTGCAAGGCGATGCAAGGCCTGATCGCGGAAGGCGAGGAGCGCATCAAGGACGATGCGGGAGACGCCGCGCTCATCAGCGCCGCGCAGAAGATCGAACACTACGAGATTGCCGCTTATGGCTCTCTAAAGTCCTGGGCCCACCTCCTCGACGAGGAGGACGCGGCCAAGTTGCTGGCTGAGACGCTGGACGAGGAAAAGGCCGCCGACCAGAAGCTCACCCAGGTTGCTGAGAGCGCCGTGAACACCGAGCAGGGGGAAGAAGAGGAGGAAGAAGAAGAAAAGTAGGCCGCCGCGCCATCCGGGGCGGCGCGCGGGTATCCGTATAGCGCGGAGCGCACCCGCGCACTGCCCCCGACTATTACAGCAAGCCTCCGGCTTGCGACCGTCCCGGCGAGCTTCCAGCTTGCCACATGCATGCAGGTGGGGCGCCAACCTGGAAAGTTGGCGGGACGACCGCAAGCCGGAGGCTTGCTCTACCAGGAAGCGGGGAAAGTGAGAGCATGCGGCCACGGGCGCGCTCCGAGCAGCAGGCCGCTTGACTGGGCAGGTCGGTGCGATACCCTCAGGGTATTATGCCGTCCAAAGTTGTCATCAAGCCTGCGAAATCCGCCCCTGCCGTCGGCCCTTACAACCACGCCGTGCGCATCGGCGACCTTTTGTTCTGCGCGGGCCAGATCCCGCTCGATCCGGCCACCGGCAACCTGGTCGCCGGCGACATCAAGGCGCAGACGACCCGGGTGCTGGAAAACGTCCGCGCCATCCTTGAAGACCAGAAGCTAAGCTTCGCCAACGTGGTGAAGAGCACGGTCTTCCTCACCAACCTCGCCGATTTTGCGGGCATGAACGACGTCTATGCCAAGTACTTCACGAGGGATTACCCCGCCCGCTCCACCATCCAGGTAGCCGCCTTGCCGAAAGGCGCGAACGTGGAGATCGAGGTCATCGCGCATTTCTGAGACTATCTCAGGGCAGGCGACATGAAGGCGAAGAGGTCGTGGCGGGAGAAGCTGGCGGATAGCAAGGGCCTGCCGCGAGTGGGTCCGGTGGCGGGTCGGATGAGCCGGCGCTGGGGCGAGGGGCCGATGGTCATCCCGGCGCCCGCGGAAGTGGATGCTTTGATGAAGCAGGTGCCCAAAGGCCGCCTGGTCACCATCAACGAGCTGCGCAGTGCCCTGGCCGCTCGGCACCAGGTGGCGTTCGCCTGCCCCATCACCACCGGCATATTCTCATGGATCGCCGCCCACGCGGCCAACGAGGCGGAGGCTGAGGGCGCCCGGCGCATAACGCCCTACTGGCGGACCTTGAAAACCGGCGGGGAGTTGAATCCCAAGTATCCGGGTGGGGTCGGGGGGTTGGCGAAGCGGCTCAAGTCCGAGGGCCATCGCGTCGTGCAAAAGGGCAAGCGCTGGCTGGTCGTGGATTACGAGAAGAAGCTCTTCTCGGGGCTCCGCTAGGAAAGCCCATGACGCCCCTTCCGTATGTTCTGGTGGGAGCGCTGCTGGGGGTCGTGATCGGCTGGCTGGTCCGTACAGTGTTCCGGCCGGCGAAACCCGATACCCGTCTGGAGGACCAATTGCGCCAGCAGCTCGCGCAGCGCGAAACCGAACTGGGGCAGGTTCGCTCGCAACTGGCTGAGACCGGGAACGCAAGGGCCGCGGCTGAGGCCAAGTGCGCCGCCGCTGAAAGGCTCACCGCCGAGCAACGCCAAGTCCACGAGCAGAGCTTGCGCGAGGCGAGGCAGGCGCAAGACAAGGCGCTGGCTGATCTACGCGAGGCGTTCAAAGCCCTCAGCGCCGACGCACTCAAGCAGACCGCGCCCGAGTTCCTGCGCCTTGCCGGCGAGACACTCGGACGCTTCCAGGAGTCGGCCAAAGGCGACCTGGCGCAGCGCCAGGAGGCGATCAAAACGCTGGTCCGGCCCCTCGAGGAGCAGTTAAGGATTTATCAGCAGCGGCTCCAGCAGAGCGAAAACGCGCAGTCCACCACGTTGGGCGAAGTGAAGAAGCATCTGGAGACCCTGGCGCAGCAGAGCCAGTCCCTCTCGAACGAGACCCTGCAATTGCGGCGCGTGCTCAGCTCGAACCAGGCGCGCGGCCGCTGGGGCGAAGAGACGCTGCGCCGGGTAGTCGAGGCCGCCGGCATGAGCGCCCATTGCGACTTCAGCGAGCAGGCACAGGCCGGGGACGTCAAGCCGGACCTGGTGGTCCGCCTGCCCGGGGACCGGGTGATCATCGTGGATGCGAAGGTGCCGGAGTTGGAGTTCCTGGGCGCGGTGGAAGCCGCCGACCCGGCCCGCCGCACTGCCCTGCTCGAAGCGCACGCTGCCAAGCTGCGCAACACCATGCAGGAGCTGGCGCGACGCGACTACCCCGCCCAGTTCCCCAATGCGCTGGATTACGTTGTGCTCTTCCTGCCCGCCGAATCGCTGTTCAGCGCCGCCCTCGAGGGCGACCATGACCTGATCGTCTGGGCGGCGAGCAAGCGCATCCTGCTGGCCACGCCCGCGTCGCTCATCGCCCTGCTGCGCTCGGTCAGCGTGAGCTGGCAGCAACACGCGCAGACCGAGAACGCCCGCGCGATCTCCGAGGCGGCGAACGAGCTCTACTTGCGCGTCTGCAAGTTCACCGAGCACTTCGACAGAATCCGGGCGGGCCTGGAGAAGACCACCGCCGCCTTCAATGATGCCACGGGGAGCTATGAGCGCATGGTGCGCCCGAGCGGCGAGAGGCTCCTCAAGCTGCGGGGCGACGGCCAGGCCAGGGAACTGGTCGACGTGAAGCCCCTGGATGGGAACGGCGTGAAGTAGGGCAGGCGTCTCGCCTGGCCTGCTTCGTGTCAGCCCCGCCCTTACAGCGCCGCGGCGACCAAATCGCCCACCTGCGAAGTGCTATAGCCCATCTTCCCTGCTGCCAGGCTCTTGATCTTCTCCCGGGTGACCTTGATCACCGCGTCCTCGATGGCCTTGGCGGCTTTGGTCTCGCCCAGGAAATCCAGCATCATCTGCCCGGCGCAAATCGCCGCCAGCGGGTTGATCACGCCTTTGCCGGTGTACTTCGGCGCGCTGCCGCCGATCGGCTCGAACATGCTGGTGCCCTGCGGATTGATGTTCCCGCCGGCCGCGATGCCCATGCCGCCCTGCAGCATGGCCCCAAGGTCCGTGATGATGTCGCCGAACATGTTGTCGGTGACAATGACATCAAACCATTCGGGGTTTTTGACGAACCACATGGTGGTCGCGTCCACATGCGCGTAGTCGCGCTTGATGTCTGGAAAGTCCTTCTGCCCGATCTCGTGGAAGGCCCGCTCCCAGAGGTCGAAGGCATAGGTGAGCACGTTGGTTTTGCCGGAGAGGGTGAGCTTCTTGTCCTTGTTGCGCCTGCGCGCAAACTCGAAGGCATAGCGGAGGCAGCGCTCCACCCCGCGCCGCGTGTTGACGCTCTCTTGCAGGGCAACCTCGTTGGGCGTGCCTTTGAAGACGAACCCGCCCGCGCCGGTGTAGAGGCCCTCGTTGTTCTCGCGCACGACCACGAAGTCAATCTGTTCGGGCGTCTTGTCCTTCAGCGGGCAGAAGCGTTCGTCGTAG
>DATKNZ010000032.1:0-9512 GCA_035541055.1 Candidatus Acidiferrum sp. | reverse complement strand
CGGTCCGGGCGGTCAACGCCTGGACCCGAGTCTCTCGCCGCTGTTCTTGAAGCGCGGCGTGGACGACTCCTCGACATCGAGTTGGTGCTCCTTCCAGATCTCGAAGCCGCCTTCCAGCTCCATCACGGGATAATCCTGGGCGGCGAACTTGGCGCAGGCGTTGGCGGCGAGGTGGCATTGCTGGCTGTAGCAATACACCACGTTCGTCTTATCCTTGCTGAGCCCCTGCGGCTTGTCCCATTGCTCCCTGGGTATGCTAATGGCGCCCGGGATGTGGCCTTTGGCGTAGTCCTCGGCCTCGCGCACGTCCACGACGACGAGGTTATCCTCGCCGGTCTTAATCCAGCCATCCAACTCCACCGGCCCCGTGGTAAAGGCCAGCTTGTTCTCGAAAAACCTCCGCGCCTCGGCAGGAGGATGAATGCGATTCATAGTCGTTTGCATGTATCAACCTTTCTTTCTGCATGTTGTTAAGCCGAGCCCGATGCTCCGTCTCGACCCAGACAACGTACGCCCCTTCGCCCGACACTCAAGAGTGGCTAATAAAATATCTCAAATGGACTTACGCGGAAAACCGGATGGCCGCGCGGCCATTGACGGAGCCGAGCCGGCACCCGGAGCGCCGGCTGCCCAGTCCGCAGCCATGCCCGACGCTCAGCCAACGCCGGAATCGGCCTCCCGGCGTAAGTGGCGCGCTGCTGCGGACTGGAAAGTCCGCGCTCCGCCTGCCTGAACGCATTCTGGTTCCGGGAAGTCTAAACCGGTGAGTAGGATGTTATCGCGGGCAAGGAGATCGCGATCTCAGCCGGGAATCTACGACACAATCCTGCGCCTGACGCGCAGGGGCTTCACCGGATGGCACATCCAATCCTTTTGACAGCTTTATGAGCATGGCATTGAAGAATCCCCGGCGAGCGGCCATCCTGGCCCTCACGCTCGCACTGGCCGCGCCGGCCTTCGCTGGCGAGCACGCTCCCAACTCGACACCCCCTCCCGTGGGGTTCAACTTACCCTTGGACGAAAGGCCAGTGCCCCGCGAGGGCAGGCCGCGGACGAGCTTTGCCCCCATCGTCGAGCGAGTTGCCCCCGGCGTAGTGAAGATCGAGACCACGGCGACGGTGACGAACTCGCCCACCGCGCAGTTGCCCGACCTGAATGACCCCTTCTGGCAGCATTTCTTCGGGAACCAGATCCCGCAGAGCCTGACTCCCCATTCCCCCATTCGGCGGCACGAGCACGGCCTTGGCTCGGGAGTCATCGTGAGCAAGGACGGCTACATTCTCACCAACGACCACCTTGTGGATGGCGCTACGGACGTGACGGTGACCTTGCCGGACAGGCGCGAGTTTCCCGCCAAGGTGGTCGGGCGCGACCCGAAGTCGGACATCGCGGTGGTCAAAGTGAATGCCGATGACCTGCCGTTCGTGCCCATGGCGGACAGCGAGAAGGTGCAGGTAGGCGACGTGGTGCTGGCGTTGGGCAATCCCTTCGGCGTGGGGGAGACCGTCACGGAAGGCATTGTGAGCGGCAAAGACCGCGGCAACATGGGCATCGAGGACTACGAAGACTTCCTCCAGACCGACGCGGCGATCAACCCGGGCAATTCGGGCGGCGCGCTCGTGGACACTGAAGGCCGGCTCATCGGCATCAACACGGCCATTATCAGCCGCTCGGGCGGCAGCGTGGGCTTGGGCTTCGCCATCCCCTCCGACCTCGCCCGCAAAGTCATGGTCAGCCTGATCCAGTACGGCCACGTCACCCGCGGCTACCTGGGCGTCGTCATCCAGGACGTTACCCCGCCGCTCGCCCGGGAGTTTGAGCTCCAGGAGCCGAGCGGGGCGCTCGTAGCTGAGGTCGCACCCAACGGACCGGCCGCAGCCGGCGGCATCAAGGAAGGCGACATCCTGCTGGCGTTTAACAACAAACCCGTCACCGACAGCGAGCAACTCAAACTCACGGTAGCCGGAGTCGCGCCCGGCGCCACGGTCCCCGTCGAGGTCTGGCGTAATGGCAAAATGAAGACGCTGGACGTCACGATCCGCGAGTTGCCTGGCGTCCGGCAGGTCGCCGAGAAACCCGCCCAATCCAAACCCGAGACCGGCACACTCAATGGTGTCGGCGTGACCGACCTGGACCAGGAAGCTCGCCAGCAGTACAACGTCCCCAGCACGGTGAAAGGCGCCATCATTACCGAGGTCAAATCCGACTCCTCGTCAGCCGAGGCAGGGCTGAAACCCGGCGAAGTGATCGAGGAAATCAACCACCAACCGGTCAGGGATGCGGCCGACGCTGTGCGCCTGACCGAGCACGCCACCGACAAGCACACGCTGGTCAGGGTGTGGGAGAAAGACGGCAGCCACTACGTGGTCGTGGACGAAAGCCAGACAGGGTGAGTTCACAGGCCGGATTCCTCGACCTTTCCAGTGGGCGATGGCGTAGCGGCTGAGACCCGAAGCCCGAAGCCCGAAGGCCGAAAGAAGGCCGAAATCCGAAATCCGAAGCCAGTCGTCCGCGATTCGGCCAACCAGCGCGCACGGAGGCCACCCTCCGGGGCAAGCCCCAAGAGCACAGCCCTTCCAAACACCCGGCGCTCACAACACCCGTGGAATGAGGGACTTCGGTCTTCGGTCTTCGGCCTTCTTTCGGCCTTCGGCCGTCGGGCTTCGGATTTCACTGCCCCCAGGCCCTTGCGAGCATGGGTCATTCCCGGCCTGGCGGAAGCCCGGCCCCGCACAGCCCCTCCCCAACTTCCCCAGTATCTCCCCAGTACCCCTCCGGAGTACCTCTAATAGCCTATTAGAGGTACTACGGTGAGGTACCGGTGTGCATCCGGCGAGGTTGGCGCCCGGTAGGCTGGGCTCCATCCTGTTTGATGGTGATGCAGGCTGAAACCTGCGGTCCTGTGGAGGGATTCGCGCTTTTGTTGAATCCAGCCTGTTGGCCAGGCGAATGCTCTTGCTTTACTCGCCGGACATGCTTAAGCACTCCTATGCGATTGACATACGATTGCGCCAGTGGAGCTAATCCAGCGCCGGATGCCACTTTGCGGTAATATCCGAACATGGCTGAAGCCCTGCATCGCCTGGCGGCCCTGGTGCCCGATGGGCGACTGTTGACCCGGCCGGAGCAGCTCGCGGCTTACGAGAGCGATGCTCTGACGGCCTTCCGCAGCCGTCCGCTGGCTATCGCCATACCGGAGACGACCGATGAGGTGGTGGCGCTGGTGCGTTTCTGCCACCAGGAGCACCTGCCGTTTGTGGCCCGCGGCAGCGGCACCAGCCTTTCAGGGGGCTCCCTGCCTGTGTCCGACGGCATCGTGATCGCGCTTAACCGCCTGACACGCATCCGGCGGCTGGACCCGATCCAGCGCATTGCGGTGGTCGAGCCGGGGGTGGTGAACACGCAGGTCTCCGCCGCGGCCGCCCCGCACCGGTTGCATTACGCGCCGGACCCTTCCAGCGCGCTGATCTGCACCATCGGCGGCAATGTGGCCTTCAACTCCGGCGGCGCGCATTGCCTGAAGTATGGAATGACCGCCAATCATATCCTGGGCATCAAGGCCGTGCTGCCGACGGGCGAGGTGGTCGAATGGGGCGGTCCGAGCCGCGAGCAGATTGGCCCCGACTGGTGCGGCCTGTTCACAGGAAGCGAGGGCCTGTTCGGCATCGCGCTGGAGATCACGCTGCAATTGTTGCCCCGGGCGGAGTGCTTTCACACCGTCCTGGCCGGTTACCGCACGCTGGAACAGGCCGGCGACGCCGTGTCGGCCGTGGTGGCCAGTGGCCTCTTGCCCGGCGCCCTCGAGATCATGGACGCCCTGGCGCTCGAGGCCGCAGTGGCCGCGGTTCATGCCGAGTATCCGCCGGGCTGCGAGGCGGTGCTCATCGTGGAACTGGAAGGCACGCGGGAGGCGGTCGCCGCGGACCGCGTCCGCCTCGATGCGATTATCGCCGCCAGCAAGCCGGTCGAGATGCGCCCGGCGCGGGATGCCGAGGAGCGCCTGGCCATCTGGAAAGGCCGCAAGAGCGCCTTCAGCGCCGTGGGCCGGCTCTCGCCCGACTTCATCGTGCAGGACGGGGTGGTGCCGCGCCGCCGGCTGGGCGAGGCCCTGCGCCGCATCGGCGAGATGGCACGCGAGACGGGGCTGCGCGTGGCCAACGTGTTCCACGCTGGCGACGGCAACCTGCACCCGTTAATCCTGTTTGACGGCCGACAGCCCGGCGCGCTCGAGCGCTCCGAGGCGCTGGCGGGGCGGATCCTGAAGCTCTGCATCGAGATGGGCGGCTCGATCACCGGCGAGCACGGCGTCGGCGTCGAGAAGCTTGCGTATTTGCCGGCGATGTATAACGCGGAGGAGATGGACTGCATGCTGCGCCTGCGCGCGGCGTTTGATCCGCTGGGCATTGCGAACCCGGGCAAGAAGTTCCCGCGGGCCGGGGCGCCTGCGCTGCAGCAGCGCGGACTGCACCCGCTGGAGAAGGCGGGTGTCATCTCGCGCGAGTGAAAGCCATGCCCGAGCCGCTCACACCTGCAACGCCCGCCGAGTTGGCGGAAGCCGTGCGATCGCATCCGCGCGTGCTGGCCGTCGGCGCCCGCACCAAGCCGCGCCTGTCGCAGGTGCCCGGGGACGTGGCCCTGCTTTCGACGCGCGCGCTGCGGGGGATCGTGGAGTACGAGCCTGAGGAGTTTACGTTCACGGCCCTGGCCGGCACGCCGGTGCGGGAGATCGCCCAGGCACTGGCTGAGAAAGGACAATACCTGCCCTTCGATCCCCTCTGGCTGGAGAGCGGCGCCACGCTGGGCGGCACCGTGTGCGCCGGCACCAGCGGCCCCGGACGTTTCCGCTTCGGCGGCGTGCGCGATTTCATTCTGGGCGTGCGGTTCGTGGATGGCCTGGGCCGATTGCTCCGTATGGGGGGCAAGGTGGTGAAGAATTGCGCCGGCTTCGACTTGCCCAAATTCCTGGTGGGAAGTCTCGGCCGCTATGGTGCGCTGGCGGAGGTGACCTTCAAGGTGTTTCCGGCCCCTGCCGCGCGCCTGACTCTGAAGCTTAAGGCCAGCGGCGCCGAAGCTGCCGCGCGGGTGCTCACGGAGGCTGCCGCTTCGCGCTGGGAATGCGAGGCGCTGGATTTCCTGCCCGACGGCCGGAGCGTGGGCCTGCGCCTGGCGGGTCCGGCGACGGCCCTCGAAGCCGTTTCACGCGAGATACTGGCGCGCTGGCCCGGGCAGGTGTTGTCGCCGGGCGAAGCGCAGACGATCTGGACGGAGCTGCGCGAAATGAGATGGGCGCATGCCGGCGGCGCGCTGGTGAAGGTGGCCATCACGCCCAATGTCATAGCGGCGCTCTGCACGGCGGTGGAATCGCTCGACAGCACGCGGCTGCACATCAGCGCGGGCGGAAACGTGGGGTTCGTGTCGCTGTCCACCGGCATACCGCCGGCGGCGTTGCAGGAGCGGCTGCGCGGGTTGGGACTGCCGGCCGTGACGCTTTGCGGCAATGCGCCGCTCTGGTGCGGGGCCCGCGCCACGCCGGCCATCGCCGGCGCGGTGAAGCAGGCGCTCGACCCCCAGGGACGCTTTCCCAGCACGGAGGACTGATGCTGCACGCCATCAAGCCCGAACAGCACGGCCCCCTGGGACCGGCCATGACCAATGCCGTCCAGGCTTGCGTGCACTGCGGCTTCTGCCTCTCGGTGTGCCCGACTTACGCCGAGCTGGGCCAAGAGATGGACAGCCCGCGCGGGCGCATCGTGCTCATGAAGCTAGCGCTGGAGGGCAGCCTCGCGTGGGAGGCCGCGCAGCCGCATATTGACCGCTGCCTGGGCTGCCTCGCCTGCGAGCCCGCCTGCCCCAGCGGGGTGCCGTATCGCGAATTGATTGGCCCCTTCCGGGCGCTGGCCGCAGGCAAGTTCCGCCGTTCGGGCGCCGAGAAGCTGCGCCATTGGGTGGCCCATCAGACGATCCCCTACCCCGGGCGCTTCCGGGCCGCGGTTCGGGCAGCCGGTGTGGGCCGTGCGTTACGGCCGCTCGTGCCGCAGGCCTTGCGAGCCATGCTGGATCTCGCGCCGGCCAGTGTGCCTCCGGCGCAGAGCTGGCCCAGCCTCACGCCCGCTCGGGGCGAGCGGCGCGCGCGGGTGGCTCTGCTGACCGGCTGCGCCCAACAGGTGCTCGATCCGGACATCAACACGGCCACGCTCGAGGTGCTGGCGCGCAACGGCGTGGAGGTGGTCATCCCGTCAGGCCAGGGCTGCTGCGGCGGCCTGGCATGGCACGCGGGAGATTGGGCGGCGGCCCAAGCCTTTGCCCGGCGCAACCTCGAGGCTTTCCCGGCAGACGTGTACGCGATCATCACCAATGCCGCCGGCTGCGGCTCGACGATGCGCGAATACCACCTCGTGCTGCGCGGCACGCCTGACGAGGCGCGGGCCGAGGAATTCCGCAAGCGCGTGGTGGACGTGTCCGTTTTCCTGGCCCGGCTCGGCTTGCGGGAAGCGCCCGCGGGCAACGGCCATGCGCAGCGGATCGCCTATCACGATGCCTGCCACCTGGCGCAAGCCCAAGGCGTGCGCCGCGAGCCGCGCGATCTGCTGCGCGCCATTCGCGGCGTGGAGCTGCTGGAGCTGTCGGAGCCGCACCTCTGCTGCGGCAGCGCCGGCTCCTACAACCTGGACCAGCCTGTGCTGGCTACGGCGCTGGGCGAGAAGAAGGCTCGCGCGGTGATCGCCTCCGGCGCCGACGTCCTGGCCACGGGCAACATCGGCTGCCTGACCCAACTGCGGGCGCACCTGGCCCGGCTCGGCTCGCCGCTGCCGGTGCGCCATACGATGCAGGTGCTGAGGGATGCTTACAACGCTTAGGATTTACGATTTACGATTTACGATTTACGAGCGCAAGGCCCGGACGGGCGATGGCTCGCAAATGGGCACATTCCCGAGTAGTAGCGTAAGCCTCTGGCTTGCGGTCGTCCCGGCAAGCTTCCAGCTTGCCGAGTCCATGCCTGCGCGGCGCCAACCTGAAAGGTTGGCGGGACTAAAGCAAGCCGGAGGCTCGCTCTACTAACGAATGGCGGTGCTGATGAGATGTGCCCCTCGTAAATCGTAAATCGCAAATCGTAAATCCCAGGGGTTCAGGGCAGCGCGGCCAGTACGAACTGAGCGCCGTTGGTGAGGTCCTGGTTGAGCCGCTGCCATTCCAGCGTGAGGGGCGCGAGCGTGCTGTCCGGGGCGGCGCTGACGATTTCCTCGCTGGTCCCAAGCGCCGCGCCGATGCGATCCAGGGCGACCTGCGGGGCGGGCCTCGACGCCAGGTGCCACGCCCATATCGCCCCGAACAGGACTGCGGCGATCGGACCCGCCAGCCAAAGTGCGAGGGGCGGTTTGCGAGGCGCGGGCGCGGGCTGTCCGGCTGAGCGCACGGCGTTCATGATCGAGCCGTGCAGGGTGGTCGGGGTTGTCGGCTCGGGCAGGGAGCGGCTCAAGGCGTGGTGTAAAGGTGCGTCGTTGCTCATGTTTTCGTAAGGCGTCCAAGGCTGGCGGCGGCTGAAGGTTGCGGAGGGCACGTTTTCGCCTGCAGGACGCCCGCCGGAGCTGTGGCCGCGGGGAACCGGACGCCCTGCAGGCTAAAGCTAAAGCCGGTGCTCCTGCGCGCCGGCAGAAGGTCGGGCCGCGATTCTTCGAGCGCGCGACGAAGCGTCCGCCGAGCGCGGAACAGCATGACTTTCACGTGCGTGGCCGTGCGCTCGAGCACCTGGGCAATCTCCCGGACCTGCATCCCGGACGCGTAGGTCAGCCACAGCGCCTGGTACTGCATCGGGGGGAGGACTTGTTTTGCCAGCGCCCAGAGGCCCCGCCCGTCGTCGCGCGAGGCCAGGGCCCGGGCGGGGTCGCTATCATCAACGCGCTCGGGAGTGAGCGGCTCGGCGGGCGGCGGCGCGGCCCGGTGGTGATCAATACAGTTGTGGCGGGCGATGGTGAACAGCCAGCCGGCGAAGGGATGGCGGGGCTTGTAGCTGCGGATGGCCCGGAAGGCTTTCAGGAAGGTTTCCTGGGCGACCTCGGCGGCATCGGCGGGGTTGGGGCAGGTCTGCAGGATAAAGCCGTAGATGCGCCGCTCGTAGCGCAAGACCAGCGCCTCGAAGGCATCCAGCGAGCCGGCCTGGGATTGCCGGGCCAGTTCCTCGTCCGACTGTTGCTCGAGTTCCGCTACCATCGATCACGAGGGGGCTACATGCATGGGCGCGGCTCGCGCGCTCTCCAGTTAGATAGCGCAAAGTCGCCTGAAAATCCAGCTAGTCCGTTGCTTCTTTGGCGGCCTTCTTGTGCGCCTTGCGGGCGGCATCGGCCTTCATCATACCCACGGCGTCCGTGGCCGGCAGGCTGAGCTTGATGGTGAGGGCCTGGCCGTCCTGGCTCACCGTGAGGCCCTGGGCGAACTTCGCCGTCTCGGGCTTGTCCTGCTGCAGCTTCATCAACGCGATGAGACCCTGGGCGACGGATGCCATGTGGCCGGCGACTTCCTCGTCCTGGGCCTGCAGGTTCAGGACGCCGTTGAGTTGGTCACCCGAGGCGCCAAGCTGAAGCAGGCCCTGCTGCGCCAGCTTCAACAAGGCGGCGTTGGGGTCGGCCGAAGGCAGGTTGAACCGGGTGGCGGCGCCTTCCAGGAAGCTGGTGTCGCCGGTGGCGCCCAACTGCGGGAAGCTCTGTGTCGAAGCCAGGCTGGGAGAGGTCCCGTCAATGACATCCAGCGCCTGGGCGACGCGCTCCTCGCGCTGGCCGAAGACGACGCGCGCCCCGTCAATGGCGGCATAGACGCGCGGCTTGACGCCGTTCTTGGCCTTCTTCTTGTCGTCTATCCAGTTGTAGATGGTGTGCTGCTTGTACGTGTTGTTCTGGGAATCATGCGCGGCTTTGGCCAGCGTGACCAGGCGGTCGGCATCGAAATCTGCATAGACCAGGAGCACGCCATCCTGGGGGGTGGTGCCGGTGCTGTAAACGGTGACGCCGTGAAGCTGCGTGCGCAGGTCAACGCTGACAATGGCCTTGAAGGCCGCCAGCTTGGCCTGGCTCTCGGGCTTGTCCATTTCGCTCAGGATGTACTGCCCGATAGCCGTGGGGCGGAGGCCGTCGAAATCCACGTGGGCCACCCAGGACGGGTTGCCGGCGACCTCTGCCCGCTGGAGCGGGGCGGCCAGGGCGGTGAAGGCAGCGGCGGCGAGGCAGCTTGCGGCGAGGACGGCTCTAGAGCAGGTGCATTTCATATCTCAGTCGTGTTTCCAGGTTGATGGTGAACCACGTTGCGTTTGAATAGGGATACGTGGGCAACGGGCGGGAGGTTACACGGCGCATGAGGGTTCCGGTGGGGACGCTATGCCCGGCAGTGGGCAGGAGGCTGGCGGCTGAAATCCGAAACCCGAAGGCCGAAGGCCGAAGGAAAGCCGAGGTCCGAAGTCCGAATCCAGCACTTCCAGGCACTCGGCTTCCACAATGGACCTGGGATGGAGATCTCCGGGTTTC
>DATKNZ010000031.1:0-10838 GCA_035541055.1 Candidatus Acidiferrum sp. | reverse complement strand
GGTCCAGCTTACAGGAACCAGTACGCTGCCGACGACGGCGGCGTTTAACACGTTCAACAATCTGACGATCAACGGCGGCGCGACGACGATGGGGGTCGCCTTGACTGTCACAAACCTGACCCTTGCCTCAGGGACGCTCGACGCCAGCACGAGCAACTACGGCATCTCTATTGCCGGAAGCTGGGTTAACAACGGCGGGACGTTCACGCCCAGGACCGGCACGGTGACCTTTATCGGCAACTCTTCGGCTATCAACGGCACGGCGGCCAACCAGACCTTCTATAGCCTAACGGTTAATAAGGCGTCCGGGCAGACGCTCAGCGTGGGCGGCAGCACCACGACTTTAACCGTCAACGGCACGTTCACTGAGACCGCAGGCAATTTCACCGCCCCGGCCACTCTGGACCTCAACGGCTCGCTGACTTTGACCGCGGGGGTCTTCACCGCCCCGGGCGCCTCGGGCAGTTTTACGATCGCCGGCAACTGGGCGAACAATGGGGGGACCTTTACGGCCAACGGAGGCACGGTGACCTTCAATGGCATCGTAGCGCAGGCTATCAACGGCACTGCTACGAGCCAGGCCTTCAACAACCTGACCGTAGCCATGACCTCGGGTCAGACCTTGAGCGTGAGCGGCAGCACGACCGCCCTGACCGTGAACAACCTGACCGAGACGACGGGCAACATCACGGCCCCAGCCACGTTGACCCTCAGCGGCTCGCTGATGTTGAGTTCGGGCACGCTCACGGCGGGCACGACGATCAGCATCGCGGGCAACTGGGCGAACAACGGCGGCACGTTCACACCGGGCAGCGGTACCGTGACGTTCACAGGCAACTCGGCTTCAATCAACGGCACGGCGGCCAGTCAGACGTTCAATAGCCTAGCCGTGAACAAGACTGCCGGCCAGACGCTGAGTGTCGGCGGCAGCACCACTGCGCTGACGATGAACGGCAACGTGACGCTCACCGCCGGGACGTTCGATGCCGGGACGGCAACGGCCATCAGCGTGGCCGGCAACTGGTCCAATAACGGGGGGGCGTTCAATCCAGAAGCGGGAACGGTGACCTTCACCGGCAGCTCGATGGCCATTAATGGCACGGCGACCGGCCAGACGTTCTATAACCTGGTCGTGAACAAGACCGCCGGCCAGACCTTGAGCGTTGGTGGGAGCACTACCGCCCTGACAGTCAATAACTTCACCGAGACGCAAGGCAACTTCACTGCGCCGGCCACCTTGAACATCAATGGCGCCGCGACCCTGACAGCCGGTACTAACACCGCGGGAGCAAACATCGCCCTTGGCGGGAATTGGGCCAACAATGGCGCGACCTTCACCGCGGGCAGCGGCACGGTGACGTTCAACGGCTCCAGCGCCCAGACCCTTGGTGGCACGGCCGCCACCACCTTCAACAGTCTGACGATCAACAACAGCACCGGCATGATGCTGGGCGCCAGCCCAACCGTCAGCGGCACGCTTACCCTGACCAGCGGCAACATCACCACGACCGGAGCGTATCAGGTCAACGTGGCCAACACGTCCAACTCAGCCATTTCGGGAGGCAGCAGCAGCAGCTACGTCAACGGAACCCTGCAGAAGGCCTTTGCCACCGGAACCGGCCAGGCGTTCACCTTCCCGATAGGCGATGCGGCCAATTACACGCCGATCAACCTCGCATCGCTCAGCGTCACCACAGCCGGCACCGTGGCCGCGAAGACCACCGCCGGCCAGCACCCGAACATCTCCACGTCGGGCATTGATTCCACCAGGGACGTCAACCGGTATTACACGCTGACGGCGGGAGGCGGCCTCGTGATCGGCGCCAACAGCGCGACCTTCAACTTCGTTGCCGGGGATGTGCTCGGCGGGGCCAACACGGCCAACTTTGTGGTGCAGCGTTACAGCGGCGGCTGGAACACGACCACCATTGGAGCCCGGAATCCCACAAGCACCCAGATTACCGGCTTAACCTCCTTCGGCGACTTCGCCCTTGGCGACCAGGCCTCGACCACAACTCTGGCCTCGTCTCAGAACCCTTCCTACTCGGGGCAATCGGTGACGTTTACGGCGACGGTCAATGTGGTGTCGGGCACGCCCACAGGGACGGTGACGTTCAAGGACGGGGCGACCACGATAGGCACGGGCATGCTCTCATCCGGCAAGGCGACGTTCACCACTAACGCGTTAGCGGTCGGCCAACACCCGATGACTGCGGTGTATAGTGGCGACGCCACCTATCCTGGCAGTAGTTCGAGCATCCTGAGCCAGGAAGTGACGCTCGCGTCGGGCGGCACGATTACGTTCGTCAGCGGCAAGACGATCCACACCTTCACGAGCAGCGGGACGTTCACTGTGCCGGCCGGTGCCGGCGGCAATGTCGAGGTGCTGGTGGTAGCGGGTGGCGGCGGCGGGGGCAGTTCCACCGACAGAACTGGGGGCGGCGGCGGGGCAGGAGGCTTGCTGCACACCAACGCCTATTCGGTTGCCGCAGGGAGCTATACGGTAACCGTTGGCGCGGGAGGAGCCGCCGATACCAATGGAGCAAATTCTTCGTTCGGGAGTGACGCCCATCTGGTTGCCACTGGTGGCGGCCACGGCGGGCAAAGCCCAAGCACAAGCGAACCGCCCGGAAATGGGGGCAGTGGTGGAGGTGCAAACCACTTTGCTAACCCTAGTCCGACCAACAGCTATCCCCCTGGAACTGGCATTGCGGGCCAGGGCAATAACGGCGGGGCTGGCTATGATAGCAAGGTCGTCGGCCAAACCTTCGCCGGCGGCGGGGGCGGCGGCGCCGGGGCAGTCGGGGCAAACGGAACGACGAATGCCGCCGGCGCCGGGGGAGTTGGCCTGTCCTATAGCATCAGCGGCTCGGCGGTGTATTACGCGGGCGGCGGCGGAGGCGGCGCCCAGAACGCCCCGGGAGGCGCGGGCGGCAACGGCGGCGGCGGTGCAGGGGCAACCGGAACGACTAACGCCGTGGCCGGAAGCGCCGGCACGGCTAACACGGGCGGCGGTGGAGGCGGTGGGTCAAGCGGCGGGGCCGGCGGGGCTGGAGGCGCGGGCATTGTCATTGTAAGCTACGCGAACCCGGTTTCGACCTATACCACGGTGGCCTCTTCGGTCAACCCGTCCATTTATGGCCAGACGGTGACTTTCACGGCGTCGGTGAGCCCGGGAAGCGGCGGCCCGCCCACCGGGACCGTGCAGTTCCAAATTGATGGCGTGAATCTGGGCAGCCCGGTAACGCTCTCCGGCGGCACTGCCACCAGCGCGGCAACCTCCACGGTGACGGTGGGCACTCATGGCGTTACGGCTATTTACAGCGGGGACAGCACGTTCGCCTCGAGTACCGGCACGCTCTCCGGCGGCCAGACGGTGAATGCCTTCGGCACGGCCAGCGCCTATCGCATCACCGACGCCGCAAGCGCTGCTCCAGGCCCGGGAGTCGCTGATCAACTCACCATCCGGCTGGCGGACCAGTATGGGAACACCGTCACGAGCTTCAGCGGCGACAAGACCCTGACCTTCAGCGGGGTTGCCACCAACGCCGACGACGGCACGCCCCAGACGATTACCAGCAAAGCCGGGACTGCGGTGACCATCGGCACCGCCGAGGCGATCACGTTTGCCGCCGGCGTCAGCTCGTCGGCGGGCGGAGCAGCCGTGCTCACGGCCTACAAGGCACAGACCAACGTGACGCTGAATGTCTCCGACGGCACGCTCTCCAGCACCGCGGTTGGCGGCCAGGGACTGACCCTCACCATTACCAACGTCAACCCGGTCGTCCACTACACCTATACTGCCAACCGAGGGACCAACATCAGCCTTAAAATCCCTGTTATCGTGCTGATGACCAATACTCCGTTGGCGACAGATGCCAACCGCGACGTTATCACCTTCTCGAGCGTGATCTCGCCGACCGGCCAGGGAGCAACGGTGTCGGCCAACTCCACCTGGGTCTTTTACCTGCCGGCGAGCGGGAACAACAATGACGACGCGATCACCTTCCACGTGAGCGACGGCCATGGCGGCACGGGCAACGGCACGATCAACGTGCATGTCATCGGCAACATCCCCGGCGGGGCGACCGCGGCAATCAGTGTGTCCGGCGGCATTGCCAGCCTGAAGATGTTTGGCGTCCCCGGCTACAAATACGACGTGCAGCGCTCGACGAACCTGACGGGCTGGGTCACGCTGACCTCGGCGCCCCCGCTCAGTGTCGCCCCGCCGTTCACCGCCTCGACGAACGACGGCTCGTTCAGCTTCACGGATAACTTTCTGGACCTGGGCAGTCCGCCGCCCGCGGCGTATTACCGGAACGTATCGCACTAAACCGCGAACGACGCAGGAGATACTATGAAACGTTTGTTAATGAAATCGGCACTGCTGACGCTGGGGTGCGCGGCAGCCCTCAACGCCCGGGCAGGTATCGAATATACTTACGCGGGGCCGTCCTACAGCATTCCCGACGGCAGCCTCGCCGGGGCGTACAGCTCGATCACTGTGGGCGGGTCGCTGGCGAGGTTGACGGATATCACCGTCACGCTGGACATCTCCGGGGGCTACAACGGCGACCTGTACGGCTACCTTAGTTACAACGGCGCCCTGGTGCCGCTGATGAACCGCGTGGGCGTGAATGGCAGCAATCCGTTCGGCTCGGCGGACTCGGGCTTCGCCGTCACGCTGGTCTCGTCCGGCTACGGCAACATCCACGGCGCGAGCGCGGGCGACAACGGCACGCCGCTCACCGGCACCTATCTGGCGGACGGGCAGAACATCAGCCCCCTATCCGCTCCCTCTAGCTTCAACTCCGGCGGCGGCTCGATCACGCTGGACGGCACCTTCGGCGGCATGAACCCCAATGGCACGTGGACGCTTTTCTTTGCCGACGTATCGGCGGGCGGCGGCACGAGCCAGGTCACGGGCTGGAGCCTGGACATCACGGCTGTGCCCGAGCCGGTGAACGTGGCGCTCGGGGTGTTCGGCGGGTTGGTGGTTCTCACGGTCCTCTTGCGCAGCCGGCCTATGCGGGAACGGCTCCACCGCTGGAACGTGGCGGTGAACCACTGGATTGACGCGGTCTGACGCCGCGTTCAAGAAGCGGCTGGATACTGCGCCGCCGGGGTGTGAGACAGGACTCTTTTCCCCCTGGCGTTAGGGAGTGCCCGAGATCAGAACTCCGCGCGGCTGGGCGCCTGGGGCAGCGGGAACGTCTTCTGGCGAGCGCCTGGAAGCGCTGGCGCAGCATTTTGCCGCTCGCGGGGCCGATGCCGTATCGGCCGGCCAGCAGGCGCTCGGCGCCGTCGCAGGCATCGTGCGCCGCGAAGCCTTCGTGATGGCCTACGGGGATTGCTTCTTCATCGTCGGCGTGGTGCTGACCGCGATGGTGCTGCTGGTATGGCTGGGCCGAAGGACGGCTCCAACAACCGGGCGACTTTAGTGTTTTTAGCGTGTTTCGCGGGCAATCTGCCGTGCTGTTACTTCAGCAGCCGGGCCAGATTGGCGGCGACTTGTTCCACCCAGTCGTTCCCCGGCAGCGCGTAGGGGCGGAAGGTCTCGAGGTAGCCTTCCTGCTGATTGTAGTAGAGCGCGCGGTGCAGGCCCAGCAGACTGGCCTTGGGACTGTCAATCAGGCTGGCCGAGTCGCTGGCGCTCATCTGGAAGAGCACGCGCATCTCGAACTCACTGAATGCTTTCCGGCTCAGGTAGCGGTTGACGTTATTGTACGTGTCGCAGGTCGCGATGACGTGGAAGCCCAGGCGCGTGCCTTCGCAAACCAGATCGTTTAGGAGCACGCCGGGGTTGGGCGGGGCGTCCGGGTCGGGCGTCGAGAAGCCGAACTCCTCCTCGAAGCGCAGCTTGGTGTATTTCTGCACGTCGTGGATGAACAGGAAGACGGGCGGGGCGGCTTCGGGATCGGGCGCTTCGCCGCGCTCTTTCATTTCGGCGCTGAGGTCCTTCATGAGTTCGGGAAGCTCGCCTTGCCGGGCCAGCTTGACCGGGTGCGGGATGGCCTGCAACACGCGCTCGATGAAGTCGCGCTGAGGCGTGCCGGGCGGGGTGCTGTCGCAGAGGATGAACCGCGCCTTCCCGAGCGGGTATTGCGCGGCGAGCGAGACGAGGCCAATCGTCAGCAGGGCGAGGGAAGTCTCCTCGCGCTGGCCGACGATGAGCAGGTTGTTCCCGCTCTGCCGGTTGAAGACCGCCTCGGTGGGTCCCTTGATGGAGTTGGGTGCGCCCAGCCAGATGCGTCCCGCCACGGCGGGCTTAAGCGCCTTCGCATTGAGGAGGCGTTGGAGCACGCCGTTTTCCTTCACGTCCGCCGGCGCATTGCCCTCGAACACAATCGGCCCCGGATAGCGCGGCTCGCCGTCGGTCTCCGCACCTCGGCCTTCGGCCTTCGGATTTCGGATTTCCTCCTGGTCCGCCAGCGCCCGCACTTTCTTCAGGTAGCCGTCCCTGACCTGGTCGGGCAGCCACACGGTCTGGAACGGGCTGTTGCCTTCGAGCATCCCGGCCATGTCGTTGTAGATGCCCTCCCCGGGGCGCGAGAGGAGCCGGGGCGCCGGGTTGTTGTCGTCCATGATCAGGTAGGCGTCGGCCTCGTTGCATTGGAGGGCGATGCGGATGACCATCTGGCCGAGCGTCGTGCGCGCCACGGTGTAGGCGCCCCCCAGGGTCTGCGAGCCGAGCAGGACATGAATGCCGAACGCGCGGCCCTGGCGGACAATGCGGTCCAGGAGGAGCGACGCGGTCTGCGCGACCTTGTCGTCTTCCACGAAGAACTCCTGGAATTCATCAATCATGAGCAGCGAGCGGGGCAGCTTTTCCTTGCCGCCGGCGCGCTTGTAGCCGGCGAGGTCCTGCACGCCCAGCTTGCGGAACAGGTCGCCGCGGCGCTTGAGCTCGTCGTCCACGCGCTGCAAGACGCTCAGGCCGAACTCACGGTCGCTCTCGATGGCCACCACGCGCGCGTGCGGCAGGCGGTTGGCGGCGTAGCACTTGAACTCGACGCCCTTCTTGAAGTCCACGAGGTAGAACTCGACCTGCTCGGGGCTGCACCAGAGGGCCAGGTTGGTAATGATCACGTGGAAGAGCGTGGATTTGCCGGAACCCGTCTTCCCGGCGATGAGGCCGTGCTGGCACGTGCCCTTGCCGATCGCGAGATATTGGAACTTGGTGGCGCCGGTGCGCCCGATCGGCACGCGCAGCTCGCCTGTGGTCTCCTCGCTCCAAATCTCGGGCTCGGGCGGCGCGACGTGCTCGAAAGGCACTTCAACGCGGCTCGAGTCGCGGCTGCTTTGGCCCACGCGCTGGACGAACTCGATCGCGTATTCCGGCGTCGGCGGAGCATCGAGCAGCAGGCGCGTGCCAGGCAGGGCCGCCTCGCCGAGGCGTCCGGAATGTCCCGCACCTGAATGCTGCGCCGATTGCGGACGCCTCGGCGAGGCGTCCCTGCCTGGCTGGGTCCCTGGCTGGGGTTTGGGCGGTATGACGAACTGGCCGTCCTTGACGGTGACGCACACGCTGCTCTTGCGCAGTTCCTCGGGGATGAAATCCGCGGGCAGCGGGTGGCGCTGGTCCCAATGGATGAGCGTATAGACGCCGCAGCGGCTGCCGCTGTTGGCAATGCTCAGCAGGCGCTTGGCCGCGACATCCGTGAAGTTGGCCGGGAAGTCCGCGATTACCAGGAAGTAGTATTTCTCCGCAATGACGCCGGCCTGCTCGTTGTATTCGGCGATGGTGGCATACTCGTTGCGCAGGTACATCTGGATGACCTTCTCCATGTGCTCGTTCAAGTCGGCCAGCTTCTGCTCGATTTGCACGGACTGCGTCCAGATGCGGCTGTTGATGATCTGCTCCTCGTAGTCGGCCAGGTGCATGATGCCGGCGAAGTTCTGGCCCAGGCCCACGGGGTCAATGATCGTGAAGTTGAGCCGGCCCGGCGGGGAAGTGGCGAGCAGGCGCAGGATGACGTTGTTCAGGGCGCCGATGGCCTCCGCGCGTTTCGCGCCGCCGGCCTCGAAGAGGAGGGAGCCCTGCTCGGGATAAACGAGCGTGAGCGGCGCCGAGAATTTGGGCGGCCCGGGCAGCGCCGGATGTTTGTCCCGCCCGTGCAAGTCGCTCAGTTCGTCCACGTCCACCTCGAGCTGGCCGAACCGGGCGGCAGCGGAGAACTGCTTCGGCGGCGCCCAGCTTTGCAGGAGTGGCGGCTGCCAGGGAGGAAACAGTTTTTCGGCGGCGGCGTTCGCGGCGGCGACGCTCGCATACACGGGCTCGATCCGGCGGCGCCACTCGGCCTCCAATTCCTGCCAGTGCGCCTTGTGCTCGGCGGTGAACTTCTGTTCGCGGCCCGCGCTGGCCTCCGCCTCGGCCTTCCGGCGCACTTCGGCGGTGCGCTTCAGTTGGTCGGCGGCGTCGGCGTGCTCACGCTCCAGCTTCTGCAGCCTGGCCCGATAGAGTCGCTCGTTGCGCTCGAGCGCGCGGAAGGCCTTGCCGTCGCTGGCCATGCGGCACGCCACGCGCCGTTCGCCGGCGCGGGCGACGGTCTTCCTCAGTTCCAGGTCCACCGTGCGCGTGGTGGTCTCGAACTCCGTCTTGATGCGCTCGACTTCCTCCGCGTAATGGGCGTCGGAGCGGGCGAACGCCGCGTCGTGCAACCGGCGCGCGTTGCCGAGGCCTTCGGCTATGGCCGTGGCGAGCGGCAGCGCCTGGCGGCGGGACAGGTAGCGCGCCCCGAACAGCACGACCACGCCGGCGAGCACCGCCCAGGCCGCCTTCCACTGGGAAGCGCGGTTGTATCCCCAGTGCTGGAAGATGAGCGGGACGAGGCACAGGAATATGATCAGCCAGCCCGCCCAGTACTTGAACAGGCGCAGCACGAGGTGCCGGCGAAAGCGCCGCAAGTCCGCGCGGGTCTTTTCGAGCGAGTCGCGCAGCGCGGCGAGCATTTGGTTTTCGTCCTTGGTCGAAGCCGCCTGGGCCTTGGCCGCCGCGCCGGCCAGGAGGCGCGACAGGCTGCGATAGCCTTTAAAGGCGGAATGGACTTCGCTTTCGAGCTGCGTGAGGGCTTGGTCTTCGCCGGCCAGGCTGGCCTTGAAGTCCTGCAGGGCGGTGGCCGTGTTGGCGTAGCCGGCGTCGCGGTCGCGCTCGGCCTGCAGCATGCGCTTCTGGAGTTCGTATTTGTGGGCGCCGGTTTCCTCCTCGACGCGCTGGAGGCACTTGTCCTTGCTCGATTGGTAGGCCTTGCCGACCCGGTCCTTGCGCTGGTCGAAACGGGCGGTGGCAGCCTCCCGTGCCGCGGTGAAGCCGGCTTGGGCTTCCGCGAGGGCGCTCTCCAGTTCGGCGGCGTGGGCGGCGGCGGCGCGCTCGCGCTGGCGGCGCTCCTGGTTCGAGCGCGCAGCCAACTCCTGGTTCAGCTTCTCCGCCCGTCCGGCAATGTCCCGGACCGTGGCGCGGAGGCCCTCCACCAGTTCCAGCGTCTTGCCGACTCCCAGGATGTTACTCACAGTCCTTCCTGATCTTGGTGAGCAGCTTATCGAGTTGGTCAATGACTGTCACCGTTCGATCCACGCTGGTCACCAGTTCCTCGATATACTTGCGCTCGAATTCCTGGGCGCGCTCGTCCCGCCAGCATGACTTGGTCTGTTGCCACTGGGCCCAGAGCTCGCGCGTGATGGCCGTGAGTTTGTTGCCGCTGGACTTCATCGCTTCAGCGGCGTTCCCCGGGAGGCGCGCCGGGCCCCGCGGCGGGCGTGGCCGCCGGGTGGAGATCGCTCGTGGGGCCCTCCGTCGGGGCCGGGGTGGAGGGCGGCGCCGCTGGCGCGACCGCCGTGCCGGCGTAAGAGTGCAGCGTGTCAATCGCCTTGGTGAGGTAGGCGATGGCCATCCCCATGTCGTGGCTTAGCACGCTGTGCAGCTTCTCCATTTGCTTGAGGAGCGGCTCAACCCGGTTATCGTAGTCCCGCTTCCATTTCTTGATGACGCGCAGCTTGCCGTCGGCCTCGTCAAAGGCGCGCTTGCTGCGATGCACGATCAGTTGCTCGACCGAGGTTGCCTCGCGGAAGCTGGAGAGCTTGGCGCTGAACAGGGCCTGCTGGGCCTCCTGGAGAGAGCGCGCGCGGCGGCGCAGCTCGTTCTCCCAATGGGTGCGCTGGTCCTCCTGCAGCCAGACCCGGGTGCGCATGACCTCGGCGTTCACTTCGTCCAGCGCCGGGCGGGCCTTGCTCAGGTAGATGATCAAGGCGGAGCGGAACGCCTCGAGCGCATCCACGGAGCTGACATGAGCGCGTTCCGGCATGGGGCTAGCGATCGGAGCTCACGGCCTGCGATTCACGTTCGACGCCACACGCATCACGGCCCCTTTCTCGCGGTTCAGCGCTGATTCAGGTATTCCTCGATCCGTTGCGCCTTCCGCAGCAGGTAGGGCGTGTGCTGGTTCGAGACGTCCACAAACTTCTTGAGCGCCTTCATGGTCTGTTTGAACTCCTCGGCGAACTTGGCGTGTTCCTGATCCTGCCACGTATCGCCCAGAGCGGCGAAGCGCGCCTGCAAGGAGACAATCTTGTCCTTGAGGTCGGTGTTGAAGCGTTTGAGTTCATCGGCGAAGCGCCGCACCTGCTCGGGATCCATGATTGCCTGGGCCATAATATCTCTTTCTGTTTCTTTCTGTGGCTCGCCCGGGCGCCGGGTGCTCTGGCAGGGCGCCCCTGACTTACCCAAACCTGCCCTGTTCCCGCCCACGGGGCAAATCCTAACAGCGCGTCCGCACCAAGCCGTAGTGGGGCAGGCGTCGCGCCAGCCAAAGGGCCTCCCCCCTTCGGAGCCTTTGGCAGGC
>DATKNZ010000030.1:0-21467 GCA_035541055.1 Candidatus Acidiferrum sp. | reverse complement strand
CGTGTTGGGCAGCGAGGCCAGGTTCAGCACGAACGTTTGACCGCTGGTGTGGTTGCACCAGTTGTCCGAGTCCAGTCCGGGCGAGGGATTGCCCGAACCGAGATAGCTGTACCAACTGGCATTGGTTTGCAGCACGCCGCTCGGGCTGGTGAACGACAGCCCAATCGCGTCGTTCTCGCAAATGTCGCCGCACGGCTTGAGCCGCACTTCCAGCGTCGCCGCCGTGATGCAATGCGGCAGGTTCGTGAGGGTCGTCGCAAAGTACGAGTTCACCGTGCACTGGTCATAGCCCTTGAACACAGTGATGCCCGCCTTGTGCAGCCGGGTGAGCAGGCCCGCGCTCGGCGAGGCCGGCACGGGTGTCGTGAAGTTGTTGCCGCCGCCTTGGAAGATGACATTCGTCACGCAGCTCGTGGCGAAGACCGGCGGCGTGGTGTCCCGGATCGTGACCACCTGGATGTTGGTGGTGCTGTTCCCGCAGCAATCGGTGGCCACCCACATGCGCGTTATGACCAGCGAGCACGGCGCCGTGCCGTTCGTCGTAGTGTTCAGGACGTTGAGGCTCACGTTCTTGCCGCAGCAAGCATCGGACGCCGAGGGCGTGTCAAAAGTCCAGGAGCTGCCGCACTCGACCGTCTTGTTCGTGAGCCCCGTGATGACTGGCGGCGTAGTATCCACGACCGTCACCGTCTGGCTGCACGTGTTGGTGTTGCCGCAGAGATCGGACGCCGTCCAGGTCCGCGTAACAGTTTGCGGACACAGCCCGTTGCTAACGGTGGTGAAGGTGAAGTTAATGTTGGTGCTGCTGCAGCAGGTTGACGCCGCAGGCGCGTCGAACCCCCATTGGCTCCCGCACTGCACGGTCTTATTGGTGGCGCAGCTCAGGGTGAGACCGCTCGAGCAGTTGGTGCACTTGCCGGCGGCGCGGGCGTTGTAAATACCCTGAACCTCCAGCGCCGTGAGCGCGCGCAGGAAGAACTCCGGCTCGTCAATGCAGCCCAGCCACGGCGAGGCGCCGGCCACAAACGTGTTGCCCACCAGGAACGGCGCCGTGCTGCCAAGGCTCGCCGGGTGGGGCGTGGGATCAAAGGTGGATGTTGGGCTGCCATCAATGTAGAAGCGGCCGCCGTTGGTTTGGTTGCGAATCACCGTCACGGCCACCAGGTGCCAGGTGTTGTCGGCAGGAATGGAGCCGGTGTCCCGGTAATTAGTGAACCCGCTCCCGTCGGCCAGTTGGAAGATCAGGTTCCCAAAGCTCACCGACAGGCTGTAGCCGATTCCCGTGTTCGGGTCGCGCTTGTCGGCGATAATCCGCACGGTCGAGCCGCTGGCCGGGTCGCGCCTGATCCAGGCGTCCAACGAGAAGTTCTGGCCCGCCCCGGGATCAATCGCCCCGTAGTCGGGCACGGTGACGTACTGGCTCACGCCGTCGAAGCACAGGCTGCGTACGACATATCCCGTATTGATAGCCGGGCCGTTGATCTCCGTGCCGTTGTTGCCGCCCGGGGCAACGTTCGCTGCCGTGGGGCCGCTTGTCTCGTTGAACGGCAGCCACAGCGTCATATTGCCGGGGGCCTGGACACATTTACATTTGCCCACCGAGCCGGCGCTGTAGATGCCCTGGATCTCCTGCACCGTGAGCGCCCGCGTGAACATCTCCACTTCGTCGATGCACCCCAGCCAGGGCAGATTGCCCGCGGCATACGCGGAAGCGGCAACTTCGAACGGTGAGGTGTTGGCGAGGCTGCCCGAGTGCCCGGTCGGATCGAACGTGCCGCCGGTTGCAGCGCCGTCAATGTAGAATCGGCCGCCGGTGGTCGAGTTGCGGGTTACGGTCACCGCGACAAAATGCCACTGGTTATCCGCCGGCACCGTGCCCGTGTCGCGGTAGTTGGTGTAGTTAAAGGGGCCGTCCGCCATTTGGAAAACGAGATTGCCCCAACTGACCGACAGGCTATAGCCCGTCCCATTGTTCGCATCGCGCTTATCAGCAATGATACGCACAGGGGTGCCGCTGGCCGGGTCCCGCTTGACCCAGGCATCAATCGAGAAGTCCTCGTTGGCGCTCACATTGATCGCCGGATAGTCTGGCACCGAGACGAACTGACTCGCGCCGTCAAAACACAGGCTGCGCAGGACGTATCCGCTGTTGATCGGCGGGTTGTTGACCTTGGTGCCAGGGTTGCCTCCCGGCGCGAGGTTCAGCGCCGTCGGGCCGTTCGTCTCATCAAAAGGCAGCCAGAGCCCCAGGCCGGCCGGCGCGGGATCGCACCCGCACGATGCGCAAACCGTCAGTTCGGCCCGCAGACCGGTCCAGAGGATCGCGTTCGTTACATAGAAATCCAGCACGTTGTTGCCCAGGACGAGACCGCTTGTGAGGTTCACGGGCGTCCAGACGGAGTAACTGGCCGCGGTGCCTGCAGGCTGCCCGTTCAAGTACATGCCCATCGAATCATCCACGAGCACCCGTCCAATGAGCGAAGCGGTATTCGTGCAGCACAAGCTGAACTGCAGCCGGTAATGATAGACCCCCGGCGGGCTCTGGATGGTATCGAAGCCGGGGCCGATCCACTGGGAACCAGTGCTATTAGGCAGCCAAACGCCCGGCAAGGGACCCTCCACGACCGCGGTGGTGCCCGCCCCGGTCGGCTCCGAGACCAGGACAAAGTTCGGGTCCGCCGCCCCGGGCGCCAGCGGGACATTGGCGTTGGGACCCGTCATGCCCGTGTTGAAGTGCGCGCATTGGGCGCCGATGCAAGGCTTGGTGACCACCGTCCAGTGGAAATTGAGCACCCCGAGGGAGCTGGCAACCTCCACGTTGTAGGGCGACAGTTCCGGAAGGTCAATGTTGGTTACGTCGTAAGTGGGCCCAGTCGCCCCAGGGAGCGCGGTTCCCTGCGAGAACCACTGGTAGGTGGCTCCCGCCGGCATGACCGGCGAGCTCAAAGTGACCGTTGCGCCCAACGGCACCGCGACCACGTTGGCAGGCAGCACCGTGACCGTCTGGGTGCACGTGATGCTATTGCTGCAACAATCGGTGGCCTGCCAGACCTGCGAAATGACCTCATCATTCGTGCACGGCCCGCCATTGGTAACGATGCCCAGCGAGATCAGCGTCACGTTGCTGCCGCAGCAGACGTCATACGCGGTGGCTGTCGGCATGACCCAGGTGTCATCACATTCCACGGTGATGCTCGTAAAACTCACGACCGGCGGCGTGGTGTCCACGACGGTCACTGTCTGGCTGCACTGCGTGCCCGATCCGCAGGCGTCGGATATCTGCCATGTGCGAGTGATGGTTTGCGAGCAGCCCGTCCCATTGGTTACCGTATTCAGGACGCTAACCGTGACGTTGGTGCCGCAGCAACTGGTGGCCGTCGGCTCAGTAAAGCTCCACGGCGAACCGCATTCCACCGTGAGATTCGAGGGACACTGGACCATCAAGCAGGGAATTGAGATCAGGACACTGACCCCAACCGGCACGGACGGAACCCCCGGCGACCAGGCGTTCTGTGAAAAGGTGTAGGGCACAAAGTTCTGGATAGAAACATTCCAAAGATCCAGCTCCGCCCCTTCCACGGGTGACAGGCCGGTGATGTTCTCAAAGGTGCCAACGTCATTGGTTTGGCGGCTTAACATCGTCTTCGGCCCATAGCCGCAAGGCCAAGCTGGAGGAAGCACCGGGACGTGCGGCGTGCCGGTGAACGTAAGGTTCGTCGTGTTGGCAGGGTTATAAAGGAGCGCCCCGTCACCCGGAGCCAGCGTTCCACCCGCCGGAAACCAGCCGAAGCCCGAGGCGTACTGGTACTGGATGGAACTCCAATCCTGGCTGGCGCAGTCCCACTTTAGAAGGCTGGTTCCGTCCGGCACGTTGGGTAACACCTCATCCAGCGTGTTGCTGCCATGATCCAGTTGGTTGGCGATGGCGGCGTATGAGCCGGCAGGCAAGGTGACGGTATAGCTCAGGTTGGACTGCGCCAAGGCGCAACATGTAACCAGAACGTAACAAACGGATGCGAACAGACTTGTCTTCATAGCTCAGACGGAGTGTGATTTAGTTTAGTGTTTCCCGAAGCCCTGGACCTTTGCGACAAAGGCGCGCGCCGACCCACCGATACGCGTACGAGCGATCCACGCAAAGGAACCCTAGGCTGTGAAACCACTAATAACATGGCTTAGCTAAAAGTCAAAATATTAGTTGAAATATGTGCGGCTTATGTCCAAACGCGCCGCGGCAGCCTGTGAGCGGCGGCCCATACAAGCAAAAGCCCCATGACCCATCTGCACGGGGCAAGGTTCCCTGGAGCCCCATCTGATGGGTGCAGCCGGGCGCCGCAACAGCCTAGCGGCGGGCATCCTCCCTGCCGTAGAGGACGGCATCCTGCCGCCCGCTACATCGGAAGCGAGGATGGGGCCAGACCGGAATGGCTCTCAGTCAAGTCGTAAAGCATTTGGCAACAGGCACTTGTGAGCAGCGAGTGAATAAGACCCCTCTGGCCCCCATCGCCGAATTCTTCACGTGAAAACTGGGGGTTGCGTGGGATTGGGGGCGTCCGACCCGGCGACAATCTCCGATTTCGGGCCACTCACCAGGGAAAGCGCGGTTTTGTTGAGTCTTATCTATGTGCCATCCGGGTCAGATCGTACGATTGTCTGGCCGGCCGACGTTAACGCGATTCCAAAAGAGCGCGTGCATGAGTGGGAACGTGCGCGGACCAGCGGCGGCCGTCAAGCCGCGTCCATGCCGTCGAAGCGCCATCCGCGAGGTTCGTTTTAGTACCCGCCTGAACCCAATCCGCGGCCCTGGGTCTTGCTGGGCTCGCCCGTTTTCCCGGCCGCTTCGCGCCGGCGGCATTCATCGAGCATGGCGGCCGTGGCCGTGGCGCCACACCGCGTGCCGCCAAGCTCGCGCACCTTGATCAGCCCATCCAAGTCGCGGACGCCGCCGGCCGCTTTGACCTGGACTCTCCCGGACACACTGGCGCGCATCAGCTTCAAATCATGCTCGGTCGCTCCCTTGTAGCTGTAAGTGCCGTCCGCCTGCTTCACGAAGCCGTAGCCGGTGGAAGTCTTCACCCAGTCGGCGCCGGCCCGTTCGCAAACCTGGCAGAGCCGGCGCTTGAAGTCGTCACCACTCAGACCCGCTCCACCCTGGGTGAGATAGTCGTTCTCGAAGATCACCTTGACCTTCGCTCCCCGGCGGTGCGCCTCGTCGCACACGGCCCGGATATCGCGCTCGACGTAGTCCCAGTCTCCGCTCAGCGCCTTGCCGATGTTGATGACCATGTCAATCTCAACGGCCCCATCGCGGCACGCCAGCTCCGCCTCGTAGCGCTTGGATTCGGTGCAGGAGTTGCCGTGGGGGAAGCCGATGACGCAGCCGACCTTGACGTCCGTGCCGCGGAGCAACTCGACGGCCCGTTTGACGGCGTAAGGCTTTATGCACACCGAGGCCACGCCGTACTTTGCCGCCAACCGGCACCCGTCCTCCAGCTCCTGGTCCGTCAGGGTCGGATGCAGGAGCGAATGATCAATCATCTTGGCGAGTTCTGCGCAGGAGTATTTCATAGGAGTCCTCAAACAAAGAAAGGTTGGAGCACGTTGCGGGCGATCTTAACCGCGGCTTTTCTTCCCTCGAGCGTCCGGCCGAACGTGTCGTCTTCGACTTCGATACAGACCGGGCCGTCGTAGCCAACCTCCGTGACCGCGGCCATGAACCGCGCCCAGTCGGTGTCGCCGTAGCCGGGGATGCGCGGCTGGTGCCACTCCAGCGGCAAGGCGAACACGCCGACGTCGTTGATCCGCTCGCGGCGGATGCGGACATCCTTGGCGTGCAGGTGAAAGAGCTTGCTCTTGAATTCGCGCAGCGGGGACAGGGGGTCCATGCCCTGCAGCACGAAGTGGGACGGATCGTAGTTGAGCCCGAAATGGCGGCTCGGAATGTCACCGAATGCCCGGCGCCAGATGACCGGAGTGGTCATCAGGTTCTTGCCGCCGGGCCACTCCTGCGCGGTGAAGAGCATCGGACAGTTCTCGATGCCCACCTTGATGCCGTGGTCCTCGGCAAAGGCGATCAACGGCTTCCAGGTCCTGAGAAACCGCGGCCAGTTCTCATCCACGGTCTGCCGCCAGTCGCGCCCCATAAACGTATTGACGTTCTTCAGCCCGAGCATTTCCGCCGCGCGAATGACTGCCTTGAGGTGGCCGGTCGCCTTCCGGGCAACCGCCGGGTCGGGGTCGAGCGGATTGGGGTAATAGCCCAGGCCCGAAATCCCGACACCGTGCCGGGCGCAGAGGGCGTTGACGTCGTCGGCCTTGGTCCGCGTGAAGCCGGTCACGTCAATGTGCGTCACGCCGGCGTATTTGCGCTCGGCCTTGCCGGCCGGCCAGCACATGACTTCCACGCAGGCCAGGCGCTCGGCCGCGGCGAACTTCAACACCTCCTCCAACGACAGCTCCGGCAATATGGCGCTGACCAGTCCAAGCTTCATGGTGCTCCTTTCCGTTGGGCTTTAGACCTTCATCCAGGACTTCGCCCTGTGACTTCTCAGGATGGCTTCACAGAGAGCGACCTCACGTTGGCCGTCCTCGGGCGTCGCAAACAAGCGCTCGGCGGGTCCGCCGGCGATCGTGGTGTAGATGTTCCTGAACAGCATCTTAAACGTGTCGGGAAAGCCCTCGACGTGGCCGGGCGGGTAATCCATGTAGCCCGCCGCGCCGTCGCCGAACGCCGGGGTGGCGCGCACCGCGGTTTCATTGGCGCCATCCCGATTGCCGAAGTGAAGCACCTCGGGCGCTTCGGAACACCACGCGGCGGACTTCTTCGAGCCGTAAATCTCCAGGCGGATGCAGTTCTTGCGGCCCGCCGCCACCTGCGAGACGGCCAGGTTGCCCCGGGCCCCGTTGGCGAAGCGCAGCAGCACGTTCGCGAAGTCCTCCGTCGCGACCCGGTATTTGGCATACCGCACCCGCGCTGCCGCCCGGGCGAAGGTCTGGACTTCCCCGAGGGGCCGGCGGCGCATCTTGTGAAAGGTGCCCAGGTCGGCGAACACCGAACGGACGGCGCTGTTGAGGATGAACGACACCGTATCCAGCCAGTGTGTGCCGATGTCGGCCACCGCGCGCAGCTTGCCCCCTTCGTTCGGTAGCAGGCGCCAATTGTAATCGGTGTCCTTGAACAGCCAATCCTGCAGGTAGGATCCGTTGGCGTGGATGATCTCGCCGAGTTCTCCAAGCGCGACCATGCGGCGGAGCGCGAGCACGGCCGGATAGAACCGGACGTTATAGTTCACCGCGAAGACCTTGCCGCTGCGCCGGGCTTCCTGGACCATGCTTCCGGCTTGGCGGGCATTCATCGCCAGCGGCTTTTCGCAGACCACGTGTTTGCCCGCGCGCGAAGCCGCCAGCGCCATTTCGCAGTGGAAGCGGTTGGGCGAGGTGATATGGACCACGTCCACGTTTGCGGAGCGCACCAGGTCGTGGTAGTCGCCGAAGGCCTCGGGAATGCCCCAGGCCTGGGCGGCGGCTTTGACCCGATCCGGCAAGTCGCACAGAGCCGCCACTGAGACGCCGATCCGGCGTAAGGCTTCCAGGTGAACGGGGCCGATAAAGCCTGTGCCGATAACGCCCGCTCTGAGGTTGGTCTTCATGGGCCGTCGCCAACCCTAGGGAGGAGCGTTGAACGCGTCAATGCAATGCCGTTCACAAATCCAACGAACCGCCGGAAGGGACAGAGCGCCACGCAATTTGCGAAAGGCATTGGGGCCAGGTGTGGACGATGTGATCGCCCCGGGTTTCGAACCGGCGACCGGTCCGGCGCGCCGCTGCGAAGGCCAGCCAACTGCAGGCGGTGGGCAGCGGCTTCGCCGAATTCCCAATGGCTCATGACCAATTGCCAATGGTCTTCTTCGCCCCCCAGGGCTTGAGGTTAAGGGTGCCGTGCTCCCTCGGTATGGGGGCAAAGGCTTCGGGCAGGGCATCGGCCTCACCGCCGGCAAAGGCAAAGGCGCCGGTGCCGCGCTCCAAGCGCCCCGCGCTTCTCACCCGCCCCGTTTCAAATGACGTCAGCCTGGATACTCTGCGGGTCCCCTCAAAGCTCTGGCCACAGCGGCAATCAACTCGCCAGGCAGAAACGGCTTCGTAAGAAGTCCATCGGCGATCAAGCTTTGGGCGATGGACAGCATCATTCCAGAGGCGGGCCGGCCGGTTATGGCGATGATCGGCAATCGCGGAAACTGCGAGCGCAATTCGCGGATGGTTTCAAAGCCGTCCTGCACCGGCATGAACAAGTCGGTGATAACCAGGTCCGATGGGTTGGCGCGATGCTGCATCACTCCCTGCCTGCCGTCCGCAGCCAGCATCACCTCATAGCCGGCAGACACCAGAGTTTGCTCCAGCATCGCCCTCGTGTCGGACTCATCGTCTATGACGAGAATGCGTGCCATACCCCTTATTATGCCCACTCCTCTCGACCGGGCAAATAAGAAAGCGGGAGCTTCAGGTCCCGTCGCGGGCGAAGCTCAGGCAGCCGAGCCGCGCCAGCCGCTCCCCTACCCCTCCTTAACCGCTCCAGATGCACACCGTAGGTTGAAATTGAACCTACGGTGTGGGTATGGAGGGGTATGGGAGGGGTAGTGGAGGGGTGAGGGGGTCACAAACCGGCGGGATGGAACGTGCCAGGACGAGGATACCGCTCGCGGGGGACTGTGCTGGAGGGCCGCGGCAGCCGCATGGCCTTGTCTCCGAGTCGGACAGAATCAGTCCCAAATCCAGCCCTCGGATTGAAAATAGACGCACTGCAGCCCGATGCTCAGGTGGTCTCGCAGATGTGCCGCAAACGCCTTCTCGTCCGGGCTCCCCTTTTCGAGGTGCTCGAGCAACTCGCGAAGCCGGTGGCGCACATTGTCGTACGCCCGCTGGCCGGCATCGGGCATGGTCGAGCGCCCCAGCGCCGCCTGGGTTTCGCGCAGCGCCCGCCGTCGGCGCCTCTATCGGGCAACAGGTTTGCGTTGCCGTGACCCACCGCACTGGGGGTGTCCATGATGCCCGCGCGGCGTTCCTTTGCATCCCGCGCAGCGGCGCACTCAGTCCAGCCCCCGCCCGTGGTCCGAACCGGGGCGACGGAACAGGCCGGCCGGGCAGAACGGTTCCGGCCAACCGGCCCCGGCCCTGCATCAAACTGAGACGCGCCGATGGCACCGAGGGAGGGCGAACGTCCTCCCGTGTCTAGCGTTTGGCGGGCCGGTCCTCCCCGATCGCCATCAGCTTCGTGCGCGTGCGGAAGAAGAGCGTGCCGTCTGAAATCGCCGGCGTCGCCAGGCAGGTCTCCCCCAGCTCATTCTTCGCCACAAGGGAGTATTTGCGCGCCGCGGCGACCACGAAGACCACGCCCTCTTCGGTGGTGAAGTAGATATGCCGCCCGTCCGAGACCGGTGAGGCCGTGAAACCCTGCCCGCCGGCATCAAAGCGCCGGGAGTACTGCACGGCGCCAGTCGCGGCGTCGAAGCAGGTCAACACCCCCCAATCATTGCAGCCGAACACCAGGTCGCCGACCGCGATGGGCGTCTGCATGTAATTCCCCTGCTTGGCGTGCGCCCAGGCGACGGCGGCATTCGTTTGGCCGGGGTCATCTGGCGTGATGTCGCCTGCCGCGTCGGCCCGCACCGCGCGCATGGGCATGTACTTCCCGTGCCCGCTCGTCAGGTAGATCAGCCCGTGGGCGAAGATCGGCGTCGGCACTGGCACGTCCCCGGCGCCGCCCAGGTGCCACAGTTCGTGGCCGCTCGCGAGGTCATAGCCTGCCGAGAAATGCCAGCCGTTGACGACAATCTGTCTCCGGCCCGCAGTTTCGACGCATGTAGGCGTGCCCCATGTCGGCACATCCTTGCGCACCGTGCGCCAGACCTCCTTCCCGTCCGCCAGGTCGTAGGCCGCGAGGAACGGCTTGGTGAGGACATCGCATAGCACAATCGCCTTGCCTTCGACGATGATCGGGGAGCTGCCGAAACCCCATTGCGCACTGGGGAACGTGTAAAAGCCGCTGTCCATCGGCCCAAGGTCCTTCTTCCAGGCCAGCTTGCCGACCCTGTCGAAGCAGAACAGCCCTTCGCTGCCGAAAATCGCCACGATGTGAGTGCCGTCGGTTGCGGGCGTCGAGTTGCAGGCCGTCGCCTTGGGATGCCGCGGGGCCCGGGGCACACCTTCGTAGCCAAGCGTGTTCCAGAGGACCTTGCCCGTCGCCTTGTCCAGCGCCAGGAGCCGCCATTGGTGTGTCTCCTTTTCTTCCAGCGGGGTGATGTCGCCGTAGAGGCCCACTTTCAGGTCGGCTTTGCCAGGCTTGACCGCCGTGGCCACATAGACACGGTCGCCCCAGACGATTGGGCTAGCGTGAGCCAGGCCGGGCACAGCAGCCTGCCAGCGAATGTTGGCGCCGGCTTCGATGTTCCAATTGGTCGCCATCACGGCGCTGGCGTCCACGCCCTGGGCGCCGGGACCTCGGAACTGTGGCCAATTGGCCGCGCCGGCTGACAAACCGACACCCAAGACGGCTGCTATCGGAGACCAACGCCGCAGCAGATGACCCGCCAAGCGCGGCCCGCTTGCGTTCGGCGAACGGAAGACAGGCGAATAGGTTCTGACTGGCATAATTGCCCCCGTTTGACACCCGTCACGTCTGTTTGTTTCGCAGGAACTGCGCAGCGAAATGTAGCAGCCGACGTGAGGGTGTGTTGCCCAAAGTCTGTAAACCGATTGGGGGAGGGCGAGCGTCCTCGCCAGCCCTGATTTCCTTGGAGTTCCAGCGAAGTTTGGGCTCGCGAGGACGCTCGCCCTCCCGTCGAAGTGGTTTGGGCAACCCGCCCGTGAGGAGGGTCTGATTGAGGCTTCGGCGATTCCCTAATCGCTAAGCGCCCCCGAGGCATCCTTGCCGGAAGGAAGGAAGCGCCCACATGCGCCCGGCCCGCCGTACGCATTCCCGCTAATAGTTGACATCATGGATTATGGTGCTAGCGTTGGGTCACACCATGCCTGCCAGCCTGTGCTGGGTCCTAGGCGCGACACGAAGGCAGCCTGGTGAGAATCGCGGGAGATAAAGTGGAAATGTCATTATGGAAGCTCAACTGTCGCTCACCCGCGTTGCCGTATTGGGTCTGCTGGCAACCCTAACCTTACAGCTCTCCGCCTTTGCCCAAGGCACGGCGTTCACCTATCAAGGCCAGCTCCAGGATAACGGCAATCCAGCGAGCGGCACTTACGATCTGAGGTTTGGGCTTTTTACCGTGGAGAGCGGGGGCTCCGTGGCCTACGGCTACCTGACCAACTCGTCCACCGCCGTCAGCAATGGGCTGTTCACGGTGACGCTGGATTTCGGGTCCGGCGTCTTCAATGGCACAACGTACTGGTTGCAAATTGGCGTCCGGACCAATGGGGCGGCGAATTTTAAGGGGCTGACTCCGCGCCAGCAACTAACGCCAGCGCCCTACGCGATTTTCGCCGAAGCAGCGAACGCGGCGGGCTTGACGGGAACGGTGCCGCCCGGGTCCGTGCCCGACTCAAGCCTGAGTCCGGATGTGGCTTTGCTCGACGTGACCCAGACCTTCACCGGGGCGAACAGTTTCAACAACAACATTTCGCTTCTTGACCCGACCAAAACCATCATCTTCCCCGCAACCAGCGGAGCCAACTCGCCGATGATGGCCATGTTTTCCTCAGGGACCGCCAACGCCGACCGGATGGTCATCGCCCACTCCCTGATTTATCCCAATTGGGGACTGCAGTACCAGGATTCTTCGGACAAGTTTAACTTTCTGAGTGGTGGCACGCCGGTTCTGACCGTCAACCTGGGGTCCCTGTCGGTCTATGCCATTGGTAGCGTCGGCATCGGCACGGCCAACCCGGCCCAGCAATACCTGAGCGTCCATGGGGGCGTGAACATTGACCAGGCCAATGACAATGGCGGCTTCATCAACAACGGCAGCACCAACGGCTACGGCCTCACCTTCGGCAGCGGCAGCGGCGAAGGCATCGCCTCCCAGCGCCAGGCGGGTGCCAACCAGTATGGCTTGGATTTTTACACCGACTTTAACCAGCGGATGTCGCTGAACAATAGCGGCAACCTGATGTTGGATGGCAACGATCTTTATTTGCTGGAAGGCAATACTTGGAATGGCATGGGTTATCGTTCGTCTGTCGCTGGAGTCTCACCGTCCGGGGGAGAGGGCATATTTGTTTATGGTCTTGACGCTGGTTACCTGGGCACGCGCAACCCGGATGCAGTCGCACTGACGTGGGACTGGCACAACAATGTGACCGCGTATGGCGAGTATCTGGTAGTCAATGGGGCGACCCCCGTTTATGCCTACATTGGCGATGACGGCGCCGGCAACGACGTCCAGATCGGCAGCCAAAAGTCCGGCATCACCGCTGTTTCCGCCTACAACACGGCCGACAACGCCTACATGCACTTCTATTGCAGCTCCATCACCATCAAAGGCGGCGCGGACCTGGCGGAGCCGTTCAAAATCTCGGCGGCACCAGCGGCGATTCCCCCCGGCGCCGTGTTGGTGATCGACGAGCAGAACCCCGGGCACTTGAAGATGAGCGACCGGGAATACGATACGCGTGTCGCCGGTGTGATCAGCGGCGCCAATGGGGTGAATCCCGGTATCCAGATGCAGCAGCAGGCTCTGATGGAGGATGGGAGGAATGTGGCGCTCACGGGTCGTGTGTATGTCCAGGCGGAAGCTTCCAACGGGGCTATCATGCCCGGGGACCTGCTGACCACTTCCAGCACCCCAGGACACGCAATGAGGGTCACCGATCACGCCCGCGCGCAGGGCGCCGTCCTGGGCAAGGCTATGACGCCCTTAACCGGCGGCAAGGGCATGGTTCTCGTGCTGGTCACATTGCAATAGGGAAGGCCTCGCCTATGAGGAAACGTTCTGACACAGCGGCCAGTCTGGGGCTGTTTGTTCTCTGTGCCCTGCCCGCCCTGGCCGCGGAAAGACAGGTGCTGCACGGCCACGTGCCACGAGCGGTCACTAACCTGAGCCTGGCAGCCACTGGCCGTCTTCCGGCAACCGCGACTCTCCAGTTGGCAATCGGTCTGCCGTTTCGAAACTCGCAAGGCTTGACCCGCTTTCTCCAGGACCTCTATACGCCCGATAGTCCCAGCTTCCATAAGTACCTCACGCCTCCGCAGTTCACCGAACGATTTGGGCCTACGGAGCAGGATTACCAGGCTCTGCTTCAGTTCGCCCAGACCAACGGACTCACGGTGACCGCAACGACCTCGAACCGCTTGCTGTTGGACGTCAAAGCGTCGGTGGCCGACATCGAGCGCGCCTTCCACGTGACGATGCGCCTCTATCAGCATCCCACCGAGGCCCGGACGTTCTTTGCCCCGGATGCCGAGCCCTCGCTGGACCTGAAGGTTCCGGTTCTGCACATCAGCGGGCTGGACAGTTACATCATACCGCACCGCCTTCGACAGAGGCAGGGTTCCACCGAACCGGTGGCAAATGGAGCACCCACAGGCTCCGGCCCATCCAACACCTACCTGGCGCAGGACATTCGCACGGCCTACGTGCCTGGCGTTACTCTGGCCGGTGCCGGCCAGTCGGTTGGTCTTCTTGAATACAACGGATACTACCAAGACCTCATAACAGATTACGCAGTTTATAATGGAATACCTCCTCCAAGTTATCTCAACGTGGAGAATTGGGCCTTGGATGGATTTAACGGGAATCCTACTGGCACGGGCTACGAGGAAGCCGAGGTGGACATCGAGATGGTTCTCGCCATGGCGCCCGGACTCGACAACGTGATTGTGTACGAGCTGCCTCCTCCGACAGGCAACATCCCCGTTCCCCCGGACGATGCGTTGAATCTTATGGCCGCGCAGGACCTAGCCAACCAGCTCAGTTCCTCCTGGGAGTTCCAGCTCAGCGCAAACACGGACGAAATATTCCAGGAGCTTGCGGCGCAGGGGCAGTCGTTCTTTCAAGCCTCCGGCGACGGCGGTGGACGGACGGGGACCAATGTGTATTCGCCCTTCGATGACGCGTATATCACGCTGGTCGGGGGGACGGAGTTGACGACCGGCGGCGGCGGCGCTTATTCATCGGAAGTCGTATATCACGAGCCCAACCCCAACCCTCCCTATAATAACTACTTTTTTTACAGCGGCGGCGGCATCAGTCCCAACTACGCAATCCCCTGGTGGCAGCAAGGCATCTCCATGTCGGCCAACGGCGGGTCTACGTCGATGCGCAATATGCCCGACGTTGCCATCGTGGCCTACCAGGTATTCGCCTTCTATAGCGAAACGGCCCCCAAATCGGGAGGCTACAGCGGCACCAGCGTGGCCGCGCCATTGTGGGCGGGCTTCATGGCGCTGGTTAATGAGCAAGCCGCGTCCGACGGTCTGCCTTCTATTGGCTTTGCCAACCCGGGGCTCTACGCCATTGGCAAGGGATCGAGCTATAGCTCCTGCTTTCACGACATCACATCCGGGAACAATAAGAACCCGCTCTCCCCGACGGAGTTTACCGCAGTTGCGGGCTACGACCTTTGCACCGGCTGGGGCACGCCCAAAGGGCAAAACTTGATCAACGCGCTGTGTTCCAATCCTCCGCCCGGGGGCCTTAAGTATGTGCAGTTCGGCGCTTCAGGCCCCGGCAACGGCACCTGGGCGAGCCCCTACAATACGATGGCCCTGGGCGTGGCTGGGGTCCCAGCCAATGGAGCTATTCTGATCAAGGGCCCCGGCTCCTCGTCAGAAACTCTGACCATTTCAAAAGCTATGACGATCGGCGCGGTGGGCGGGAACGCGACTATCGGGCATTAAGGACTAACGGGCGGTTCCGGGGAGCCAATAGAACGACCCACTCTGGTTAGTGCCCAGGAAATATCCGCTGGCCAAGTTCCACCCCTGAAGCACGACGCCCTTCCAGGGAATGGAAGTTGCCGTCGCCGGGTCCATTACCGTGCCGCTCACGAGGCCGGAGGACGAGGTGACCGTCATAGTCAGGCCGTTGGGGCTGAGGTTGGTTACGACGTTGTTGGTGCCAAGCAGGACCTGGTTGGTAATGCTCTGCGACAGGTTGCCTCCGCTGAGGACGACGTCTGCATAGGTAAAGTTCAATACGCGACGGCCACGGGCCGGGGAAGTGTAACGCAAGCCATACGCCTCGACCTGTTGTGTGAAGCCATTGGTGTAAACGCTTCCGCTGGATAGCGGCGGTTTGAGCCAGGTCAACACGCCGGTGAAGTCGCTATTCGGCTGGTTGCTGAAGGCGAGCCAGCCCGACACGGAGCCTTTGCCGCCGGTGTACAGCGGGGCGTACAAAGGCAGCATCCCGTTTTGCGGGACCGGCACGGTTTGGCTGAAGCTGGCGCCATCGGCCAGTGAGCCGTTCACGGTTGCGACGCCGTTGCTCGGGATGCTGAGGGTGGCATACCCATTGCCCCCAGGCAGATCGGGCGAGTCGTTGCCAGTGCCGGGAATGGTCATGGTGTAGGTGCCGGCATACGGGGCGGGATTGGTGTGAGCGTCAAAGACCTGGCGATCCGATCCCAGCCCGGCCACCCAGCCGCCGTCCACGCTGTTGCTGACTGACCCGGCGATCTGCTGCACTGCGAAGTCCAGGCCCATTCTCAGCACCCACGCGTTGGTGCCGGGCCGTGCGACTACCTGGGTGGCCTGTCCGAAGGCGTTGAAATGCCCGGCGAAGGGGTAACGGTTGGCCCCGCGTTTCAAGCTCCCGCTATAGGCGCCGCTGCCGGTCAAGGTCAGGAAGAAGAAGCCGGTGCTGTCCTGCTCTGGAGGGGCTTCGGCGAACAGGCCGTTGTAATTGCCTTGCGCCGCGAGGAAGGGGTTGGGAATGAAATTGGCCTGCAACACGAGATCGGGTTGCATCAGGAAGTTGAGCTTCGCCGAGGTGCTCGCCAGCCCGGGGCCCTGCGGAGAGGTGCCCACCCAGTTGGCGAAGACCTGCTGCGTCCCCGCAACGGCAGTCACCTGGTAAGCCTGGCCCACGTCCAGCATTTTGCCGGAGAAGTTGCGGGTGATGCTTCCCGTGCCGTTGGTCACCAGCGTCAACGTGCTGGGCACGACAAAGAAGAACTTGCGCATATTGGTGCTGGAGAGGTTGCCGGACGCGTCCACGGCGTAGGCCTGCACCGCGTTGGTGCCGGCGATCAGGGGTTGCTGCGGCAAGATCCAGTTGGTCCAGCCATTTTGCGTGGTGGCCAGAACAAAGCCGGCCCCGTTGACGTTCACCCAGACGTTAGCCACCTGGTCGTTGTCCCTGGCCGTGCCCGTCACATCCGCCGGCGCGTTGGTGGTGCGGCTGTTGGCCGCCGGAGAGACAATCGTGACGAAGGGCCTGGACCTATCCACAAAGGTGGCTTGGACCGTAAGGTTTGATTGCATGACGAAGTTCAGCGTCGCGTTGGTGTTGGGCACGCCGCCCTCCCAATTGGTCGAGACCAGCCAATCGGTAAAGATGTACCCGTTAATTCCCCTGGCGGTCATGCTGTACCGGTTGCCGATCCTCAGCACGGCGTTGCTGTAGTTGGGCGTGAGCGCGCCCTGGCGCACGGCGACCACCTGCAGCCGTTGGCCCGGAGCTTGCGCGCTCATAACGACGGGGAACAACAAGAACTCGAAAATAACACCGATGAGCTTCAGGGGAGTTTTCATAGCCCAAGTGTGGACCCGTCTGCTGAAGCGCAGACTATGGCGGCGGTTTTGATTCCAGGATTCATTGCAGGATACTCGTCCCCGTAAATCAGTCCGTAAAGTCGCCGGGGGTGGAGGCAAAACCCCGCGTGCATTCTACCCGAACGCGAGTATACTTACGGCTTTTAGCGCGACTGGCTTGCGCTGCCCCCTCGACCTTTAGCCACCGCCTCGCCCAAGTTAGATGCCAAGGTCTTCTTTCAAGGCTCGAGCCACAGCGGCAATCAACCCGCCAGGCAGAGATGGCTTCGTGCCAATTCTACCGGCGACCAGGTTCCGGGCGATGGATAGCATCATCCCAGAGGTCAATGGCCGGGGGAGAACAGTTGGTTTTGCTCCCGGATCACCCGGACGGTTCCTGAAGCCCGAAGGGATTCGGTCTTTTCCTCGATGATCGCAGCGAACTCATCCAGGTTCTCATTTTCAAGCCGGGCGATGGCTTCGTCCGGGAAGCCCTGCAGTTTCAGTTGCTTCTGGCGAAACCTGAAAACATGCCGGATGGAAGTCAGGGTCTTGGGGACATCCACCGGATACAAGGTGTTCCGATCCACTCGAAGCACGGCGAAACCGGTGAAGGGCCGCCCGTAGGTTGATTGAATGGAAATGCTTTTGATTTCTTCGCCCTGGTACTCGTCGCCAACGAGGTTTTGCGACGAACTGTCAATGTCCGACAGCTTGCGTGGTATGTAGATCGTGAAGGCCCGCGTGATCTCGAACTTCGGGCCGGCCGGGTGTTCGAGGACGGCGACCTCGAAGCCGCCCCCCTTTTTTACGACGCAACCAGCCAGGAAATTGTCCACGTAACCCAGCGCCAATGGAGCCGCTGGAGAGAGCAGCTTTTGAATGGTCTCGGCGGCGGCCGGCAAATCCTGCTGTTTCACCTTGAGCGCGGCAGCCTCCTCCATGCTGCTGGTCACTTCGATGCTGCCCACGCGCACGTTTTTCCGGCCCTCCTCGATCTCCTTGAGGATTCCCTTCAACACTTCCAGGCTGGCCGCAAGTTGTCTCCGAAACAGGCACAGCGCCAGGCCGATGACCAGCGGATAGGCGATCTTGGCGATGAAATCCAAAATCGTCTTGAGCAGTTCCATGGCGGTGTCGGTTGTTTTGAGCACCATAACCATCAGGCGCGGGGACTTCCCTGTCCCTTGACCTGGCGCAGGGCTCGTTCCGCCCTGGCCAGCAGCGCCGTCACGCTCTCGCGCGGCCCCGCCAAATCGATCACGGCGAAACGATACGAAACAAATATATCCTGTTCCGCCACCCTGCAAGCGGGCGTGGCTTCACAGGATTCGCGGAAGGCAGCGAACGACGCCTTGGCCCGCTCTCTGTCTTCCGGGACAAAGAAAAGAAACTCGTCCCCATGCCGGAAGCGCAGGCTGATGCTCCCGGCAGGGAGGCGGCTGCGGAGCCTTTGCATGAACTCGACGATCACTTTATCCCCGGTGTCGTAACCATAGACATCGTTGATAATGTGGAAGTTCTTCATGTCCAGAATGACGAGGGAATACGGTTTGGCCGCAGTGAACACGCAATCGTAAACATCGCTGACGTATTCGATCCGGGGAATCAACAGGAGCGGATCGAGGGCACACATCGGCTCCAAAGCCCTTCTGGATTCCATGGCCATTATGCTCGAACGAATCGCACGAAAGGCATGACCTGGCAATCTTAAACGCCCCGATTAAGTTCGCTTCATCGTGCACTTAATCGGCCACTTTATCGGTCTCAGGAATGTCCCACGCTACGCTAAACAGGCACTCGGCCAGAGCATCGGCTTGGTCGGACGGCTCGGCTTCGATGCTGACGCGCACACGAGCGTGAAGGGCAGCGGCGGACAGGAACGTCCGCGCTCGGGGGGCGCTGCCCGGACGGGTCCCTTCAGCCCTCGCCGCTCTTGCGCCAGGCGCCAGGGGCGACTCCGGTTTCGCGTGTGAACGCTCTTGAAAACGAGAACTCCGATTCGTATCCGACCGTTGCCGCGACTTGCGCCAGGGTGTCGGATGAATCCCGCAAGCGTTGGCCGGCCAAAAGCATTCTCCAGCGGGTGAGATAACTCATGGGCGGCAGGCCGACCGCGTTGGTGAACCTTTCCGCGAACGCCGAGCGCGACAGGCAAGCCTCCCTGGCCAGTTCTTCGGCGGTCCACGGGCGCGCGGGTCGCAGGTGCAGCGCACTCAGCGCGCGGGACAGGGATGGGTCGCGCAGCGCGGCCAGCCAGCCGGTCGCGTTGCCGGGAAGCGCGTCCATGTATCCCCGCACAGCTTCGACGAAGAGCATCTCGGCCAGGCGTGCGAGAATTCCCTGCGAGCCGGGCCGGCGCGCCGCATGTTCGCGGGCGGCGTAGCGGAAGGAGGTTTCCGCCCATTCGGCGCAGGGTCGTCCGCGGAGGTCGGCCACGAGCAAGGCCGGCAACGCCGTGAGCAGCGGATGGTCGCGCATCGCGGTCGCGAGAAAGCCGCAGACGAAATGGTTCTTCACCTGCCGGCCCGTGCCGAAATCCAGGCGCGCCAGCACACTGTCCTCCGCCTTGCGAATCAACGGCCGCGCGTCCACGGGCGGCATCGCCACATCACTGCCGAGCAGGTGCGGGTCGTTGCGACTCAGCAGAATGATCCTGCCCGGCCCCGCCCGGCGCGGCTCTTCGTTTCCCACGCGCACTTCCATGCAGCCATCCAACACATAATGGAAGGCGACCAGATCGCCGTCCACCTTGATGCCGGGTCCGCAATCCTCCGGCACGATCTGCGAACGCACACACCAGGGCACGCAAAAGCTCGATTCGAGAAAAACCCCGCCGGAAAAGCGCACGACGCGCAGGAGGTCAGAAAGCGCGTCCATGAGCAGGGAAACCCTGCCGGCGTCTGGGCCAAAACATCCGGCGTCCCGGCCATTTCACGCCGCCCGCACCGCGTGCAGATTGACGCGTGTGCCGGACGAGTCGGCCGCAATTGAAAGCTCGAATCATGACAACAAAACAGTCTAATATGTTGAATACGACCACGATTGACAAGTTCAAGGCCGGCCTGCGCGGCGAGCTAATCCAGCGCAGCGACCCGCAGTACGAGGAAGCCCGCAGGCTCTACAACGGGATGATCGACAAGCGGCCGCTCCTGATTGCCCGCTGCGCGGATGCCGCCGATGTCATCTCCGCCGTGCGCTTTGGCCGGGAGAACGATCTCCTGACGGCGGTGCGGGGCGGGGGCCACAACGGGCCCGGGCTCGGGAGCTGCAATGACGGGCTGGTGATCGACCTCTCCCTGATGAAGGGGGTGCGCGTTGATCCCCGGAACCGCACCGTGCGGGCGGAAGCCGGTTGCACGCAGGGCGGCGTAGATCACGCGGCGCATGCCTTCGGACTGGCCGTGCCCGCGGGGATCGTCTCGACCACCGGCATCGCGGGCCTCACGCTCGGCGGCGGCCACGGCTACCTCTCCCGAGAATTCGGTCTGACGATTGACAACCTGCTCGAGGCGGATGTCGTGCTGGCCGACGGGACGATGGTGGCCGCCAGTGCGACGGAGCACGAGGACCTGTTCTGGGCGTTGCGCGGCGGAGGCGGGAATTTCGGCGTCGTGACGAGCTTCCTCTACCAGGCGCACCCGGTGAGCACAGTCTATGGCGGCCCGATCTTCTGGGAACTGAAAGACGCCGCAAGGGTGATGAAGTGGTACCGGCAGTTTCTGGCGCAGGCGCCCCTGGACCTGAGTCCGTTCGTGCACCTGGGGACTATGCCCTCGGCGGACCCGTTCCCGGGAAGTCATTGGGGCAAGAAGATCTGCGGCCTGGTCGTCTGCTACACGGGGCCGCTGGAAAAGGCGGAGGAGGCGGTCAGGCCGATTCGTCAGGAGCTACCCCCGCCCATCCTGGACTGGATGGGGGCCATGCCCTTCCCGGCCCTGCAAAGCCTGTTCGACCCGCTGCTGCCCCATGGCATGCAGTGGTACTGGAAGGGCGACTTCGTCAGGGAGTTGCCCGACCGGGCGATCGAGTTGCATATCGAGCACATCGGCAAGGCGCCGACGGAGCCTTCGATTGCGCACCTCTACCCCATAAACGGCGCCGTCCACAAGGCAGGGCGACACGAGACCGCGTGGAATTGCAGGGATGCGACATGGTCCCTGGTCATTTGTGGCATCGATCCCGACCCGGCGAACGCGCCGGCGCTCAAGGCCTGGGCCAAAGAATACTGGGAGACGGTCCACCCGCATAACCTAAATGGCGCCTACCTCAATTTTATGATGGAGGAAGGCGAGGATCGCATCCGGGCCACATACGGCGACAACTACGATCGCCTGGCCGCGATCAAGAAGAAGTACGACCCGGCCAACTTTTTCCGCGTGAACCAGAACATCAAGCCGGCCTGAGACGCGCCTTGCTTAATACAAATGCCGGCCAGAAATATGAAAACTATGACCACAGCGATAATCCAGTTCCCGCTCCCTCCCGGAGCACCCTTAGAGGCCGTGAAGAGAGGCTTCCTCGAAGTTGCGCCGTTCTACCAGGGTCCGCCCGGACTGCTCCGAAAGTACTTTCTGCTCTCGGACGACGGCGCGACAGGCGGCGGTGTGTATCTTTGGGCCTCGCGGCAGTCGGCCCACGATTTTTCCGAGGCGACCATCCGCCCGATGATCAAGGAGAGATTCCACGTCGAGCCGTCGATCACCTATTTCGAGACGCCTGTCATCGTCGACAATGTCTCGTCTGAGATTCTGTCCTGACGCGA
>DATKNZ010000029.1:0-20647 GCA_035541055.1 Candidatus Acidiferrum sp. | reverse complement strand
GGTCACGACTTCAACCCCGTTGCTGATCGTGCCTTCCACCTCCATGGCCCCGGTGCCGTGGCCATCAACCATGATGTAGTCGAGTTCCCGGCGCATGGAACCGCCCTCCTTGAGCTTGCGCTCGTGCCGCCGAATCTGCGGCCTGAGGTCGAACTGGTTCTGATGGCACCCCTCTCCGCTGATCTGGAACTCGCACGTCGCCACAAAGGAGTTGCCGTTGCTCCGCCGTTTGGGGGAAAAGAGCTGAACCCTTTGGGTGCTGCCCGGGCTGGTGACGGAGCAAACCGGCTCAGGCGAGATGAGAGGGACAAAATACATGAACGATGCCACCGGGCTGCTATTCGACCGGCCCGGGGTAAAATCGAGCTGGAGGGTCGGGCCGTGAGCAGCCGGCTTAACGTCACCCCCGCGGGCATGGGGCAGAACGGTGCTGAGAGCCAACGCAATGGCGAGCACCGCAGGGGCAGTCGAGCAGGATATCTTCACGGAGCGAATTGCTTCTCGAAGGAAGGTCGCATCAAAGCCCCGCGCGCAAAAGCGAATTCAGGCCGCGCCGCGATCTCAGCCGCTTCCCATGAAGCACAACCTGACACACAAACCCCTCACCCCCTCCCTCTCCCCATCGGACGGGGAGAGGGTGGCCGCAGGCCGGGTGAGGGGCTGGTTCATAGTCCTCATACGCGGCCAAAGGCTGCCGCGGCTCCCTATGCTGCGACTCGGCAGCCAGTCACTGCACCGCCATCAACCTCCGGGCGAGGCTTTGCGGGATTCGCAGCACCGTGCCGTGGCGATGCCCCTTCGGGAAGGACATTTCCTTGGCGCAATCCTCCCAGTGCTCCAGGTCCTTGGAGCGGACCGCGCCGTAATAAGCGGGCTGGACGTAATGATCAAAGTAAACCAGGTATTCGCCCTTGATCCTGATGGCGGAAGGGCCTTCAACCCAATTCCTGGTAAACGGCTCGCTCGGCTTTCCAAAGGGCCCCTCCGGCTGAGCCGCTGTCGCATACCTCAGGTTCTTCTTAAGCGGCGTCTTGCGCTCGTCCTTGAAAAAGAGGTAGAACTTCGCCCCGGCCTGGAGCAGCGTGGCATCAATAGCGTTGAAGCCCGGATCGTAGAGCAACTGTGATGGCTCGAAGCTCTGAAAATCGGCGGTCGTCGTGAAGTAGAAGCGGTGGTTGTAGGCGTCGTCCCCGGTGCCGTCGGTTCCTGCGTACCGGCCCGGGATCGTGCTCGACCAGAAGATCATCCAGCACCTCCTGGCCTTCTCGTAGAAGACCTCCGGCGCCCAAATGTTCCGGGTGTTGGGTTCGTTCTGCATGACGGCGATGCCCTTTTGCTCCGACCAGTGGATCAAGTCCTTGGAATGGGCATACCCGACGGTCCTGCCCTTATCCGCGGTCCACCCACAGGTCCAGACCAGGCGAAATGTGCCATCGGGACCTTCGGCCAGGCAGGGATCGCGCATGAGTTTATAACCGCCCACCTCTGGCTTCAGAAACGAGCGGTCATGGTTGAGCGCCTGCCAATGATACCCATCGGTGCTCACGGCCAGGTGCAGACCGTCCTCGCCGTTGCCGCGGAAGGAGGTAAAGAGGAAATACTCCTCCCCCAGGCTGTGCACCGGAACGGACAGGACCGCGAGCACGAACAGGCAAACGCAAGCCACAGGTCCCCAGCGTGGATCATCTCTCATGCCCGCCAAGCGTGAACAGCGGAGGAGGCTGCGTCAATGCCTCAAACTGCCCACGCCTCGGAGTAGCGCAAGCCTCCTGGCTTGCGGTCGTCCAGCCAACCTTCAGGGTTGGTGCCCCGCCCGCATGCATGCGGCAAGCTGGAAGCCTGCCGGGACGGTCGCCAGCCGGAGGCTTGCGCTACTGCCCGTGGGCTGCCGGCAAGGCAGCGGCGCACCGTCGCAGAAACCAGGAACCCAGGAACAGGAGGCCCGGGACTCCCAGCACCGGGAAAGCCCACCCGCGGGGGAAATGCCCGAAGCCAGTCACCGCATAATGGACCACGTAGAAGGCTGCCACGCCCCCCACGTTCAGCAGCCCGCCCAGCCCTTCCCACCGCCATCCCAACAGCAGCCCGGCCCACGTTATGAAGAAAGGCACGCTCAAAAGGAGTTCGGACTGCTTGAGCCTTGCCGGGTTGAACCCCTCCCCGACGGCCATGAGGAGGATAAACCCCGCCATGCACAGTGCCAACAACCTCGCCGTCCACCGCAGAGCCGTCGTCCAGATTTTCATGGGACCGCAGTCTAAGCAACGCCAGCCCTGCCGCGTAATCGAAAAAAATGGGGCCATCATCAGGCAAAGCAATGGACAACCCCTCACCCGGCCTGCGGCCCCCCTCTCCCCATCGGATGGGGAGAGGGCAGGGGTGAGGGGCATACGCCGCGAATCGAGGGTCAGGGATGGCCTGGTGGCTCGACCAATCGCCGGGGCAGGTCGCGGGCTCCATGCATCAGCCTCTCGGCGAAGAGCCTTTCACCGTCGTGGCGGTAGAAGATCAAGTGCGCTTCAACGGCGGCGCCAGCCGGAAAGAACGCATGCCGCGGAGAGCAGGATGCCGGAATCTCCGCTCGCGGCCCATTCCGGGCTGCGTCGCGAGCAACCGCAGCGTCACCAACAATGCTTCCAGGAATCGCTCCGCTATGGCCTCGCCCGCCTGTTCGAGATACCACCGGTATTGCAGGTCGAAGTCACTCTTGAAATCCTCGGAGCGATGCAGCGTCAGATTCATTTCTGACGCCGGGCCCGATGCTCTACCAACGCCTTATTCGCTGTCTCTCGAAGCTCGCCCTCGGTTAGCGGCCTGTGCGGTCCATTCACAGCCCGCAGCAGCGCTTGCTCCAGCTCCGGGCTGTCTTGCTCGAGGTCCGGCGGTATCCGCGGCTCCAAAGCTACCTGCTTGTCGCCGTCCGTCAGGACGATAAACTCGCCCTCGCACGCTCGCGCAATAAGCTCCCCAAGCTGCCCCTTGGCTTCACGAATGCTAACCGCTTTCATACTGCCTAATGTAAGTAGCCTCCCAGTCAGACGCAATGGTCGCTGCGCGACGGAAACCCTGGCACGGCTAAGCCGGCATCTGCACCTTCCGCCTGCCCCGGGCCGGTTTGGCGGCGGCGACCAGCGGGGCCGTGAGCTTCTCGTACAGCGCAAAAAGGTATTCCACCCTTTGCCGGTCGCTGGCGAACGGCTCGGGCCGGTAACAGCGGTCCACCGCCCGGTCCAACTCCCGGTGCGCCTTGAGCAGCGGACCGGGCATTGTCAAAGGATCATACAAATCAGCCAGCGTCGAAGTCGGATATTTGGCCCGCGCATCCAGCACCGCCTGCGCCGCCGCCTCCACCAACGTGCGCAGCTTGGACCTCACGTCCTGCGGCCAGGGGAACGTGTTGTAAACCATGCTGCCGGAATACCGATACCGGGATTCCAGGCGCCCGCCAACCTGCCGCATCCACGTCATGTGCATTGCTGAGGTCAGCAACCCGAATAAGTACAAGCTGTCCGAAGGTACTATAAAGTTCGTGTTCGCCGAGATGACTTCGGGCGACATGAAACCGATAGGAACGTAGTTACGCCGTTCTGAGGACACTTCGGGCACCAGAATGTACTTGGTCGCCGGCTGCGAGATATAGAAGAACAGTGTGGGTGTCTTGGCCGCATTCCGGGTGGGAGCCGCGGTGCTCTTAGCGCGGAACTCCCTGACGGCTTGGACCCGCTTCATAATCTCGGGGAGGCCGCGAAGCTCTGCCGGGTTGGCGTCCTTGAGCCAGAGACACCAGCGTATGCTGCCGTTGATGAACTCCTCGGAGCCCGTGAAGCGCCTAACGAACTTCGCTGCTGCCGGCTCGACGGCGAGCAGCGCCTTCTTCTCGGCATTGGTGAGGAGGAAGTTTCCGCCATCCGAGGGCTTATTGCCGCAGCGCATATCGGGCACATCGGCAAGAGGTTTGGTGCGCTTGGTAACGAAACTATCTGGACCGGGGTTTAGGTACGGGCTGATGTTCGCGGCTTCACTGACGACCGGGTGGTCAGGGCCGGAGTCATATTCATAAATGCGCTTGCTGGCGGCATTGAATGCGCCAAAGCCAATGATGACTACATGCACATGCGCTTTGCCGCGCGCCTCGCTCTCCCAGGCGAACGGGCGGTGGGCAAACTGGATCTTCACGTGAAAACGTCCAAAGAGCAGCCCCCACACTACCGGCACCTGCTCGCCCTGGGTGATCGAATTCGTTGCTACAAAGGCCGCCCTGACCTGCGTCCCCTGTATGTATTCGGCAGCCTTGTAGAACCAGCAGACGACGTAATCCATATCGCCCGTGTTCTTGCAATCACGGAGGACTTGCAGCATGTCCGCCCGTTGGTCCCCATCCTGGTAGTGCTTACCCACAAACGGCGGATTCCCAAGGATGTAGGAGCACTGCTCAGGCGGGAGGACCTGTTTCCAGCCCATCCGGAGGGCGTTGCCGACGTGGATATGGGGCGAGGCCCGGAGCGGGAGCCGGTCGTAGAACTGCCCGAAAGCCTCCGAGAGAGCGACGTTCGCCTGGTGGTCGGTGAGCCAGAGAGCGACCTCGGCGATGCGGGCGGGGAATTCCTCGATCTCGATGCCGTAGAATTGGTGGACGTTGAGCCTGGAAAGCTGGGTCACCTCGTCCAGCGACATCTCGTGCTGCCGGCCATGAAGCTCCAGCAGGACCTCCAGCTCCAGCTTGCGCAACTCCCGGTAGGTCAGGACCAGGAAGTTCCCGCAGCCGCAGGCCGGGTCGAGGAAGCGCAACTTGGCCAGCTTCTCATGGAACTCCTGCAGGCGCGCCGTGCGGCGCGTCGAGCGGTCGGCCTTGATGCTCTCGAACTCGGCGCGCAGGTCGTCCAGGAAGAGCGAGCGGATGAGCTTGAGGATATTCTTCTCCGCCGTGTAATGCGCGCCGATCTGGCGGCGTTCCTTGCTGTCCATGACCGCCTGGAACAGCGAGCCGAACACGGCAGGGGAGATGGTCTCCCAGCGGAAGCGGCAGCAGGCCAGCAGGCAGTTGCGCATGTCCGCGTCGAAATCCGCAAACTCCAGCCGCTCGGCAAACAGGTCACCATTGACATAGGGGAACTGCTGGAGGTCCTCATCGAGATGCCGCTGGCGCTGGGAAACATCCGTATTCAGGACGTGGAATAGCTGTTCGAGCCGCACACCCAGGTCGGACCCGTCGGCGGCCGTGCGGTCCAGCAGGAACAGCTCGAACGCGCGCGAAGGGAAGATGCCGTTGTCCTCGGCAAAGAGGCAGAACAGCACGCGCACCAGGAAGCGCTTCAGCTCGTGGCCGATGTAGCCGCCGGCCTCGAGGGCGTCATGGAGCCGGCACATCAATTCAGTGGCCTGCAGGTTGGCGGGGTCTTCGGGATCAAGCCGGTGCTGGGTATAGCCGGCAATGAAGGCGAAGTGGCGGATATGCCTGTGCAGCTCGGCCAGCGGGAAGGTGATGCTGGCGGGCAGACGTTCGAGGAGCGGCGCCCCCGTCTCGCGCTCGGGCTCCAGGTCGTGCAGGGCAAGGCGTGCGAAGTCCGACACGATCAGCCAACGAGGCACCTCGGCCTCGCGCCCCGAGTCCTGCAGCCCGCGGATGTAAAGCATGGCTTGGGACCTGGCCTTGCCCAAATCCTCGCCTGCGGACTTGTGCTCGACAATCAGCTTGCCGGGCCAGAACAGGTCAATGAACCCCCAATCGCCACTGAGCTTGCGGACCGGCTCCTCGAAGCTGGCGACAGTGCGGCGGCGGATGCCGAAGACATTGAAGAACTCGTTCCAGAAGGTCTGGCGCTCGGCGGCTTCGCGGCTCTCCCCGCGCCATTCCTTGCTAAACGCGATGGCCCGGTGGCGGATTTCGTTCCAGGACAACGGCATGCGCGGAGGTTAGCCGAACCCACGGAGTTGGATAGAAGGAAACGCAAGGCTGCAAGGACCTCCAGGGGACGAGCCCTCGGTTTCTTCCTCGCCTTCTGTAAGCGTCTGCCCACTCACACTCTGGCAGGGCGGCCCGGGATGAGGAGAACCCTCTCCCGGCCTGCGCCGAATTGCGAGAGCAGTCCGAAAGCCGAAACCCGAAGCATCCCAAGCGGTTGCGCGTCTGCTCTGGGCGTTCTTCTGTCTCCCGGGCAGAGCCGGCCGCACGCCTCCTGCCACCTTTTCGGGCAAGTGACCTCGTAGCATCCCCATACCTCCTCCAGTACCTCACCGTAGAACCTCTGCAAACTTTGCAGAGGTTCTACGGTGAGGTACTGGAGGAGGTATGGGGATGCTACGGCGAAGGGCTTGTATGGCCGGGGGAGGCGCGAATGCCGCAAAACCCGCCTTTGCGCAGAAATCGGGCTAGTCTGCCGGTGGGATGGCGAGATCTCGTTCGCCCTACACCAGTTTCTTCAGCCTGGTGTCCTCGCCCAGCTTCTTAACCAACTCCTTGACCTTCTGCGACTGGCTCTTGTGCGCCAGCAAGGTGGCGTCGTCCGTCTGGACCAGGATGGAATCGCGCAATCCGACCACCGCGATGGGAGTGCGCCGCTCCTTGCTGCGAGCATCGAAGATGATGTTCCTGGCGGCATCCACGTGGATGAAGTCCCCCACGGCGCAGTTGCCCTCAGGGTCCGCCTTGAGGTGCCGGCCCAGCGCGGTCCATGAGCCAAGGTCATCCCAGTCGAACGCGCCGTCGGCCACAATGACGTTCGCGGCGTGCTCCATCAGCGCGTAATCAATGGAGATCTTCTTGAGGCCCGGATACTCCTTGGCGAGCACCTTAGCCAGCTTGGTGGGGGTGAGCGCCACTTTGAACCAGCGCTGGCACGCCTCATACATTTCCGGCTGGTGCTTCTGCAAGCCCTCGGTGACGGTGACGAACGACCAGATGAACATGCCGGCATTCCAGCGGTATTGGCCGCTGTTCAGGTATTCCAGCGCCCTGTCGAAATTGGGCTTTTCTACAAACTGCTCGGCGCGATGGAAGGTGGTCTTGTAAGCCTTCACGCCCTGGGGCGGCGGCAAGCTTTCGCCGACGCGGATGTAGCCGTAGCCGGTGGCGGGCTCGGTGGGCTTGATGCCGATGGTGATGATCGCCTGCCCGCGGCTGGCGAGGTCGAACGCGTCCGAGAGCACTTGCTGGAATTTCTTCTCCTCCGGGATGACATGGTCGGCCGGGAGCACGGCCATGACCCCGGTCGTGGTGCGCGCGCCGACCAGCGCCGCGCCGAGCGTGACGGCGGCCGTGGTGTCGCGCCCCACCGGCTCGGCGACCACATTCTCTTTCGGCAGCTTCGGCAATTGCCGGCGCACCTCGGGCGCCTGGACTTCGTTGGTGATGATGAGGATGTTCTTCATCGGCACCACGGGGACTACGCGGTCCACTGCCTGCTGGAGGAATGAACGGTCGCCCAGCAAGGTGATCAGTTGCTTGGGCGTTTTCTCGCGGCTAACCGGCCAGAAGCGTTCGCCTCTGCCCCCGGCCATTATGATGACGAAACGGTCGTTAGTGCTTGGTTTGGCTTTCATGGTATCGCGTTGCTTGCAGAAGTGGTTCCACGAACCTGCTGACGTGCTGGATCAAATCCCGAGACCGTCCATGCTGCGCAATCTGATTTACCACGGCGCTGCCGACCACCACCGCCTCGGCGCTCGCCGCCACGGTTCGCGCCTGCTCCGGCGTGGAGATCCCGAAGCCCACCGCGATCGGCAGATCGGTATGCGCGCGTATCTTCGCCGTCATCTGGGCAATGGTACCCGCCACCTTGGTCTGCATGCCCGTGACGCCCTCGCGCGAGACGTAATAGATGAACCCGGCAGCCCGTTTGACGATCAGCTCGATGCGATCCTCGGGCGTGGTCGGCGCGACCAGGTAGATGTTGCATAGCCCCGCCCGGCGCATCAGCGCTTCGTAGCCGTCGCTCTCTTCGGGCGGCAGGTCGAGCACGAGCAAACCGTCCACGCCTGCGCCCGCCGCATCCTGGATGAACTGCTCCACGCCGTGCCGGTGGACCAGGTTGAAGTAAATATAGAGCACGATCGGGATGCGTGACTCTTTGCGAATGGCCGCCACGGTTTGCAGTACCTTTGGCGGCGTGGCGCCCGATTGCAGCCCGCGCTGCGCGGCAAGCTGGTTCACCGGCCCGTCGGCGAGCGGATCGCTGAACGGCACACCCAGCTCCAGGACGTCCACGCCCAGTTGGTCGAACGCCAACGCGAGCTGGCGCGTGGCTTCCAGGTCCGGGTCACCCGCGCCGATGTACACGATGAAGCCCTTCCGGCCCTCGCGTCTAAGCTGGGCGAAGCGTTCGACAATGCGGTTCATCCGGGCGGGATACTCAGAATTCACGTTGCTCGTTTCAAGTTGCAAGTGGCGCTGTCAGTCTTGAGTCCAAAGTCTAAAGTCTTGAGTTGCGTCAACGATTGCAAGTGACTCAAGACTTTAGACCTTAGACTCGACACTAATTTGCTGCCAAACGAGCCGGAGTCCTTCCAGCGTCAGGAGCGGCTCGACGGCGGTGATGGCGCTCAGCTTCGAGCCGATCAGTTCCGCGTAACCGCCCGTGGCCACGACCGGCAAGCGGCGCACGCCCAGCTCGCGCTTTAGTTGCCGGATCAGCTCCAGGATGAGGCCCCGATAGCCGTGCACCGCGCCTGCCAGCATCGCGTGCTCGGTGCTTTTGCCGATGACGCTCTTCACCTCGCGGATGCGGATGCGGGGCAGCAGCGCGGTCTTCTCATGCAGATACTCCGTCATGGCGGCGAGGCCGGGCGCGATGATACCGCCAACGTAATTGCCCGCACGGTCCACAACGTCGAACGTCACCGCCGTGCCGAAGTCCACTACGACCGCCGGGGCGCCGAAGTGATGACGCGCGGCGACTGCGTTAGCCAGCCGGTCGGGACCGATGGTGCGGGGCCGGGGGTAATTGATGCCGACGCCCCGCAGGGTCCTGGGTGTCAGCTCGAGGCAGGGCAGGTTCCAGAGGCGTTTGACCGCTCGCTTCACCCGCGGCGTGACGCGCGGCACGACACTGCAGAGAACGGCCCCTTCGAGCCGGTGCTGTCCTGCCAGCTTCGTGAGCCGCCGCGCGGGGACACCATCGAACCACATCGAGGTGGGAATGTTGATTTGCCTGACGACACGCCTGCCGTTGCCCAGCCCCACGTGGGTGTTCGTGTTGCCGATGTCCAGGAGCAGGATCATCGCACCAGGGTGACGTCGCCTCCGATGATCCGCTCCAGCCGTCCGTGTTCCGTGCGCAGCAGCAGCGCGCCGTCTTCACCGAGCGCCTCGGCGCGGCCCCTGACTTCTCGCTCGCCGGTGTGGATGACCACATCCCGCGCCAGCGTCGTGCAATGCTGCTCCCACTCGTCGGCGACCGCGGGGAACTCGCCTGAGAGGACACGGAGGTAGTCCACGGCCAACTCGCGCAGCACGGCAATGGCGAGCTCTGGGCGTGAAACAGCCCTGCCCAGCTCGGCTTTGAGCGAGGTGGCTTGCCGGCGCAACTCGGATGGGAAATCTCCCGAGTCGAGGTTCACATTGACGCCGATGCCGACGACCAGGTGCTTGACCCGGTCCAGTTCGGCGCTCATTTCGGTGAGAATCCCGGCGAGCTTCCGGCCGCGGAACAGCACATCGTTGGGCCACTTGATCTCCGCCTTGAGGCTGGTATGCGACTCGATCGCCCGGCGCAGGGCGGTGGCGGAGGCAACCACAAGTTGCGTGGCGTCGTGCGGGCGCAGAGGCGGCCGCAGCAGGACGGAAAACCAAAGCCCGGCTTTGGCAGGCGACACCCACTGCCGTCCCAGGCGGCCCCGGCCGCGCGTCTGGGACTCGGCGAAAACCACCACGCCTTCTTTGACGCCATCGCGCGCCAGCTTCTCGATGACGTCGCTGGTGGAAGTGGTTTCCTGGAATACCCGCACGTCACGCCCGATAACCCTTGTTCCGGCCAGGCGTGACATCAAGTCGTCGGCGTGGAGGACATCCGGCGCGTTCAGCAGCCTGTAGCCCAGGTGCGGGCTGGCCTCGATGTCGTAGCCCAGCGCGCGCAAAGCCTCGATGCGCGCCCAGACCGCCGCGCGGCTGACGCCGAGCTGCTGGGAGAGCTCCGTGCCCGAGACTGTGTCGTCCCCCGCCGTTCGCAGGGCGCTCAGAATTTGCGCATCAAGGCTCATTCGAAATCCAGGCCGATGTCCACGGCGCGCGCGGAGTGGGTCAGCGCGCCGACGGAAATGTAGTCCACACCAGTTTCGGCGATGGCGCGCACACCGGGCAAAGTCACTCCGCCGCTGGCTTCCGTTTTGGCCCGGCCTTTGCATTTCTGCACGGCCAGGCGCAACTGGACCAGGTTCATGTTGTCCAGCAGGACAATGTCCGCTCGGGCCGCCACCGCCTGCTCGACTTGCTCCAGCGAGTCCGCTTCCACTTCCACGGCAAGCTGCGGGTACTTGGCCCGGGCGCGGTCGACGGCGGCGGCAATGGGATTGGGCGACGCCTCGCGGAGCGCGGCCAGATGGTTGTCCTTGATGAGCACCATATCGAACAATCCCAGGCGGTGGTTGCGCCCGCCGCCGCAGGCCACGGCGTATTTCTCCAGGCGCCGCCAGCCGGGCGTGGTCTTGCGCGTGTCGAGGATCTGCGCGTGTGTCCCGTTGACCGCCTCGACGTACTGGGCCGTCAGCGTGGCGATCCCGGAGAGGCGCTGCATAAAATTGAGCGCAACCCGCTCGGCGCCGAGCAGCGCGCGCGCCGGCCCGGCAACGTGCAGCAGCGGCTTGCCCTCGGGGATGGACTGACCGTCTTCGGCGGTCCGGGTGAGCTCGACGCCTGGCGCCAACTCGCGGAATGCCGCCTCCGCCAGCGCGAGTCCCGCGACCACCAACCCCTCGCGGGCGCGCATGACGGCCCTGGCCTGCGCGATCTCCGGGACGGCGGCAAGCGTGGTAACGTCGCCGCTGCCGATGTCCTCGGCGAGCGCCGCGGCGACCACTTGTTTAACCTCGGCTGCGGATAACGGTTCCACCCGGGCAGGATGGATCAAGGTGGCGGAAAGCGAAAGGCTTCTTCAGCCCCTGCCGGCATGACCGCCTCAAGGTTGAGTCGCGACGTAACCCGTCGCCCCGGCCTGGATCACCGGCAGGAAATACGTCGAGCCAGCCATGTAGTACATCACGCCGTTGATGACGACTGGTGCAGCACCGATGGGAAGCGCGGTCACCGTCGCGCCCGTGGGCGCGGCTACCACGCGGAATCCATTCGGCCCTTGCAGGTAGAACGCCCCTCCCGCGTAGTAGTAAGTGTCCGGTCCCATCAGCATGGCCTCCGCCCCATCAGGAACTTGCGGCACGACAGCGCCGATGGGCGGCGCAACGACCTCGTAGGCTCCTTCCGTGGTGGGCCGGAAAAAGACCCCGTCATAGTAATAGTAGCCGGTCGTGCCGACCGATGCCTGCACATATCCGACGGGCAACCCGCCCACTGCCATCCCCGGATAAAAGCCCGCCCAAAAGGCCGCATACCTTCGCTCCGGTTCGATCTCGGAGCGCCTTCGCACTCCCGGGCGGTTATTGGCTCGCAAACTGGCCCACTCCGCCCGCAGGGGAGTCGCCACGCTGCACAGGGATACCAATGTGACCAGGAACAAGAACCCTGACGATCGTGAGTTTCTTTTCATATTCTTCGCCTTCCGTGGTTTGCTCATCACATTTGATGCCATGCTGGTTTTCTGAAGGTTGGACGTTCGAGCAGGTCAGAGCCATTCGCCAAATCTCGCGGAAAATCTGGTTGCGCGATGTAACCAATGCCCCACAGGGCTGTCTTCAAGCCGTAGTCGAGATGCTACGTGCGGCCTGCGGGCGAATTGAGCTTGGTTTCTTCGGCCAGATTGCCGAAGATCGCGCCTGCCTGAACTCGCCCGCGCTCGGTGCAACGCGGCTTGAGCTCTGCTTTTGAAGACCGTATGCAATTTCCGCACACTCCGCTGTTCGATCTAGTCCTTCTACCTCTGTTCATTTGCTGCTTGAGGATCTGCGACGTATCGCTCGATACATTGCGCATCATCTTCATGACGAAGGGGCTCAAAAGGGTCGCGCCAGTTATAGGCTTCGTCGAGATATTGATCTGGATCGTAGCCATAACCCGGATCATGCAAAACCTGAACAGTTGGGTCTGCTATGTAGCGTATGCGGGTGGCTTTGCACTGGGAAATTACGTGGGGATGATTTTGGACGAGAAGCTGGCAATCGGGCACGAGCTGATCCGTGTAATTACCAGGGTTGACGCGAGGGGATTGGCGACGGCCCTACGAGCCGAGGGGTACGGCCTAACGACCGTCAAAGCGACCGGCATGCAGGGCGAGGTGGGGCTTTTGTTCGTGGTCGTGAACCGCAAAAACCAGAAGCACGCGCTTGACGTTATTCAGCAGCATACCCCCCACGCTTTCTTCACCATTGAGAACATCCACTTTGTTAATCGCCCGGTTCACAAGAGGGTTTTAACCGAAGCCTCCAGGCTGACGGATGCGGGGGATGGCCTGCTCAAAGGCAAAAAGGACCTCTGAGCGAGTGATTCAAAGGCCGGCCAGCGTCTCCATTACGACCAAAGGCGCAGTCCAATCAGGCCCCACCAGCCGTGATAAACCGCCGCCGCTGCCATCGTCAGCGCAACCAGCACCGAATACCAGTAGGCCGCGCGTTTCATGGGTGTGTGCCGCTCGCGCCAGACGACATACAAGCTCGCGGCGGCGGCCAGCGGAAAGCCCAGGCTCGCCAGCCACAGGCTCACCGTCTGAAGATTCGGAGTGCCCAGGCTGACGTCGTCAATGTATTGGCCGGACAGGAGGCCTCGAAACCCGCTCGCGAGCAACACCGCGAAGGCGGTTAGCAGGAGGGCGCTCAGCAGCGGCAGGAGACGCACCGAGAGCGGCCCCGGATTGCGGGATTTGCCCAGCCACCTTCTCACCATCCAAACCGGGGCCATGACCAACGAGCTCACGACCAACGCGCACACCAGGGCGACGCCAGCCAACTGCGCCCAGTATTCCAGCGCCGGAATCCGCTCGTAAATCCCCTCACGGCATTGGATCAAGGTGTGCCCATCCGCGTCGGGCAGCAAGGCGAGCGTGGACAAAGAGGCGTCCTCGTTGCGATACAGTCGTTCCGTCACCGGCAGCACGCGATGCTTGGAGAATCCGTGGAAGCTGACCGCCAGTCCGTTGGAGGTGACCGTGAGCGTGCGGGAGTTGAGCCACCGGTTTATGCCCTGGGACCACTGCATCATCGGGCTGATGTCTTGATAATATCCCGCATAATGCTGCTTGAGTTGGTCCGGCACTGGCACCACCGGCGGCAGCGGCGGCGGAGTCAGCCGGAGTTGCAAATAGTCCCGCACCAGGTTGGCAATCCGCCATGCGGCAATGAAACTCCCGGAATTGATCATCACCACGTAGCCGCAGCCTTGGCCGGGCAAATATCCCATCTCCGTGATATCGCCCATCACGGCGCCGTTATGGCCATGAAACACAAAAGGACCATGGACGGATTCGTAATTGAACAAGCCGTATGCGGCGATCCGGCCCAATTTGGCCGATGACAATGTCTCTCCCCGTTCCATGCGCTCGATGGATGCTGCCTGCAACAACTGCGTGCCGTCGAGACTGCCGCGCTGAAGCAGGAGGCGAAGATAATTCGCCATGTCTCGCGCTGAGGCGTTCAGCCCGGCGGTGGGCCGCAGGCCGAGGTGCCAATAAGGGTAGGGCGTGACCCCATCGGGCCGATACAACTTGCTTAACCGCCGTTGCACCTCAGGTGTATAAAGATAACTCGCGCCGTCCATGTGCAGCGGCTGTAAAACGTGCTTCTGAATGTAATCCTCAAAGCGCTCACCGGAGGCTTTTTCAATCACCGCCGCGAGGACGGCTGGACCGGAGTTGCAGTAAGCCATGCGGGTGCCCGGCGGCCAGCGGCACACGCGCGACGACGCCCCAAAAGCCAGCGCGGCGTTCAAGGTGATCGCCGGATCGTTGAGCGCGTATTCGCGCAGGTGCATCTCGTCGAATCCGGACGTGTGCTCCATCAAGTGCACGAGCCGCACGGGATTGGTCACTTCCCAGGGATTGGCAAACGCCACGTCCGGCACCCATTGCCGCACGGTGTCGGTCAACTTGAGCTTGCCCGCTTCTTGCAATTGCAGTGCGGCCAACGCGACGAACCCCTTGGAAACGGAGCCGAGGCGGAACAGCGTGTCCGGCGTCACCGGCAGATTGGCGACCACGTCGGCCTTGCCGATGCCCGCCAGCCGCTCGACCTGGTTGCTTGTGACCAGGGCGATGGCTGCACCGGGCGTTTTGGTTTCCTTGAGGATCGCTTCGATTGCCTTTTGAAGCTCCGGGACGGAGTGGGGGCCGCTATTGGCCTCCGCCCTGGCCTGCAACACGCCCAGGCCCACCAGCAAGCTAGCTGGGAGCAAGCGTCTTTTGATGATCCGGCCTGCGCTGTGAATAGTTCGTAACTTCAGACCGGCCCAGCCTGATTACGTTCCGTTTTGCTCGCAACCTACGGCAACAGCACGAGGCGATAAAACCTTTGCAAATTGGTGATCGAATCGGAGGCTGTCGGGGCGGAGTCGGTCGCCGTCATGGCGTCGCCGAGATCAGTCCAGTTGGTTTGGCTCAGGTCGGTGATATACTGGATTTGATACCTTTGGCCTTGCGTCGCGCTCCAAGTGAAGGTGAAGAATTCGCCGGATTGCCCCGCCCTGGAGAGGACGGGCGGAGTCGCTGGCGGCATTACCACCAGGCTCACGCTGCCGGTGGCGCAATTGTAGTCAGTAATGTCGGCGGGCGTGTAGGTCACGCTCTGCAGGGCGGTTCCAGCGGTCGGCGCAACGGCAGGCGTCGTCCAGGCAAAGCAACCTGCGGGCGTCGCTGTCCCGCCGCTTAAAGCCGACGCGGCCAACGTCTGACCGCAGGTGATCGCACTGGCCGCCGGCCACGCCGTCACAATGGGATCGGCCTTGTTGACGGCCAGGACGGCGACGGCACTCGTGACAGCGCCGTTGGCGTTGGTCACGACGAGTTGGTAGCTGCCCGCATTGGCCAACAGGACATTGGTAATGGTCAGGACGCTGGTTGACGCCCCCGGCAGATCTGTTCCGTCGAACCTCCATTGATAACTCAGGGCGGAGACGCTCGAGGCATTGACGGCAAAAGTGGCGTTAGACCCGGCCGCCGTTTGCTGATTCTGCGGCTGCGCGAGGATCAGCGGCGGAGAGGAGGCGGTCAGCAACTGAAATGTCCCATTGGTGCCGGTAAGGTCGTTGCTGGTGATGGCAACAGCGCTTAGACCCAGGGAAAAGACTCGCAGAAGGTCGTCAGAACCGCTGACGCCATAGACGTTGTCCGCCATGTCCCAGGCAACAGCACGACAAGTGCCGCCGAATCCCGCCGCAATCGTCCTGAACGTAGAGAGATCGGGGATTCCGTTGGTCAGATGACACAGGTCTATGGATCCACCGCCTGTGCCAGTCGCAACATATTGATCATCGGGTGAAACCGCCATGCACCAACTATTGACAAACGGGTCCGTGCCACCGGCGGCGGTCGAGGAATCCCACAGGTAAGTCAGGCCGTCCTTGGCATAGACCCGGAGGCTGACGTTTCCGCCCGTGGCGCTAAGGCGGTATTCACAGGCGAAGAACTTCCCGTCGGGGGCAATGCAGAGATCGGCGAGCACTTCATTAACGGATGGAATGCCGGCGCTGGCCAATTGCACCGGGGCCGTGGTGCAGGGGAAAGGTCCGCGGCCCAGGTTGTATTGCCAGATATTGTTGTAGGGCTGCCGATTCCATTCCACAGTGTAGAGGACGAGGTCGCCGGACGCGACGGAGCCGGAGACATTCGGCGTTCCCACTGCGCAAACCAGTCCGGGAGAACTGAGAGTCCCGTTGAATGGGAACAAATCCACTGTCTTCGTCAGGTCGGGCGACAGCATCCAGACGCCGCCCCCGACTGTCGTGCCGACGCCCAGTGCCCCGCTGGCGTCGGCCAGATAAACCATGTCGTCCGGCCCCACGGAAAGATGGTAGGGAGCATAGGTGGTGCTGGAGCCGTACTGGATCTGGTTGGTCGCTGTGCCGATGGGCGGATAGGCAGTGGCGCCATATCCGAAAGCGTCGGACAGATCGGCATTGAGCGCGTAAACGCCTCTTTGCGTTGTCCGGCGGGAATCGGTGCCCACAGCGGCATTGGCCACATATATACGCCCGAAATTGGCGTTCTTCGCATTCAGGTTCACGGCGACCCCTCGCGGGCCATAAAAATCATTCAACGTGCTATCCACACTTACTTGCACCGGCGAGCCTGAGCCTTGGTTCGAGACAGCAATGGAGTAGTTAGTGTGCGCGCCGAGGCCGAAGGAGTGGAGACCGGCGCACTGGGAGCCTAAACTGGCAAGGGTGCTTCCGTTGTCAAAAACCACCTGCACAGTGCCGGCGGGGGCATTCAGGCAGTATTGGATTTGCCCTGCGGTATTGGTTACTCCGGACGCATAACCCTGGCTCGATATTACTACCAGAACAAAGGCCTGGCTGCCGGAGTAACCGGTGCTGTCCGTCGCGGTTACGGTAAAGGCGCTGGTTCCGGCTGCGGAAGGCGTGCCGCTTAAAGTCCCGCTGCTTGACAGGCTCAGGCCGGCGGGCAGGCTTCCGGAGGTAATGCCAAAGGTGTAAGGCGGGACCCCGCCTGTCGCCGTCACGTTCTGGCTGTAGGCCGCCCGTAGCGCCAAGTTCGAAAGCGCTGGCGGGCTCAACGTAATCGCCGAAGCCTGGTAGGTCACGTTCACCGAAGCGACGGCGGAATAGTTGCCGCCGCCATCCTGGCTGGCGACGTAAACTGTGTTCGTCCCTGGACTCAATGACACCGATACCATCCAATTGGTCGTGCCGCTCGCCGGCTCCAGGCTGTCGCCGTTCCCGTTTACCAGCGCTTCAACCAGGATCACGCCAGTGCTCGGAGAACCGGGATCGTAAGCCGTGCCGCTGACCGTAATGTTTGAAACGGTGAAGATCTGCCCGTTCGTGGGACTGGCGATGGAGACGACCGGCGGAGTCGTGTCCCCGGAGTCAAATATGTGGATCAGATGCCACTCCCAACCTGGCTCTGACTCCTGGTAATACGCGGTGGTAGCATCCACGTGCGAAGCGGAATGCGCCGCCAGCAGGCCGTTCCCCAGGTAGATCGTATCGTGATCAATGTCGCCGATGTTATCGTCACCCTCCCAGTTCCAGGCGATGACATCTCCAGGGCGCAGACTGCTTAGCGAGAACACCTCCGTGGCAAGACCCGCTCCTATCAGGCAAGTGCCGACAAGCCGTCCCGCACCAGGTTCTCCATAGGTCGGCGGCACCCGGCCTGGAATGCTGAGCCCGCCGCCCTTCTGGTTTGGCTCGCTCCCAATGCAGCACGAGACAAAATGCGCGCAATCATCGCCGATTGGGCTGGTCGGAACCGGCGCCAATGCTCCGAAGTTGCCGTAGCCCGACCCGTTGGTCCAAAAGTATCCATCGCTGCATACGAACCCCCCATAATTGTTCGCATACGACACAGCTCTCGCGCGGTCGTATTGGCCGGCGGGCCCCGACTGCTGCACGATAACCTGCACGCCCATTTGGGGACCGAACGCAACGCCGCTCGCGTTGGCCATTTGAAAGCAATCCGAATACGTGCCGGGGGTTTCCGGCGCGATAAAACTCAGGCTGAAGGTCGCCGTGGCCCCTGGGCCAATCGAGCTTCCACTGTCTATCGTCGCGTATGGATGGAACAGGGTGGAAATGACATTTGTGGCAACCGGCACAGCTCCCAGGCTGTCCATGCCGGAGAGCATCAAGGCATAACCGCTCTCTCCCGGAGACCAGCTTGTCGTGCCGGTGTTCTGCAGGGTCCAGGTCTGGGTGAAGGTCTGTCCCGGCGCCACCACCGTATTGGTGGGGACTGTCTGGGAAACGAAACTGGCGCCGTCGCCGGCTTCGGCTTGCCAGAGCGTTGCCAGAAACAACACTGCGGAACAGGCTGGAATCTGAATACGTGGGTCGGGTCTCATGATCATTTTCGTCCGTTATCGCTCACATTAACCGTATCTGTTTAGCGGAGCGCGCCCATCACCGGGCGCAGCAATCCTTCAGGCGTAGCCCAGCAGCCTTGCAACCAAGGCCTCTGTCCGGCTGGACTTTCACTGCTTCGACCGCCCAGAACAAGAGCCATCACGCGGCAGTGGAGCCGCATATTCATGTGAACTATGTAGGAAAGGGGCAGAACGTGTCCCGTGGCAACCCAGAGAGTTGCCGGGACGGGCGCAAGCCGGAGGCTTACGCCACTGCCTGAATAGCCGCGTGCGGGCTAACGGTTCTAGCCGCTGCTGCCGCCGGAACTATTGTTGATTCCCTTTGTTGGGGTTGGAACCGGAGGAGCCCTTGGAGCTGCTGGACGTGCCCGAAGAGCCGCCGGTCGAATGCTGATAGCTGGAACCGCTCGAACCGGAATAGGTGTTCGCGCTGCTGCCCGAGGTGGAGGAGGTTGCCGTTTTCTTATCACGCAAGGTCAGGCTGCTGGCGCCGCGGACGTCTTCCGGATGGAGCGGCTTGTGGGTGTCGGTTGCGCTCCACTGGTTGCCCGAGCCGGAGCCGGAGCTGGTGGCGGAGCCCTGGTTCAGCTTGAGATTCGAGCCGGCGCCGGTCGTAGTGCCGTAATGGCTGAGGGTGGAGGAGCTGGAGCCGGCAGTAGTGGAATTGCCGCTTAGCGTCCCGGTGTGGCCGGTGGTCGTGAGCTTGGTTGAGGACCCAGTGCTGTATGTCGGGTGCGTGTTGTTATTCAACGTCTCATTGCTGAAGTTATGTGTCGCGCCCACAGTTTTGGTGCCCGTCGGAGTGAACTTCGTCGCCTGTGTGCCGCCGTTGCCGGGTTTTCCGGACGTGCCCGCCGCCGTGTTGTTGGACAACTTGTAGAAAGTGGTCGAGGACGGATTGATATGTCCGTGGGTGTCCAGCTTGGTGGCGGATAGGGTGTGGAGCGGCGCCGGCGTGCCGAGCGTGCGGCGGAAGACCAGGCCATTCCCGCCGCCCGGGCCGGCTTTGTAATCGTGAATGGAAACCCGCTCGAACTGGCGCCCGTATGCCTTCTCAACCACGGCCACGTTGATGCCGTGATTGACGAAAGTGTTGTTCACCACGGTGTAGTTGTTGATGACCGTCGTAGTATGGTAGATGGCCGTGACCCGCGCGGGCGGCAGACAATAGGTGTGGATATTGGCGTCGCACAGGTGGCCGACACTGACGAAGCTAAAGCAGCCCACGCTCAGGCCGAAGTCGAAGCTGGCGGAGACCGCCACGCCGTTGAAGCGCCAGCCGCCGCCGACGACAAAGTCCGCGTGCAGGGGCAGTGGCGCCCAGCCGCAAGCGTCGCCGCCCGAGCGCCACACGACCCACGCAGGCGCCCATTGGCGCGCCGGGAACCAAACCCAGCCCGCGGTAGGATGGAGTTGCCAGCGTCCATAATGAAACGCCGCCCAGCCCCACGAGTAGTCCGACGCCCAGAACCAGCCGCCGTCGGTCCATGCCCAATGCCCGCCATGGCAGTAAGGGCGCCAGCCGACCACCGTGGACACCACCGCCGGCTGCCAGCACCAGCCATAGCCCGGCATGTCTACCCACGTGCCGTAAGGCGAGAGATCGTTATAGAAGTAGCCGACGTCCGCCGGCGGAGTGCTGACCGCCACCGGGGCCGGCGGCGCTGGAGCCGGCGCAGCGGGCCCGGGCTCCGGAGCCGGAGCGGCCATCGGCACAGGCGCCGCTGCGGGCTGGGGGCGTTCCGCCACTGGAGCCGGGGCCTGTGCGCGGAAGGCCGAGTCGTGGTTCAGCATCGCCGCGACCACAGCCGAGGGGACGCCGACGTCCTTAAGGTAGAGGACGTGGTCCGCAGTAAGATTGAAGGGCGCCTGCGAGTTCTGCACAAAGGCCAGCACCACATCTTCACTGGTTCCGGCGCCGGCGAGCCGGGCAACCTCCGCCGCGGCGGGCGAGAGGTTGGGAGCCGCAGGGGCCTGGGCATACATTGAACTGAACGGCAGGACGGCCACCAGGGCCGCTGCGAGTAGGCATTTTGTTCTCATAGGCTGCTAGGTTCTTCTGTGACCAGAGGGTCCAGATACTCGAACCGACCGCGCCCTGTCGTGGGCTGCCGGGCGGAGACAACTCCTGGGCCCGCACATTGGTGGGTATCGTAGAAGGCGGCCCAAAAATGTCAAGCCTCGTCATCGCCTCGGCCACATTCTCCCTGACCGCGAGCCGTCCCCGGCTCGCAGCGCTCGTCTTGCTTCATTGCTGCGAGCCTGGGACGGCTCGGAATGGCGCGTAGCTAGCGCCTAAATCGCACAGGGATAGGCGCTTACAGAGAACGCTTCGCTCCGGTCTGCCCAACCCCAGCCGCAAGGCCCGATCTCGCACCAGACTCCTAACTGTCGATCCCCACGGCACTTCCGCATCCGCCTCCCAACCCGCACGCTGCCCACTCCGTCACCACACCCTATCCTCCCCGTGACCTCACCGTTGAACCTCTGCAAAGTTTGCAGAGGTTCAACG
>DATKNZ010000028.1:0-4225 GCA_035541055.1 Candidatus Acidiferrum sp. | reverse complement strand
GTGACGCTGACCTCGCCCACGGACGGCTCGACCTACACCGCCCCGGCCAGCATCCCTTTGGCGGCCAATGTGGTCTCGAACGGACAGACGATCACGAAGGTGCAGTTTTACAGCAACGGCACCAACCTGGTGGACGAGGATGCCTCCCCGCCGTACATCTTCACTTGGACTAATGTCAGCCTGGGCTACTACAGCCTCTCGGCGCGGGTGATCTACGGCTCGGGTGGCACCGTGGATTCCTCCGCCGCAGACGTGACGGTGATCGGCAACACAGCGGTGACCATCGCCGTGGACGCCCAGCAGAATCGCCACCCGATCAGCCCGCTGATCTACGGCGTGGCCTTCGCCTCCGCCAACGAGTTGACCGATGGGAACTTCACCATGAACCGGTCCGGCGGTAACGAGGAGACCACCTACAACTGGCTGGCCAATGCGCATGGGAAAGGGGCCGATTGGTACTTCGAGAGCTACCCCGACGATAGCGCCACCCCCGCGGCCAGCGCCGACAGCTTCGTGGCCGATAGCAAGAACGGCGGCGCACACCCCATGATCACCGTCTCCATGATCGGCTGGATGCCCAAGCTCGGGACCAACCGCAGCATCCTCTGGAGCTATTCTACCAACAAATACGGTCCGCAGACCGCCAGCGACCCGTACCGGACCGATGCCGGCAGCGGCCTGAGCAGCACCAACGGCGGCAAACCCATCACGTGGAACACTGCTACCGACGCCAACTTCCCCACCAACTCCACCTTTGAACAGGCCTATGTGCAACACCTGATCAACAACTGGGGAACTTCGACCAACGGCGGCGTGGGCTACTACCTGATGGACAACGAGGAAACCATCTGGTTCTCGACCCACCAGGACATTCATCCCGTCGGCCCGACGATGCAGGAGATTCGCACCAACATAATCACTTACGCCAGCCTGGTGAAATCGCTGGACCCCAACGCGCTGGTCTGCGCGCCCGAGGAATGGGGCTGGAGCGGGTACTTTTACAGCGGCTACGATCAGCAGAATCCGGGAAACCACGACCGCAATGCCAACGGCGGATGGGACTACTGCCCCTGGCTACTGAACCAGTTGAGCCAGTATGCCGCCACTAACCACCAGCGCCTGCTGGACTACTTCACGCTCCATTGCTACCCCCAGGGCGGCGAAGGCGGTAGCGACGTCTCGCCTTCCACCCAACTCCTGCGCAACCGCTCCACCCGCCAGCTCTGGGACACCAACTACGTGGACGAGAGCTGGATCGGCGAGCAACCAGCCAACAATATCCTCATGCTCATCCCGCGCATGAAGGGCTGGGTCGCCAGCTACTACCCCGGCACGAAGATCGGCATCACCGAATACAACTGGGGCGCCGAAGGCAACATCGGCGGCGCCACCGCGCAGGCCGACGTGCTGGGAATCTTCGGCCGGGAAGGTCTTGACCTGGCCACCCGATGGGAAGCGGTCGCGACCACCGACCCCGTCCACAAGGCCATGCGCATGTATCGGAACTACGACGGGAACAAATCCACCTTTGGCGACACCAGCATCAGCGCCAGCGGGCCCGACCCGGATAACGTCTCCACGTTCGCGGCACTCCGCTCGTCGGATGGCGCTCTCACTCTCATGGTGATCAACAAGCAGCTCACGGCCAGCGCGACGGCCTCCATCTCGCTGGCCAATTTCACGCCCGCCGGCACCGCCCAGGCCTGGCAGCTCACGTCGGCCAACGCCATCACGCGCCTTAGCGACATTCATTTCTCCGGCACCACCTTCACCAGCACCGTGCCGCTCCAAAGCATTACCCTGTTCGTGCTGCCCGCGGCGGCTGTCGCCGGGCCCGCTGTCAACCCCAGCCCCGCCAACGGCGCCACGGGTATCGCCACCAACGCCAGCCTGAGCTGGACCGCGGGGACTAACGCAACCGCACACCTCCTCTTCTTCGGCGTAAACTCCAACGCCGTGGCCGGCGCCACGACCAACTCGCCGGAGTTCGAAGGCACTCTCTCCACCCCGGCCTTCAGCCCGGGACCCCTCGCTTCCAGCGGCCGCTTCTATTGGCGCGTGGACGAACTCGCCACCGCCGGCGCTACGGCCGGCGCCGTTTGGACCTTTGCGACAGTCGTGGATATGGGCGCCGCCTTTCCCGTCTCCGGTGCGCTCGGCACGAACCTTATGTTCGGAATCAGCTTCCTGAGCCGCCTGGGCCAGACCTACCGTGTGCAATGGACGGCCAGCCTGACTCCGCCCTCGTGGCAGACGGTCGCCGACGATGTGCCCGGCACGGGGTCCAGCATCCTGGTGCAGGACACAGACACGCCGGGGCCGGGGCAAAGGTTCTACCGGGTGGTGATCCTTCCGCCCTAAAGCGCGATCCCTCCTTCAACGCCGGTAGCCATTCGGGTAGTAGCGTAAGCCTCTGGCTTGCGCCGTCCCGGCAACCCTCTGGGTTGCCGCACACAACGCACTACAGCAACAATCCAGAGGATTGTTGGGACTATCGCAAGCCGGAGGCTTACGCTACTGCCTGAACAGTGACCAGCGCCGCTTCAGGAGGAGGCCGTTTCCGCCCGCTTCCGGCGCAAGCGCAACGCTCCCACAGCCGCCAGGGCGAACAGCGCCGCGAAGCCCAGCAGGACGGGACATTCGAAGACGAGGACCTCGTGCGAGCGGCCAAAATACATCACGCTCTGCAGGCCGTGCATCGCCCAGTAACTCGGCGTGAGCATGGCGACCGTCTTGAAGGTCTGTGGCACCAGCTCAATCGGCCACCAGCAGCCTCCCAGCGCCGAGAGGACCATCGAGCCAAATATCGCCACCAGCGTCACCTGCTTCTCCGTGGTGCACAGCACACCGGCCAGCAGGCTCAGGCAGCCGGCTACAACTGCGAGCGAAATCACTACCGGCAGAAGAAACACCGGGTAGTCCCCCATCGGCATCCGGAATACCACGGCCCCGCAGAGCAGCAGCACCGCCGCCTGGACACACCCAAGGAGAATGCGCGCCAGGACCTTGCCCGAGTACGCCTGAAACGGACGCACCGGCGCCGCCATGAGCCGGCGCAGTTGCCCTCCGATGCGGTCGTGAACCAGGATCGCCCCGCCATAGGTGAGAATCATCTGCAGCACGAACATCACCAGCATCCCCGGCAGGCTCTGGTTGAAGCCCGCGGGCGGCGGTCGCAGCGTCCGGTGGCTCTGCCGAACCCAGGTGAGCAGTTGAGGCCGGTCAAGCGCCGCCTTCAATGCCGTGCGAGAGGCCTCGTCCCACGGGCGATGGCTGACGTCCGCCACCGCCAGGCCTTCCGTGAAGTGCACCACGGCGTGGAGCAGCCGCGATTGGACTTCCAGGAACTTGTCGGGCGCCGCATTGCCTTTGATGAGGGGGAGCCTGACCCGCCGGCCATGCAGGATGTCCTCGCCAAAGCCCTGCGGAATCACCACCCCGTAGGGCCACCTCAGCTTCAGATCGCTTTGGCACTCCGCGCCCTTCATCTCAATGTAGTACCCGTCCGCCCGGAGCTGCTGGACAAAAAGGGCCGAAAGCTCGTGCTGATCCAAATCAATCACCGGAATCCAGGTGGACTGCGGCCCATACCCTCGCATCGCGCTGCCGAACACGTAAGCCATCCCCAGCGGCATGACGAACAGCCACAGCAGCGCCCTGCGGTCCTTGGCCACTCGCCTGAAATCGCCCAGGGCGATGCGCAGGACATTCATGCGCGGTCTCCAGCAGCGAGGCGACGCCTCAACAAGGCCAGGCCCAGCAGACCCCCTGCTATGCCCAGAGCCAGCAAAGCCGTAATGGGGACCAAGAGTTCCGCGGCGGGCTTGGCCCGAACGACCCCCAACATCGCCAGCACGGCCCAGCGGTTCGGCGTGTATTGGCCCAGCGCCTGGAGCGCCGCAGGCAGGTTCTCGTAAGGAAACATGCCCCCGCCCAACATCGCACAAAGCATCAAGACCATCGGCGAGAGCACGTTGGCCTGCTCCTTCGTGCGGGCTAGCGCGAAAACCAGCGCCAATAGACCGCTCATGGATGCGGCCCAGGCGAAGACGACCAGCCCCAGCTTCAACGGGTTGCCCCATCTGATCCCGAACATCAAGGCGCTGGCCACCAACAGCAGCACCGTCGTAAGGGCGCATAGCACGAAACACCGGATGAGCTTGGCCAGCACATACTGCACCGGCGCAACCGGGCACGACAGGATCCGCGGCAATACGCGGGTCTG